>JAGZZN010000036.1 GCA_018377375.1 Streptococcus parasanguinis
ATTTAACAGTCTGGGTTTGGTATAACAGTCAACTAGATAGTTACAATGATCAACAGGAGATATTCCTGAAGGTGTAATGTAAGATATTAGTGAAAAGATTGGAGAACATACATGGAACATAGTAAATTAGGCTGGGAAGATGTTAGTAAATTTGAAGAAATAAAAGGGTATGGACAACATATTTGGCAATATCAAGAGAAATATTTTTTTGTTACAGATGAAGGAGGGATAGCTGAACAACGGGTAGTCTATGAATTACCATTAGAACTATTTCAATTATTAAAATCTGAAGAAAAGACACTAGTAGAAATTCATTTTAGGTTAAAAAATGACTGTTGGCCACCGTCGGAAGAAGAAAAGAACGAAATTAGAAAAGATAGAGCTAGAAAAAAGCCAATTGTGTTGATTTCTAACCGTAAAAATCAGTTGCTTTTTAGTAACAAAGAACTTGAAATACTTATTCCCAAAGCGGAAGAACAATGGATAGAATCAATGGGTAAGCTTCCAGATGATTATGTATCACCACTTAAGTAAGGAAGGTATAAAATGAAACCAACAAAACTAGAATGGGAAGATGTTACCAAGTTTGAAGAGGTAAAAGGATACGGTCAGCATATATGGAGAGATGAGGACAAGTATTATTTGGTTTTAGAAGAAGGAACCGTAGCTTCTTGGTTAGTTGTCTATGAATTACCAAATGAGCTGTTTGCCTTATTAGAGAGTGGAGATAGAACGCTCCAAGAAGTTTCCTGGAAAGTTCAGAATGATCGTTGGCCACCAACGGAAGAAGAAAAGAAAGCTAGTGAGAAACGATTCATAGAAGAGAGTCCCACATCATTAATTGATATACCTGAAACTAGAGAATTATTTACTCAGGAAGAGCTAAAAAGATTAATTCCGATTGCTGAGCAAATGTGGATTGACTGGAGAGGCAAACTTCCAGATGATTATGTATCACCATTGAAATAGCCTGCGTGGAACTTGTTTAGACACTGTTAATTGTGGACAAGTTTCTTTTTTTACTTTAGGTGCACTAAATGAATCTCTACCAAAATGTGTTGAAAATATAAATAGAACTTTGGCTTTCTCCTAATGCAAGTACGGGAAGAGTTGAAAAACTCTAACCTGTAACCTCTCCTCTAGCTATTCCACCTATTTCATGCTAGAATAAAGAAAAACACATTTGGAGGCATTATGAATCAGACAGTGACTTATTTGCAGGAATTGACAGCCATTCCTTCACCGACCGGTTTTACACGGGAGATCGCAGACTATTTGGTCAAAACCATTGAAGGCTTTGGGTATGAAGTAACTCGGACTGCTAAGGGTGGGGTAAATGTGACCGTGCCTGGTGTGATCACAGACAAGCAACGCTATGTCACAGCCCATGTGGACACCTTGGGGGCTATTGTCCGCGCTGTGAAAGCAGATGGTCGCCTCAAGCTAGACCGTATCGGTGGTTTCCCTTGGAATATGATTGAAGGGGAAAATTGTACAGTCCATGTAGCCAATTCAGGAAAGACCCATTCTGGAACGATTTTGGTCCATCAGACTTCATGCCATGTTTACAAGGATGCGGGAACTGTCGAGCGGACCCAGGACAATATGGAAGTCCGTCTGGATGAAAAAGTAACCAATGAGAAAGAAACTCGTGCACTTGGCATTGAAGTGGGTGATTTTGTCAGCTTTGATCCACGGACCATTGTGACAGATACCGGCTTTATTAAATCTCGTCACTTGGATGACAAGGTGAGTGCAGCGATTCTCTTGAATCTTCTGCGCGCCTACAAGGAAGAACAGATCCAATTGCCAGTAACGACTACCTTTGCCTTTTCAGTCTTTGAAGAAGTGGGGCATGGGGCTAATTCTAGTATCCCGTCTGAAGTGGTTGAATACTTGGCAGTGGATATGGGAGCTATGGGAGATGACCAAGCGACGGATGAATACACGGTATCCATCTGTGTCAAAGATGCTTCTGGACCGTATCACTACGAATTCCGTCAGCATTTGGTAGCCTTGGCAAAAGACCAAGAAATCCCTTATAAGTTGGATATCTATCCTTTCTATGGATCAGATGCCTCTGCAGCCATGAGCGCAGGAGCAGAAGTGAAACACGCTCTTCTTGGAGCTGGGATCGAGTCTAGCCACTCGTATGAGCGGACCCACTTGGATTCTGTAGTCGCAACAGAGCGCATGGTCGATGCTTACCTCAAGAGCGACTTAGTAGATTAAAAATTGGATCTACTTTTGTGAACTATTTTTAGAAAGAAAACAATGTTTTTTCTTAGAAAATAACATAAGAAGTTTTTTTATAAAATATCTAGTCCTTATAGTTTTTCAAATAAGTCTTAAAGTTAAATTGATAACTACTCTCCGGAGTAGTTTTTTTTATAAACTAAAATTTTCTGAAAATTCCTTTTCTTCTGAAAATCTTTGTGGTATAATCTTAAAATAAACTTAAAATTTCTTAAGGAGTTTTACATGAAAAAAAGAAATGTCATTGCACTTGCGGGAGTTGCTCTCCTTTCAGCAGGTATCCTAGCGGCTTGTTCTGGTGGTTCGAAATCATCTAGCTCAAGCAACGGCCAAAAATTCTCATATGTCTATGAGACGGAGCCTGAAAACTTGAACTATATCACATCTGGTAAAGCAGCAACCCACGATATCACAGGAAACTTGATTGATGGTTTGTTTGAAAATGACAAATACGGTAACTTGATTCCATCTCTTGCAAAAGATTGGACGGTTTCCCAAGATGGCTTGACTTATACTTATAAACTTCGTGATGATGCTAAATGGTATGATTCTGAAGGTGAAGAGTACGCAGATGTCACAGCTAAAGATTTCGTCACAGGGATCAAATATGCAGCTGATAATAAATCAGAAATGCTCTACATCATCCAAGATTCTATCAAAGGCTTGAATGACTACGTCAGCGGGAAAAATAAAGATTTCTCTGCTGTAGGAATTAAAGCGGTTGATGATCATACCCTTCAAATCACTTTGAACCAACCAGAATCTTTCTGGAACTCTAAATTGACCCTTGGGATCACTTTCCCTGTCAACGAAAAATTCGTAAAATCAAAAGGGGATAAATTCGCTCAAGCAAGTGATACTAGCTCCCTTCTTTACAATGGTCCATACATCTTGAAGAGTTTCACTTCTAAATCATCTATCGAGATGACCAAGAATGAAAACTACTGGGACAAGGACAATGTTCATATCTCTGATGTAAAATTGGAATTCTACGATGGACAAGACCAAAGTAAATTGGCCAAATCATTCGGTGAAAATGCTCTTAGCTTGGCAAAACTTTTCCCAACTGGATCTGGTTTCTCAGAGCAAGCTAAAGAATTCAAAGATGAAATCACCTATACTCCTCAAGATGCCGCTTCTTATGTGATTGGTACTAATATCGATCGTCAATCTTACAAACACACTGCTAAGAAGACCGATGAGGAAAAACAATCTACTAAGAAAGCCCTCTTGAACAAGGACTTCCGTCAAGCGATCAGCTTTGCCTTCAACCGTGAAGCTTATGCTGCTCAATTGAACGGAAAAGACGGAGCAAGCAAGATCATCCGTAACCTCTACATTCCACCAACATTTGTCCAAGCTGATGGCAAGACCTTCGGTGAAATGGTGAAAACACAATTGGATACCTATGGAGATGAGTGGAAATCTACTAAACTAGATGATGGTCAAAACGGTCTCTTCGATGCGAAGAAAGCGAAGGAAGAGTTCGCAAAAGCGAAGACTGCCTTGGAAGCAGAAGGTGTGAAATTCCCAATTCACATCGATATGCCTGTGGACCAAACCACTCCATCAAGAGTTCAACGGGTGCAATCTTTCAAACAATCAGTTGAAGAAGCGCTTGGTAAAGAAAATGTCGTCATCGATATCCAAATGCTTTCGAAAGAAGACCTTCAAAATGTGACCCTCTTTGCGCCAAATGCGGCTGGCGAAGACTGGGATCTCTCTGATAATGTTGGATGGAGCCCTGACTACCAAGACCCATCAACTTACATGGATATCTTGAAAGCTTCATCTGGTGAAAATACTAAGACTTTCCTTGGATTTGACCCAAGTGAAAACAATGAAGCAGCTAAAAAAGTTGGTCTGTACGACTTTGAAAAGATGATCAAAGATGCTGGTGCTGAAACACAAGACGTCAACAAACGCTATGAAAAATATGCGGCTGCGCAAGCTTGGTTGACTGATAGCGCCCTTGTTATGCCAACTTCTTCATCAACTGGACGTCCATTCTTGACACGTATCGAACCATTCTCAGCTCCATTTGCATGGACTGGTGGTAAAGGGAAAGACAACGTTGTCTATAAAGGCATGAAGCTTCAAGACAAGGCTGTTACAACCGAAGACTACAACAAAGCTCTTGAAAAATGGAAGAAAGAGCAAGCAGAGTCTAACCAAAAAGCTCAAGAAGATCTTAAGAAACACGTCAAATAAGAATCGATAACCGAGGCTGATGCCTCGGTTTTTTGTGGGATCATTTGAATATCTAATTGATCTAAAAACGCTTACATAGTATAATAGGAGTGTTGATTACAAAAAGTGAGGAGATTGACATGAAAAAGAAAACAATGGTTTCCATTGTCGCATCAAGTTTATTGATCGCACCGATGGTCTTGCATCAAGTAGCAGCGGCAGACGAACAAACGGAAGAACTAGCCCCATCGACAGAAGTGGTCCATGCTCCATCTACTGAAGCAAGACCGACAACAAGTGACACAAGTACTGCCACTAGTGAAGAAGCTGCAAGCTCGAATGAGGCATCGCTGGATCGGGGGGCAGTTGTAAATCAGGTAGCTCCTTCATCAGTGGAACTTTCAAGACAAAGTGATCCAACTGTTCCAGTAGCAACTCCAGTAGTAACAAGCAGGGAAGCTGCACCTCAATCCACTCCTACTTCAGAAGCACCGGCAACAAGTCAGGATTTGGCAAAAGTCACAGGTTCGACCCTTGCAAGTGATCAGGCTACTAAAGAGTTGACAGTGCAAGATGCTGTTAATGGCTTACTTCAATGGGCAGCAACAGATCCTAGCCAATTGGGCCAAAGCCAAGCAGATCGCGAACGCTTTGCCAAGAGTTTAGGCTTGATTGAAAAATCTGATGATCTGACTCGTAAGGTTAGTCAGCCAGAATTGGCCAAGATGTACGAAACAGCTAAGAAACTCTACGATGCCTACAGGTCTGAAAAGAAAAGCCCGCTCTTTTTAAATGGTCGTGCCCAGCCGATTTTCCCTTATACGACGGGAGAAAAAGAAGACCAAGACTATAAATATGAAGACAGCCAAATTGTGCGCTTCCCAGTCTATGTCGAAACGGACTATGACACCGATGCAGATGGCAAGCCTGACTTAGTCAAAGCCATTGTTCAATTACCAAAAGTAGTAGCACAAGGTGATTTTAAGGCAGCCACTATTCTGGAAGCGCGCCCTTACGTAGCGGGGACGCTCGATGAAAACTATGTGACCCTTGAAAGTTTGGGGCTTCCAACGGACGGTAGCTATGACATGAAGAAACTGCATAGCCAACCTGCAAAGAGACATCCAGTAAGCAGTGAAACAACAGTAGAAGCAGCCAAAAAAGCCAAGGCATCTGATTGGTATTACTACAGTCCCTACGAGTATATCTATGACTACGAAGATCTGAACTGGTACGACTATTTCTTAGTTAGAGGCTATGCCTTTATCTCGAGCGCTGGACTTGGTACCAAGGGATCAGAAGGATTTAACACGACGGGGTCTGATCTCGAAATCAATGCCTTTAAGAATATCATCGAATGGGTCAATGGCAAACGCAAAGCCTACACTGATAAGACTAGCAATGTCGAAATCAAGGCAGACTGGGCAACGGGTAATGTCGCAATGACCGGTTTATCCTGGGCTGGAACTACGACCTTTGGTGTGGCAGCGACAGGTGTAGAAGGATTGAAGACCATCGTTCCGGCAGCAGGAATAGCCTCTTGGTATGATTATTTCAATAGCCAAGGTACCCAGTTTGGTAATGCACCTTATAGTGACCTTTCATGGCTCTCCCTTTACGTTAGCACACGGATGCTGGACCAAGACGACTGGGCAGGAATTTGGCAAAACTATTCCAACTACATCAACCAATTGAACAAGAACCAGTACGCCCATGATCGTAACTACAGCGATGTCTGGAAGGAGCGGGATTATACCCTTCATCCAGAAAATCTCAAGACCAGCGCCCTGATCGTCCATGGCTTGAATGATGACAATGTCAAGACCAAACACTTTGAACTCATGTACGATGCCCTCAAGAAAGCAGGACAAGATGTCAAGCTCTATCTCCACCAAGGAGATCACGTCTATCCAGCGGCTATGTCACGGGGATACGGCATCACTGCCAATGGTCAGGACTTTTATGACCTGCTCAATACCTGGCTGACCCATTACCTCTACGGAGTGGACAATCACGTCGAAAGCTTGCCAGCGGTCCTAGCTCAAAACAACTATGATCCAAGCAAGTGGACCAGCTATGATAACTGGAAGAGCAGTCAACGTCTCTTCTTGAATGCAAGCTCGAAACGGCTAGAAGAAACCATTTCTAGTGATTATGCGGCTGCAGGTGTTGAGATCGCTAACCGTAATGAAACAGTCAGCAAAGCCTCCTCTAAGGCCAATCTGACCTTCGTTTCTGATGTTACTGAGGACACTACGATCAAGGGCCACATCCCCGTTCATTTCAAGGCAGCTCTTGCCAAGGGTCAAGGAAAGAATTTCCAAATTAACGCTCTCTTGGTAGATGTGGCAGATGAGGACTTTGACGTGGTAGGAAATGGTAGCGTCAAGCAAGATAAAACAGCAGACGGTTTCTGGATGGGAAGCAATTTAAGCAACCTATCTGTTGCCGAATACGAAACCATCAAGACCAAGTACAAGGTGATTGCAAAAGGGTGGATCAACCTTGCGAACCCTGAGTCTGGCTACGATTCAGCAAGCTCTCGCGCAAGCATCGAGCCAAAGGTTGGGGAATACCACGATTACACGGTTTATCTCCAACCAAATCTCTATACGGTTAAGAAAGGTCACAAGTTAGCTCTAGTCTTTAACACCTATGACCCGTCTGATTTAACTGTGGAGCATCCATATGAAGTGACCTTCAAGACAGATTCTATCCAGGCTGCGATTCCAATTGTTGAAAAGACCCGCGCCCAAAAGGCAGCCTATGTACCGAGTGCAACAGATACTGACTATGCGAAATTGCCAGAAATAGAAGGAGCTGCTTTAGTCGCTCCAGAAGTGCACTACAAGGAAGAATATACGCTACCAAGCCCAGAATACTTTGTTCAACCAAACCAAACTCTTCCTGAAAAAGAAGAGCAGATGCAAACAGGATCAGCAAGACAAGAGCAATCTCATCTTACACTAGCTGTATCTTATGGACCTCAATTTGTTTCACAAGAATTTGCAGAAGATCCTCAAGAAGTGACACCTGCAGTAGGAGGAGGGCAAGCAGACCATACGCTACCTCAAACAGGGAGCAAAGACCATGCTCTGGGTCTCTTAGGTGTGATCAGCCTAACAGCTTCAAGCCTTATCTTTTGGCGCAAAAAGAGAGAAGATGCCTAAGGACTCCCCGTAGCAAATATTTCTAAAATGACATCTTTTAGTGTAAAATAAAAGTAGAAATGCAGAATCAGTAGTCACTACTGAAAAAGGAGGAAATATGGCACACGTAATCACAGATGCAACTTTTGAACAAGAAACCAGCCAAGGACTTGTCTTGATTGACTTTTGGGCAACTTGGTGTGGACCATGCCGCATGCAAGCTCCAATCTTGGATCAGTTGGCAGAAGAAGTACATGAAGATGATTTGAAAATCTGTAAGATGGATGTAGATGAAAATCCAAATACAGCACGTCAATTCGGTATCATGTCGATCCCAACTCTTCTATTTAAAAAAGATGGACAAGTTGTCAAACAAGTGGCTGGAGTTCATACGAAAGCCCAATTGAAAGAAATCATTGCAGAATTGAGCTAAAATGAAAACTCGTTTTCCATATTGGAAAACGAGTTTTTTGATGCTCTTTATTTCTTTTAAATAGACGCGACACCCATTGACAGCGCTTTCTTATAGTGCTAAAATGAAACTGTATTTCCTATAAAATTTTTACAGGAAAAAAATTCTCCTAGGAAGATGTCGATCCTAGGAGAAAATTACATATAAAGGTTATTGGCCCTCTGTATCTTGGGCTACCCAGACGCTGACGGAGCGTTCTGCCACTGGGAATTCAGCAGTACCGTCTTCTTGAACTTGGACAGTTTCGCTACAATTTTCTAGGACATCATAGTAGGTGAGGCCTGAGTAGGATGAGCCGATCTCCATGACTTTTGTAGCAGCTTGGTTATTCGAAACCAAGCAGGCGATTGGTGCTGATTCTTCTGTACCTGAGCGTGTCCAACCGATGCAATTAGGATCATCGAAGTAGTCTGTTTGTTCCCCATAGGCCAGATCTTTACGAACCCATAAGAGGCGATCGAGGACCTCTTGGAAACTTTCTTGCGCAAATTGGCCCTCGATACCGTAGTAGTCTCCATAGAAGACACAAGGCAAACCAGCTTCACGAAGTAAGATCAAGGCATAGGCTGCAGGCTTGAACCATTCTTGGATTGTAGATTCCAAGGCTTGCCCTCGTTGGGTATCATGGTTGTCCACAAAGGTTACAGCCTCTTCAGGATGATTGAGCGCTAGTGTTCCGTCAAAAATAGTTCGAAGGTCGAAATTTTCACCTTCTTGACTAGCTCGGAAGAGATTTTGGTGGAGGGCTACATCGATCAAGTCATACAAGTAGTCAATGCTTTCCAAGTACTCATCGTTGGTTTCTGTGTCGCCATTCCAAAATTCACCAAAAACGTAGAAATCTTCTCCATATTTTTTGGTGATATTATGGATGAAATTCTTCATAAAGAAGGAGTCTATGTGTTTGACTGCATCCAGACGGAAGCCCTCAACCCCTGTCGTTTCGATAAACCATTCAGCCCATTGGTCGAGATTTTCAACAACTTCGGGATGTTTGAAATCGATATCGGCATACATGAGGTAATCGTAGTTTCCGTTTTCCTTGTCTACCAGATCTCCATGAGCCCAACCTTTGTTGTCCCCTTGGATTTGGTAGATTCCATTCTTATTACGAGAAGCATCGTAGTCAGTACCGGTGAAGTGGTACCAATGCCAGTGGAAGTCATTATAGGCGCCATTTCGGCCATCAAAGGTGAATTTGGTCCATCCTTGAATGGTGAAGGGCTCAGTGAGGACCTTGTTTCGATCCATCGGATCGACCTCAACGACCTCGAATTCCTCTAAGCCATCTGCAGCAGCTTTATGGTTGAGAACGACATCGGCTATTGGTTGAATCCCTGCATCTTTGAGGGCTTGAATAGCTTGAAGATAATCATCTTTGAAGCCATATTTGGTGCGAACCGTTCCTTTTTGATCGAACTCGCCCAAATCAAAGAGGTCATAGACTCCGTACCCAACGTCATTGTTAGAAGTAGCTTTAAAGGCAGGTGGCATCCAGACTTTATGAATACCCAAGTCTGCTAAGTGTTGCGCATCTTCAGCAAGACGCGTCCAGTGGTTCCCATCAGCAGGCAAATACCACTCAAAATATTGCATTAAGGTTTGATTTTCCATCGTTATTTCTTCTTTCATGTGAATGTCCCTATTTTACCAAAAATAGTTGGATGCCACAAACGTTTGCGCTGGAAGCAAGCCCTTTCTAAAAAAGAAATCGCATACATGAAAGAAATAAAGTGAGAATATAAAAAAATAGAGTCGGGTTCCGCTAGGACTGACTTTGAAAATGGTGAAAGGAGACCATTTTATGAAAAAAACAACTCTTGTTTCTCTACTCGTTGCAGGTTTACTGATTAGTCCTGCTGTACTCGCCCAGCATGTGCAAGCAGACCAAGTAAGTAGCACAACTACTGAGGAGACGGTTACTCCTTCTACGGCAAGTCCTGAAGTTACTGAAACAGTGACCTCAACACAAGGAGACACTAAAGAGACCGTACAGCCTGAAAAAGTGGAAGAGGTTTCAGAAATTAACAGACCAACCACTTCGCCAACCGATCCGACAACTACTCCGACGACTGAGCTACATGAAGAACCTGCGTCAAGTCCAGCGGTAGTGAGCGCCCCAACTGTTGAGTCCACTCTAGCCAATCAGCCAAGCCCTGCGCCTGCGACGCCTACCGTTGGCAGTCAAGAGGAGCGCGCGACTCCAAAAGTAACCCAAGGAGACTTGGCTGAAATTACTGGTGCAACTGTAACCGACCAGGATCGTGAAAAAGAAGTCACTGTGACGGAGGCAGTCAATCAACTATTGAACTGGGCTTCAATCAAGGAAAATCAAGTCGGATCTACTGATAAAGACCGATTAGCTTTTGCCAAGAGCCTAGGGATGGTCAAGGAAGGAGTGGAGGGATCTGCTCCGGTCACCAATCTCACTTCAATGGTTGATGTAGCCAAACAGCTTCGAGCAGCTTACCGCGCGGATAAGAAGACCCCTCTCTTTTTGAATGGCAAAGCACAACCTATTTTCCCATTTACGCCAGGAGACGATCCGGAGCATTACTCCTATGACAAGAGTGACATCGTTCGCTATATTGTCTATGTGGAAACCGATTATGATACGGATGGAGACGGCAAGCCTGACTTGGTCAAGACCTTTGTGCAGGTGCCAAAAGCTGCTGTCAATGGGGACTATAAAGCTGCGACCATCTTTGAAGCCAGCCCTTATGTAACAGGAACGACAGAAGAGCGTACCTTAGAGGGAATTGGTCTCAAAGAAGGTGGAAACTTCGATATGGCCAAGCTCTATGAAAAACCTGCCAAACGCCAAGCAACCAAGACTGTTACGACAGAAGAAGTAGCCAAAGCGACTGATCCAAAGGATTGGTACTACGTCAATCCGCGTGAAAGCTCTGAAGATTATACGCATTATGATTACGAAAATCTCAACTGGTACAATTATTTCTTAGTTCGTGGTTATGCAGTGGTGACCAGCAGTGGTTTGGGCTCAAAAGGATCAGACGGGATCAATACGACCGGCTCTGACCTTGAAGTCGCAGCTTATAAAAATATTGTTGAGTGGCTCAATGGCAAACGCAAAGCTTACTCAGATAAGACTAGCAACCAGGAAGTCAAGGCGGACTGGTCCAACGGAAACGTCGCCATGACTGGTTTGTCTTGGGCAGGTACGACAACATTTGGTGTAGCTTCTACTGGGGTAGAAGGCCTCAAGACCATTGTGCCAGCTGCAGGGATTGCTAGTTGGTATGACCATTTCAACAGCCAAGGATCTCCTCTTGATACCGGAGCTTCCAATGACCTATCTTGGCTATCTGTCTATACCTCAGGTCGAATACTTGATAAAGAAGATTGGGACAAGGTCAAGGATTACTATGCAGCCTATATTACCAAGCTCAATGAGCTCCAACACAAGGATGGTCATAATTATAACGAAGAATATGCCAAACGCGACTACACGCTCAACGCAGCCAACTTGAAAGCAGCCCCTCTCATCATCCAAGGGCTCAATGATGACAATGTTAAACCCAAACATTTTGAACTCATGTTAGAAGCCTATAAGAAGGCGGGAATCAATGCCAAGGTCTTGCTCCACCAGGGCAATCACATCTATCCATCTACTCGTTGGTCAGGGACAGAAGTCGCAGGCCAAGCCTTTAATGACCTGATGAATCTCTGGTATAGCCATTACCTCTACGGTATTGAAAATGGGATTGAAAACCTTCCACAGGTAACGGCTCAGGACAATCTAGATCCAAGTAAATGGCGTCGTTTTGATAAATGGGATACCAACAATGCCATCTCTGCTCGAATCTACTCCAAACGGGAGGATGTGACAGTAACCGGTGATTACTATGGTACGGGAAATAACTGGACTACACGTAACCAAGATGCGGCCTTCCATTCCTCAGAAGTAGCGGCTTCCTATGCAGCACCAGTCGACCAAGATGTCACCATCAAAGGCCATATTCCTGTGCATTTTAGCGCTGCTTTTGTCAAGGGAGACAAAAACCATGCCCATGTCACTGCGACCTTGATGGATGTCTCAGACGAAGACTTTGATGTGGTCAAAGAAGAAATCACCTATGACAAAGACGGTTACAGCACACGCACATTGGACAAGGAAACGATCGATGAGACAGGCTACTGGAATGGTAGCAACCTTGAAACCTTGCCTCTCAAACGTTACAAGACCCACAAGGTTAAGAGTGTGGTGATTGCGCGTGGTTGGATGAATTTGGCTAATCCAGCATCTCGCTATGACTCAGCAAGTTCTAGTCATTCTATTGATCTGAAAGAAAACGAATATCATGATTACACCATGTATCTGCAACCAAATCTCTATACAGTGAAAAAAGGCCATCGACTGGTTTTGAGTTTGCACACCTATGATCCGGATTACATCTATTTTGCAGATCCTTATGAAGTGACCTTCAAGACAGATTCTATTTCTGCAACGATTCCAATCGTAGAAGACAGTCGGTCTCTCTTGTTCCGTTATCAACCAGGTGAAAAAGATACAGAGTATGCGTCATTGGCAGATCGGATCTTGCCAATTGCAACCATTCAACCAAAAGTAGATCCTGAACAAGACCCAAGTCCAGTAGATCAAGCAGAAAAACCATTTGTTCCAAGTAATCTAATGACGCCAACCAATCCAGCTACTTCTGAAATTCTTCAAAAACCAAGCCACGGTCGAGATCCGATGGACTTCCGTAAGGAACAAAAAGAAGAGGCGGCACAAGAATTGGCTCAAAGAGCTGATAAAGATAAGATAGAAGCGACAAGCCAACCAAGCCTTCCAAAAACAGGTCAAGTAACAAGCCCTTGGACTCTCTTTGGCTTCCTAGGACTCATGCTCACCAGCCTGTTGTCACTTGGCAAAGCTCACAAAGATGAATAATAGAAAAGAAGGATGGAGAGAAAGTGAAAACCACCAATAGAGAGAGCATCGAAACAATTTTTACCGAAGCCTTGGCGATTCCAAGCTTCACCAATACTGAGACCGAGCAAGGAATTGAGGCCTACCTGGATCAACGGCTTGCCCAGACCCCCTATTTCAAGGAACATTCGAACCAGTTTGGGCGCTATCAGGTGCCACAGGATCACTTGCATCGGTCGGTCAATTGGGCCTTGGTCGATAAGGGCAAGAGAAACACAGTTATTCTTTTCCACCACCATGATACAGTCGATCTAGAAGACTATGGAAATTTAGCAGGGATCGCACTCGATTCTGATAAAGTAGCAGAAGCCTTGAAAACACTGGATATGCGACCTGATATGCAGGAAGATTTAGCTTCTGGGGAGTGGAAATTTGGCAGAGGGTCTTGCGATATGAAAGCAGCCCTAGCCCTGCAATTGGGGGTTCTGGAAGCCTATGCAGCAGACCCCACAGAAGGTCAGGTCAATCTGCTCTATCTCTCTGTTGGAGACGAGGAATCCTATTCACGTGGGATGCGGGGAGCTTTGGGCCTCCTCACAGATTTGCAGGAAAAGTTTGATCTGAATTATGTATTGGCAGTGGATTCAGAGCCCTTTGAATCGGAAGTAGGAAAAGAAAAGGTCCTTCACATTGGCACAGTCGGCAAACTCATGCCAGTCGTTGTGGCGCAAGGCGTCTTGTCCCATATGAAGGAGCCCCTTAAAGGGATCAATGCCTTGTCGCTCTTAGTAGCCATCGCAAGTCAGCTAGATCTTCATCCCGATCTGGCAGATCAGGCGTTGGGAGAAACGTCTCCCCTTCCTTCTTGGTCCTATCTCAGAGATTTGAAGGAGCAGTACGATGTATCGACCGTGCTGTATGCGGCTGGTTATTTCAGTGTATTGCATTTGAAGAAAACACCTCAAGAGCTCTTGCAACGAATCTATGAGCTTAGTCAGGAGGCCTTGGATGCCTTTTACAAGAAGTATGAGCACTTGCAGGATAAGGCTGGCCAAGACCATATGATTGCAAGGCCAAAAGTCATCACCTATCAAGAACTAGAGGAACGATGCCAAGCCATAGAAGGTTACCAAGCTTTTAGGGAAGCTTCTAACCAAAAAGCGGAACACGATTTTCGTAATGGGACCAGCTACCAGAGCCTTGCAATCCAACAAATCCAGCGACTCCTTGAGTTTCTCGGAGATAAGGATCCCATGGTGGTCATTGGTTTTGCGCCCCCATATTATCCTTCTATGAATTGTCGCTTTTTGGACAATACAGAACTCAAAATCGAGTCCTTGATCGAGGATTACCGCCAGTATCTGGACCAAAGAGGCTATAGCTTAAAAGTCGAAGAATACTTTATGGGGATTAACGACACCAGCTATTGTGCCTTGGAAAAGGATGTGGCCTCTTATCAAGTCGTCCTAGATAGTCTGGCCACTCCGGCTCAAATTTATGATCTGGATCTGGATAAAATTGCTCGAATTCAGGTTCCAGCGATCAATCTCGGGCCCTGGGGTAAAGAATTGCATAAGCGAGGAGAGCGGGTCTACCAAGAAGATTTCTTGGCGACCATTCCAACCTATCTGCTAGATTTGCTCTATCATTTCGATGATCGCTTATCAACAGAATAAGAAAAAACGGTCCCAACGAGGATCAATTAGGGAGTTAACATGATTACATTTCACGGAGTTACTAAAGATTACGATGGGCACATTGCCCTAAACCACTTGGACTTGACCATCGAAGATGGACAAATTGTCGGCTTGATTGGCCACAACGGAGCCGGTAAGTCCACAACCATCAAGAGTTTGGTCAGTGTGATTACCCCAACCACTGGGACGATTGAAGTGGACGGTCAGGACCTCTATAGCCATCGGCTTGCGATCAAAAAGAAGATCGGTTATGTGGCGGATTCGCCGGATCTTTTCTTGCGTCTCACAGCTAATGAATTATGGGAGCTGGTTGCGACCTCTTATGATATGAGTCAGAAGGACTGTGATCAACGCTTGGAAGAGCTTCTCAGGATCTTTGATTTTCAGAGTCACCGCTATGAAGTGATTGAATCCTTTTCACATGGGATGCGCCAGAAGGTCTTCGTCATTGCAGCGCTCTTATCAGATCCAGATATCTGGGTCTTGGACGAACCGATGACCGGATTGGACCCGCAGGCTTCTTACGATTTAAAACAAATGATGCGCCAACATGCGGAGCGCGGAAAGACCGTTATTTTCTCTACCCACGTCTTAGAAGTAGCCGAACAACTCTGTGATAAAATTGCTATTCTGAAAAAGGGAAATCTCATTTTCTATGGGACGATCGAGGAATTGAAGGGACAACATCCAGAACAAAGCCTGGAAAGTATCTATCTCAGTCTAGCGGGGCGGAAGGAAGAAGGTGGCGATCATGCGTCTTAAGATCATTCAACAGCTGGTCAATGTCAATATCATCTATGCCAGTCAGCCCGCCCAGATCGCAAAATTACGTGCCAAACAGGCCAAAAAACCGGACGTCAAACTCAATGTTGCCCGTAGATCGGTATTGAACTATCTCTCTTTAGGGTTTTTCTATTTCGTCATATTTGGCTTGCTCTTTAGCATTTATGATTTTGTAAACCAACCAGCCTTCTTTGTCAATATGGTCTCCCTCTTTTCCTTGATGACCATTTCCCAAGGCTTTATGAGTTTTTACAATGTCTTTTATGAAAGCAAGGACCTCCAGTTTTACCGGCCCTATGCCTTCTCAGATGCGGAAGTCATTGCTGGAAAGAGTATCTCGGTCATCTTGACCCTTCTCATGGCTATCCTTCCCTTGGTCAGCTATTTTTTGATCCTCCCTGTCCAAGCAGGTGGTTTCAATCCGTTAGGGATCCTGCTGGGAATCTTTTGTGCTTTAATTCTCTTAGCCGTTCTCTTTTTAGCGACGATCATCCTATCTCATCTGATCACTAAGACCCTCTTTTTCAAAAAACACACGACCTTGGTCTCTAATCTCATGGTCGGAATCGGCTCCCTTCTCAGTCTAGGCGCTTATCTTTATCTAAATCTAGTCCAAACTCACCGGGTAGAGATGTCGGGTGAAGCGGATATTCCCATTCTTTTTCCGCCTTTTGTTGCCTTTCATCAGTTCATCCTCCATCCTTTTGAGGGAGGAGCGATCCTTGGCCTTCTGGGCTGGATAGCGGTGCTTTTGGTCTTGATCGGCCTAGTTCGCAAAATCGTGATCCCACAATTCTATGATGCAGCCCTTGCAGTTGCGACCAACCAAACTGTCAAAGAGCGCGTAAGAGTGCTCCATGTTGGTCAGAAAGACTCCTTTAGACGATTTGTCATTCAGTATCATCGCAGACTCTTAGCCGATGGAACCCTTATGGTGCAAGTTCTCTTGATGATGAGTATTCTGCCTTACATTTTCTTGCTTAGTGGAGCAACAGGAGCATCGAAAAATATCGGCGGCCTCAGTCCTTACTTGACACCCCAGTATCTGGTACCACTGGCCCTTGTTGCCTTCTTGATCGGTGTTTTTAATAGTTTTGGAGGATTGACCAGTATCGGTATTTCGCTGGAGCGTGAAAACTTTGAGTACTTGAGATCGCTCCCTATTGATTTCAAGCGCTATCTCTTTATGAAGTTTTGGTTGCTCTATCTGGTGCAATCCATTCTTCCTGTCATTCTTCTGGTTGGTGTTTGTCTCTATTTTGGCGTGCATCCCATGGCCATCCTTGCCATGTTGCTGATCTGGGTCGTAACCACCATTCCGATCTGCATTCGAGACTATGTCAAAGATTTTCAAAATTTTAGTACCAATTGGACCAATATTACAGAGTTGATGACCCGTCATCGTGGAAATGCAGCTCTTCAGTCTATCCTCTTGATTGTCTTTCTCTTTGTGATGTTTCTCTTGATCATTGTTAGCTTCATTTGGACCTATCATTCCGTCAGCACCCTGCTGGCTGTGATCCTTTATAGTGTCATCCTGCTAATCGGAGCTGGGATCAGTTCTACCATCTACCGCAAAAAAATCCGTACTCTCTACCAAGAGATCGGAGAATAAAAAGAGAGAGTAGGACAGAAATCGGTCATTCGTTAGAATTCGATTTCGTCGTCCCACCTCCGCACAGTTGAGTAGGGCTGTAAAGTTGATGAAATCAGCGTAGTAGAGCCCACTCAACCACTGCGTCTTGCTCGACAATCCAAAAACAATTAAGAGGCTAGGACTTTTGTCCTAGCCTCTTTTTAGTGGTAACTTAAATCTCATATCCCATGAGGAGCCCGCCTTCTTCGGCGTAGAAACTACAAAGTCCAGAAGTAGGAAGGACTTCGATGTTTGCACGGGTAAATTTTTCACGAACCAATTCAGAGAATTGCTCGATAAATTTTTCATTGTTGCGGTGGGCAATGGTAATATGTCCGCCATTATAGCCTGCCTTGATTAATTCATCAAAAGCAGCCTTGATCGCTTTCTTTTGGCCCCGTGCTTTTTGAAGCAACTCGAGGGTACCTGTCTTACTAGCTTCCCCAACCATACGGATATTGAGGAGCCCGACAACCGTTCCGATCAATTTGCTGAGACGCCCATTTTTGACCAGATTATCGACCTTAGCCAAAACAAAGAGCAACTTAGTTTTAGACTGATAAGTAGTGATCACATCAACCACTTGATCAAAATCGAGACCTTCAGCGACCAACTGGTTGAGCTTGCGAACGATTAGGTCCACCTCGCCCCCAGCTGACAAGCTATTAATGACGTGAATATTGGTATTCGGATGCTCTTCCAGATAAATTTTCTTGGCCACCTCGGCACTATTGTAACTACCAGAAAGGGTACCTGTGATGGTAACAACGAAGATATTGTCCGCCCCTTCAAAAGACTTCATATAATCATCCGGACTTGGGCAGGCAGACTTAGATGCAGTCGCAGTCGCATACATCTCCTCCATCATCTGATCGATATTGAGTTGGGCATCATCTGTATAGATGGTATCACCCACTTGGATGGTCAGTGGGACACTGACAAACTCCGTATCTGGTGCCAGGTTGTCCAAAGAGCGGTAGTCACAGCCTGAATCCGCAATAATTTTCCATTTCATCAGTTCATACCTCATAATTGTATAAAAATGTACATTGACAAGTAGTTTGTCTTCTTTTACAATTATATCATGAAGTACCATGCTATCCAAGCAGATAACATCAGGTGAGACAGATAGAAAGTAAATGTTATGGCAGAAAGAAAAATATCCGAGAAATCCTTGGAAAATCTCAAACGATTTAACCAAGAAAACAATACGATTACACGAGAATCCATCGAAATCTCTCTCCTGCAACTATTGGAGAAAAAAGATCTGAAAAAGATCACCATCTCTGAGCTGGTTCAGCGTGCTGGGGTCTCTCGCGCGGCCTTTTACCGCAATTATGGATCAAAAGAAGAGATTCTAGAGTCTATCTTTCAATCTAGTATCGCAAAGATTACCAAGTCTTTAGATGGCTACAACCTCAAGACAGATCTCTACCAAGTCTGGGTCTATCTTTTTAAGGAAGTTAAGAAAGAAGCTAAGATTATCAGCCTGGCCATTGATTACAATTTTGAACGGCTCTTGACCAAGGCAGTCTATGACTTTTTAGAAAAACGAAATGGCAGCTCATCAAATGGCGCTGGCAGCTACCTCAATTCCTTCTGGAGCTCAGCCATTGTCTCTGTCATCTCCAAATGGATCAAGGATGGCATGAAGATTCCCGCTGAGAAAATCGCGACCCTAGGCCTTCCTCTCTTCCCACAAAAGAAGAAGTAAGAACCACCGATAGGTGGTTTTAAAGTAAACTGCCCCTCTCCATAACTAGCCCAAATGAATAGATAGAACTATACATAGATTATTCAAAGGACAAGAACGATGATGGAAGAACGAATTCTTGCTGCTAAGCAGTATGTGAAAACCTTATTTGCTGATCGAGCGGATGGCCATGATGTAGAGCATACCCTCCGCGTCTATACTAATGCTATGAGAATCGCACAAGCAGAAGGGCCATGTGATCTGGAGATAGTGGGCTTGTCAGCTCTTCTTCACGATGCTGATGATGATAAATTGTTTCAAACAGAGAATCATGCGAATGCTCGTAAGTTTCTAGAAGAGATCGGTACTCCTAAAAACCAAATCGAGCAGATTTGTCGGGTAATCAATGCTGTTTCTTTCAGCAAAAATCGCGGTAAACATCCAGAAACCTTAGAAGGCAAGATTGTCCAGGATGCAGACCGGCTCGATGCGATAGGAGCTGTAGGAATTGTGCGAACTTTTTCCTATGGTGGCCACAAAGGGAGACCCCTTACTGATACCGTCCAACATTTCCACGACAAGTTGCTCCTCTTAAAAGATGAAATGAACACGGAGACTGCCAAACAAATGGCAGAAAGTCGCCATCAATTTTTAATCACCTTTCTAAAAGAACTAGAGAAGGAATTG
>JAGZZN010000037.1 GCA_018377375.1 Streptococcus parasanguinis
CAAGACGCAGTGGTTGAGTGGGCTCTACTACGCTGATTTCATCAGCTTTTACAGCCCTACTCAACTGTGCGGAGGTGGGACGACGAAATCGAATTCTAATGAATTACCGATTTCTGTCCCACTCTCTTTTTTATTTTTGTTTCAATTCTGTTCGCAGGGCTTCTTGCTGCTCTTTTGTCAGATGAACCCCCTTACTTGCAACAATCTGGCTAGAGACTTTGTTGGCAAATCTTAAGGCTTGCGCAATGTCTAAGCCTTCTAAACGGGCGGATATGAAGGCTCCCACATGGCTATCTCCAGCGCCTACTGTATCGACGACTTCTGTTGGAAAACCGTCTGCCTCATACCAGTTGTCATCATAGGCAACCGCGCCTTTTTCACCCAAGGTGACAATGACCAATTGCCCCGTTCTCTGATACAAGTATTCGATGGCTGGCTGGATCTCTCTACACCCTGAGAAAGCCAGTGCTTCAGCCTCATTAACATGGAGAATCGGATGCAGATCATAAATTGCTTCCAGTCGATCCTTTGGAATCAAGAGTCCACGTGGCCCAGGTGCGAAAATCACCTGGCCTTCTAGTTGCGAAACAGACTGGACCAATGCAAGACCAGTTGGCTCCTCGACTTCAAGGCCACATAAGTAGATGTAATCAAACCGATCTGTCTCAATCTCTTTTAGCCACTCTGCTTGAAAGCTATACTCCACTCCGTGGTCTGATAAGAAGGTCCGCTCACCATCAGACTCTACAAAGCAGTAACAGCAACCATTGGCCCCTTCTAATGAGATGCTAGAGGAAATCCCTAATTGTTTCAACTCTCTCCGAATAAAATCACCATACATCCCAGAACCGACTGGCGAGACAAACTGGTAGGGTTGCGACAAAAAATGAAGGATATTAACGACATTAAAGGCACAACCTCCCACAGACCATTGCTGGTGATCAATATGGGCATCTCCTTCACGACTCGGCAAACGATCCAAGTAAATCATCACATCACAAACTGTAGAACCAATAATTAACGCAGCTGTCATCTTTTTCTCCTTACTTTGCCTTCTATTATACCAGAGGGAAGATAAAAAACAACCAACCCCTTGTGGAGTGGTTGCTTCTCTTTTTAATCACGATAAACGGGTTGAGGACCAAAGGTTTGGGAAACCGGCATGATTTCAATCCGATTGACATTGACATGCTTGGGCTGTTGGATCAACCAAGCTACGGTGTTAGCAATGTCTTCAGGTTGAATGGCATGGGCATCACGATAGAGGGCTTCTACCCGTTTTTCGTCTCCTTTAAAGCGAACAGAAGAGAACTCTGTCCCTTCACAAAGACCGGGTTCAATATTGCTGACACGAATCTTTTTGCCAGCTAGATCCGCCCGAAGATTGAGGGAGAATTGCTTGACAAAAGCCTTGGATGCCCCGTAAACATTTGCCCCTGGATAAGGCACAGTTCCTGCTGTAGAGCCCAAATTGATAATATAGCCATCATTTCGTTCCACCATCTGGGGCAAGATTTTCCTTGTCAGATAGGTCAAGCCGACAATATTGGTCTGAATCATGGTCAGCCAGTCTGCGACCTCTGCTTCATAAGCTGGGGCGAGGCCTAGGGCCAAGCCAGCATTATTGACCAAAACATCCACTCTCTCCCAATCTTTTGGCAAACTGGCAAGTGCATGATCTACCTGAGAAAGTTCCATCACATCCATTTGCAAGGGATAAAAAGCTTCTCCCAGCTCTTCTTGGAGAGCCTGTAATTTTTCAATGCGTCTAGCTGATCCGATCACACGGTATCCATCTGCTACTAAGCGACGGCAAATCGCTTGACCAAAACCAGCTGAAGCTCCTGTTACCAAAATCGTTTCTGACATGTCATTACCTCCATGGATTGTAAAAACGTCCCTGATTGACAAAGATCAGGACAATACTCAAGACCAGAACAGCTAAGGCTGATAGAATCATCCCATAATCTTTCATTTCCATGGCTTGATGAGAATACCAGGTCCGCTTTTTATTTTTACCAAAGCGACGTAATTCCATAGCCGTAGAAATGCTGTCAATCCGCTCAAGTGAGCTAAAGATTAAGGGAGAGATGATTTGCAAATTGCCTTTGATCCGCTTGATCAGCTTGGCCTTTTTGGACAACTCCACCCCTCTGGCTTCCTGAGACAATTTAATCGTTTGATATTCTTCTTGTACGTCAGGAATGTAACGCAGAGTCAAGCTGACAGAATAGGCAATCTTGTAAGATACGCCAATTTGGTTGAGGCTTGAAGCAAACTGACTAGGATGGGTCGTCATCAAAAAAATCAAGGCTAGAGGTATGGTACAGACATACTTAAGAGCTAGATTAAAAAGATAAAAGAGTTCCTGCGAGGTGATACTATAGGAGCCCCACCCCTTCATCAGTACCGTCTTTGCCCCGTAGATCTCTACACCATACTGGGGGGCAAAGAGATAGACCATGACAACATTTAACAGTGCAAAAACTAAAGCAAATGCAAGTACAAATGAAATATCCCGAAATCGAATACCAGCTGTAGAGAATAAAAGCAAGGCGCCCACACCAATTCCTAGAAGGAGCCGGGTATCATAACTCAACATGGCGGCAAGAGATACAAAAAGAAGAAAGAGTAACTTACTCGCACCTGAAAGGCGATGAAGAAAACTCGTCCCCTCATGGTAGCCGACTAATCGATGCTTCATGACCTACTCCTTTCTGTTGCATATAAAACTGCGTTAGCGCCAAGGGATCCATTCCTAATCGATTGGCTAAGGCAAAAATCGAAGTCTCTTTGAGATTAGCCTCTTGTAAAATATCCGGATGAGTGAACAGCTCTGCAGGTGAGAGATCTGCTAGAATTTGTCCGTCTGATACTACAAGGGCACGATCAGAATAATCCAACATCAGTTGCATATCATGGGTAATCATGACAATGGTATGGCCTTTTTCTTGCAAACTATCTAGAAATTCCATGATTTCAGTGTAATTGCGCTGGTCCTGACCTGCTGTCGGCTCGTCCAAGACCAAAATTTCTGGTCCTAAAACTAGTATAGAGGCGATGGTCACCCGTTTCTTTTGTCCATACGAAAGAGCAGAAATCGGCCATTTACGAAACTCATAAAGACCACAAGTTTTCAGTGCTTGATAGACACGCTCCTTAATATCTTCTTCCGATATCCCCCGCAAGCGCAAACCTAGAGCGACTTCATCAAAAATCATATTGCTCGAAATCATTTGATTGGGGTTTTGCAGGACATAGCCGACTCGCTCTGCCCGTTCCTTGACACTCTCTTGCTTGATATCTTCACCTCTAGAGGTGTATTGCCCTTCTGTAGTAATGAATCCACAGATGGCTTTCGCAAGAGTTGATTTCCCTGCCCCATTCTTCCCGACAATCGCTAAGCGCTGCCCCTTAGGTATACTGAGGGAAATATTTTTTAAGATCGGATGATCCTTTTGATAAGCAAAGGAAATCTGCTCCAACTTCAATAGTTCTTCCGTCTCACCAGTTTTAGTAAAGGTCGCTTCTGGAATGGAACGATTCACACCAGTAAGTTCGATATCTTCTAGACGATCTAGATGCTCCAATTGATCGATATCCTGCCCTAGCTGGCGAAGAGTTGTTAAATAGAGGGGTTCTCGAATCCCATTTTCAGCCAGCAGTGTCGTCCTCAACAACTCATCTGGGCTCCCATTAAAGAGAACTTGACCTTGATTGATCAAGATAACCCGATCGACAGGACGGTAGAGTACATCCTCTAAACGGTGTTCGATAATAATGGTGGTCGTCCCCTGTTCTTCATGAATCTGATCGATCAGATCAATAATATCCTGACCCGACTTGGGATCTAGATTAGCCAGTGGTTCATCAAAAAGGAGGATCGGACTTTCGTCAATCAGAACACCTGCTAAGCTCACTCGCTGTTTTTGCCCACCGGACAAATCTTGTGGCCGATGATCCAAGAGCTTCATCAAATCCAAGCGTTCTGCCCAACTCTGCACACGCTCTTTCATCGTTCCCAGATCTACCATGTCATTTTCAAGAGCAAAAGCCAAGTCTTCTGCGACACTCAAACCAATAAATTGGCCATCTGTATCTTGCAAAACCGTACTAACCAAGTGAGATTTCTCATAAATACTGAGATCAAAGGCTTCTTTCCCCTGAATGAGGAATTGCCCACTACTGGTTCCCTTATAGATATTAGGGATAATCCCATTTAAGCACTGGCCAATGGTTGACTTACCAGAACCAGACGGCCCAACAATCAGAACCTTTTCCCCCTTATAAATGGTTAAGTTGAGATTTTTCAAGGTTGGTTCAGACTGTGCCTTGTATTGGAAGGAAAAATCCTTCAGTTCAATCATTGCTTCTTTCATTTAGTTTGCCTTTTCCCAAAAGAGCGCAAATTGGATGGCTAACTCTGCGATTCGATCCTTGCTATCTAAATCCTCATGACTAGATAAGGTTCGGATATCCCATTTTTCTTCCGAGAGGTGGTCAGCTGCGTAGAAGAAATGGCAGAGCTCAAAGCCCCTATAAGCTGCTAGGGCTGCCACTGCCGAACATTCCATATCCACACAGATGGCTCCCGCTTCCTTTCGTCGCTTCATCTTGTCGATGGTTTCCCGGTAGGGTGCATCTGTCGTCCACACTTTTCCTGACTGATAGGAAACCTTATGACTGTCCAGAAAGGCTTGGAAGAGAGGGAGGGGTTTCTTGTTTACTTCCACTTCATCACTAGCCGGAAGATAGTGGTAACTAGTCCCCTCGTCGCGAAGAGCAGCTGTTGGAATGATAATGGAGGTTGCTTCGATATCACGGTCTAAAACCCCACATGTTCCAAAGAGCACCAGTTTTTCCATCCCAAATTGAATCAAATCCTCTATAATCCCCACACAGGAAGCAGCCCCAACTGGTGCATTAAAGGCACCAATCTGTTGGTCTCCAATAGTGATCCCATAGACCAGGACTTCAAAATTGGCCATGGAGGTTCTTGCAATGACCTCATGGTCATAATTCTCAAGGAGGCGCGCAAAAGTTACTCTTGAAAAGCAAGAGATGACTACTTTGGGAAATCCTTCAATTGGTTGGTGTAAGTCTTGTGGATTGATAATCGCCTGTCGATTGGCATCAAATTCTTCTAACAGCATTTCGTGCACCTCTTTCATTCTACTTCTAGGCCCCTATTATACCATAATTACCCTAGTCATTGGTTTTTGATCAAAGGAAGAGCATAAAAAAAGAACTGCTCCCAGACGTTAGATTTTTCGGATCAAACCTTGGAAGGACAGTTCCCTACGATATTGTTACTTGTTTTCCAACTGCGCTAATTCTAGCAAGCGCTCTTTGGACAATTTTTTGATTTCAATTTGACTAGCATCTAGCAGCTGGTATTCATCTGGCTCTAGCGCTTCTATAAGGTTCTTCAGAGCAAGAGACCCAATTGGATGGTAATTTTCTGGCTTATCCGGATCTCCATCGATCGCTACCAATAGCACCCGCCAATCAATGATACCTGCTAAGCCCACAATTTCTACATATTCTGCAGGAACATGTGGCACGCTTGGCAAGACCGTATCCGTATCTTCTGTCAAGCTATAGCTGGCTAAGAAGGCTCCTGTCTCCTCCTGTTGATAAAAACGGACTTGACTGAAATATGCTGCACTATATTGAATCTTCTTGATAAAGGCAGAGTAGGCTTCTAGTGGATGGACATGGTTCAAGACTTCCTGCACTGTATCCCGATCCAAATAGACTGGATGAGCGAAGCCTTGTACTTCAAACTCTTTTAGATCTTTTTCCTTGGTCACATTACCCAGCGTTTCTAGGATAACGACTTCATAATCAAAATGGAAAATAGAATCTGGAGTATAGCTCACGCCGTCGCTGACCACAATCTCCGTTCCTAATACTTCTCCTAGGCGACTAAGCCATCGAAGGGCCAACTGCCAATCTTCTTCTATCGCAAAAGAGGGCACCTGAATCTGATAAGACTCTTCCTCATCAAAATAGCGTAACTGCAGAGGAAGACCGCTCTTACCAAATACGATACAGTTCAAGCCTTCAAAATCATTTAAGGGACGATGAAGGGTAGCAGGATCATAGTTGTAGGTTGTCAACCCTTCTACCAATTTAAGAACTTCCTGTGCTGCGAGTACTTTCTGATAGCCAAATAAGCTCTTTTTATTTTTGATTGAAAACACGATACTCATTTGTTTTCTCCTTTGTGAAATCGCTTACCTAAAGTATAGCACAATTTTCAATCAATTTCCATATAAAAACAGCCTGAGCTTTCAGACTGTTTGTTTCCATTATGCAGGTGCTCCATCAAGCGTTTCACCGATAAGGGCCAAACGCTCAGCAACCTCTGCTTGTGACAAGTTGTGTTCTTGGACATAACGATTGCGAGGGTGAACCCGGCACTCATGTGAGCAACCACGGAGGTACTTGTCCTCGTTTTCTTCTGAAGTCAAGATGCGACGGTTACAGAAAGGATTTCCACAGTTGACATAGCGTTCACATGGCGTTCCATCAAACCAGTCTTTTCCGACAACGCTTGGATCGACATGGTTGACGTCGACTGCAATCCGCTCGTCAAAGACGTACATTTTCCCATCCCACAGTTCGCCTTGAACTTCTGGGTCTTTCCCGTAAGTGGCGATTCCGCCATGCAATTGACCAACATCTTTGTAGCCTTCACGCACCATCCAACCCGAGAATTTCTCACAACGGACTCCACCAGTACAGTAGACGACAACACGCTTGTCCATGAATTTTTCCTTGTTATCACGGACCCATTGTGGCAATTCACGGAAATTGCGGATGTCAGGACGAATAGCGCCACGGAAGTGTCCAAGGTCGTACTCGTAGTCGTTTCGAGTATCAAGAACAACGGTATCCTCGTCGAGAAGAGCTTCTTTAAACTCTTTTGGAGACAAGTAAGCACCTGTCGTTTCAAGAGGATTGATGTCATTATCGAAATTATCATCCTCTAAACCAAGGTGGACAATCTCTTTCTTATAACGTACAAACATCTTCTTGAAAGCTTGCTCTTCTTCCTCGTCAATTTTGAACCAGAGGTCTTCCATACCTGGAAGGCTGTGAACGTAGTCCATGTATTTTTGTGTTGTTTCGTAGTCACCAGAAACAGTTCCATTGATTCCTTCGTCAGCGACTAGGATACGTCCTTTGAGGCCGATTGATTTACAGAAGGCCAAGTGGTCGGCTGCAAATTGTTCTGCATTTTCAATGGGGGTATAGAGGTAGTAGAGTAAAACACGAATAGGTTTTGCCATAAGATTCTCTTTTCTAAGATTAAATTATCAGAATTTTTCATTCAACTATACCAGTATACTCCCCCAAGAAAGCGAATGCAATTTATTTGACCGAAAAATAAAAGCCTGGGGTTCCAGACTTTTTTACGACAAAAATAAGGTTTCAACTAATTACTCTTCTTTTTCCAACTGATCCAGATAGGCTTCATAGCGTTTTTTCTCAACTTTTGCTAGGAGCATCAAAAGGAAATTCATCCCCCATACAATCGGAAGATTCAGGAGAAATGTGATCGGAAGCACCAGCAAGAATTTTGAATGGAAGGGATTTGAGTGATAGACAGCCTGGTTTAATTGAAAATTTTGAGCCCAGATAAACAAGGAAAGAACAAGGGTTACTGCTACAATTCCCATCACATTTAGATAGCTATAATTGATAAATCTCACACCCAATCGTTGACAACGCACCGAATAATAAAATCCTGAGACGATGAGTAAGGCTACCACCATGATTGGACTGAGCCCCACCTTAGATGTAAAAATGGATCCCACACTAAAAACAGTTAAGGCAAGGAAAAGAAAACCAGCTGTCTCAGCACCAGCCTTATTAGCTAGGCCTTCTTCTCGTTCATCTATGATTTGTTTGTTCAGCAATTGTAATCTCATCTCTTCCTCCTTATTCTTCATCCTCTAATTCTGCCTCGATCTTTGCTTGTTTTTTCCGATTGATAAGAGCAAGTGGTTTTTCAAGCAGATCTGTCAGGATGGCAAAGACGAGAATTTCTAATAGAATTTTGACCAGATACTTGGGACTCAAGATAAAGCTCATTGCTTCTCTCTTTCCAATCACATCCATAGCTGTCACAAGCACAGCAAAGAATAGACCTGATCCTAGGCGACTCAACCAGCTATCTTTTTCTAACATATCTCGAACATCAATCCCTGAACTGATCCTTCTCACAAAGGCATAGGCTCCCATGGCAATCAGAAGGAACATCTCAGGGAGATAAGCGACTAGGTCTAAGTCCAGGATACTGGATTTCACAAAGGCGGATAGGGCAATAAAGCAGGTCATGCCAAGGACAAGTTCTCCTGCGATTTTTCCATCAAGTAGCATGGTCCGTTCATCTTTTACAATTGGTTCTTTCTTTTGTTTCATATTCTTCCTCTTTCTATTATTAAAACTGTTACTCCCAGAACAGTTGATCCAGCGTCTTATCCAAGGTCTTACAGATAGCAAGGCAGAGACTGAGGGTTGGGTTATATTTCCCTGCCTCAATCAGGCCGATGGTCTGGCGCGTCACTCCAATGGCATCTGCAAGATCCCCCTGGGTCATATCATGCTCGACCCGGGCCATTTTTAATTTGAGATTTTTCGCCACAGGCTTTTCCTTTCTTATTTTTATAGCTCTATTATACACTATATTTTCTATTTTGCAATATATATCTTGCATTTTGTAAAAAATATTTTTTACAAAACAAAAAAAGAGGCTGGAAAAAAGTCCTAGCCTCTCAATTGTCTTTGGATTGTCGAGCAAGATGCAGTGGTTGAGTGGGCTCTACTACGCTGATTTCATCAGCTTTTACAGCCCTACTCAACTGTGCGGAGGTGGGACGACGAAATTGAATTCTAACGAATTACCGATTTCTGTCCCACTCTCTTATCTTCTGTACATTTAATCTTTGGTCAAACTTCCATCTTTTGTTTGAGTCCGTGCATAAGCGATCAAGAGAAGAGAACCTGCAACAGCCACTGTTAATGCATTAAAAGAACCCGCAACAACACCTTGTAGGAAGACTTTATTGGCACTTTCCTTGTAGATAAAGACATCTCCAACCGGAGCAATCAAGCCCCAGATCACAAGGTTGGATACGATTTGAACGATGTTAAAGACAATTAATTCTTTCTTTGTCACTTCCCCTTTGAATTCACCGATTTGTTTGCGGAAGAAACCAACAAAAAGTCCAAACAAACCACTTGAAATGATCCAAGTCCACCAAAGACCACCTGACATAGCATCCTTAATGGCATGACCAATCAAGCCGATTAAGAAACCGACAATCGGACCAAAAACTACACTAAAGAGAGCTTGAAGGGCATATTGCAACTGAATGCTCGTATTCGGTGCAGGTGCAGGGATTTGCAACATAGCAATCACGACAAAGAGGGCTGCTCCAACCCCAATAGCTACAACATCTTTAATTGAAAATAATGATTTCTGTTTCATTATGATATCTCCTATTAATTTTCCATTTTTCTAATCTCGATATTCCAAGAAGCCCCAACTCCTACATTATAGGCCTTAGCAAAGGATCCCTGGTTGATGGCAAGACCAACACGGTAGAGGGAATTGATATAAAGGATTGGCTGTCCAATCCGCACGTCGGCGAAAGACTTGCCGTAGGTTACTTGGTTTTGGTAAACCAGCATGTCATTGTTATAGATGGTTACTTCAAAACGTTCCCCAAATTCGGGTGCCAAATGATTGAACTCTTCCCGAGTAATGGAAGTCCAAAGAGAACCAAAGCGCACATCTAGGATGTCAACCGCACCTTTAACAAGATTGTCCTCCAGAACTGTCTCAACCACTGGGATTTCCACAATATGTTCGACACTGAGTTCTGGTCCGACGTCTTCAAAACTAATATGGCCACTGGCCAACTTAGCTCCTGTATAGGCGTAGACATCACGCCCATGGAAGGTATAAGAAAACTCTGTATTAGCTCGACGATTCTTCACTTCTGAAATCTCACGGATAGCAACAATCCCTACATGTTTCTTGATAAAAGAGAGAGTTCCATTATCCGGAGTGACAATGTATTGATTTTTCGCCGTTTTAGCTACCACACTCTTTCGTTTGGAACCGACACCAGGATCGACCACCGAAACAAAGGTTGTCCCTTCTGGCCAGTAATCTACTGTCTGAAAGAGACGGTAACTCCCTTCAAAAATATTGTAGGGGGTAATATCATGAGTTAAGTGGTGAATTTTAAGGGTTGGTGATTCTTCTAAAGCAACCCCAATCATAGCTGATACTGCTCCATCCACCAAACCAAAGTCTGACTGAAGAACTAGTAAATTATTGTGCATCTTTATCTCCTTTTTTGGCCAATAATGGAAGAAGGATGTTCGATAGTCCCCACCCTAATCCAGCACCCAGTATAACTGTGAGGACAAACCAAGTGATGGTCGCTAGATCTGGTGATACCATCACCCGATTGACATAGTCTATCGATTTACCACGATCCAGTAACGACATGCGGTAACTGGCTGGATAGAACCACATCATAAGAATGGGCCCTGTTGTCGCAAAGGCAAAAATAACAAAAGACAAGGCATTTCGTAAATTCGAGCGAAAACGACCACTTGAGGCGACCATCTCCGCAAAACTTCCGGCGATCAAGGCTGGAATAAAGGCCCCTGCGCCGTGACGTGAAAAGAGGAAGAAGGATCCGATCACGCAGCCAACTATAAAGATAGATCCAACTCCTTTTATTTTTTCTAGATAATAGCGGTAGATCGTCCCGCCAAACAAGGCTGAAAAGGCAGGAGCATAAAACATATTTCCTTGATGATCGACCAGATTTCCAACTAAGACCCCCAGTCCAATCGCAAGAAAATAGAGGAAAGTGAAGGCTCCAACTTGTTTTATTTGATTCACGTTTATTCTATTCATTGGATACTGATCCTAACGGTGGCTAATTTTCTTCGAAAGGAAGTCCCCGATAAATTGGACCAGAACGATCAGAATCAGGATCAATAAGGTCGCCACAAAGATGACATCATTGTTAAACATATTTTTCCCGTAGTTGATGGCCAAGGTTCCTAATCCTCCAGCACCAACGGCACCCGCCATGGCGGTTTCTCCGATCAAGGAAATGATGGTCACTGTTGTCACACGGATCAAATCAGGAAGCCCTTCACGCAGGTAGACTCCGACAATATCCCAGAAGGTTGCCCCACTGGCTTGCGCTGCTTCAATCACGCCTCCATCCAACTCGGACAAGACCACTTGGACTTGGCGGGCAAAGAATGGAAAGACAGCCAAGGATAGCGGAACAAGGGCTGCTGTAGGACCGATGGTATTTTTCAAGAGCAAGTAGGTCAAGGGATTAATAAAGGCCAACAAGATAATGAAAGGAATGGCGCGGAACAAGGAAGTAATCTTATCCAAAATTTGGAAAACGATTCTATTTTCGATGACACCACCTGGACGGGTCAAGACTAACAAAAGTCCTGTCACCAAACCTAAAAATCCACCAATAATGAAGGAAATAACGGTCATGTAAAGAGTCAAGTAAATAGCGGTTCCCCATCCATACTGGCCAGACCACCCTAATTTATAGACATTTGGTAAATATGTTTGAATTAACTGGATCATGCTTTTCTCCCATCTTTCACAATAGTCACGGAAACTCCTGCATTTTCTAACTCAGCTTTGGCCGTTTCCAGATTTTGAGTCTCACCTGATAAGATGACCACCAATTCTCCGACAGGAGTGTGATCAAGGATCTCGATGTTCCCAAATAAAATGTTGGCAGATACTTGGTACTGCTTGTAAATATCATTGATGATGGCTGTATCTGTCACAGAACCTGCATACTTAAGATGCGCTAAAATCGAATCATCAGGCAAGTTCTTCACAATCGCTTGTTGATTGATTTTCACCATGGCTTCATCGATTCCTGTTGCAACCGTGATAAAGTCTTGCGTCAAAGCATTTTTCGGATTCGAGAAGATATCTAACACAGACCCTTCTTCAATCAGTTCGCCATTTTGCATGACAGCTACCCGGTTGGCAATATCTTTGACAATTTGCATCTCATGGGTGATCAAGACAATGGTTAAGCCAAGTTTTTTGTTTAACTCTTGCAACAAAGCTAGAATTTGTTTGGTCGTCTTTGGATCCAAGGCTGAAGTTGACTCATCTGAGATCAAAATTTTTGGATCGTTGGCAAGGGCACGCGCAATCGCTACCCGCTGCTTTTGTCCACCAGACAATTGGGCTGGGTAATTTTCTGCACGGTCAGCTAGACCAACCAAATCCAACAATTTCGCCACTTTCTCATTCTTTTGTTCTTTGTTTAATTTAGAATGTTTAAGAGCAAAGGCTACATTTTCTGCGACAGTCATTTGAGCCATCAAGTTGAAGTGTTGGAAGATCATCCCGATATCCCGACGTTTCTCCCGAAGGGCAGCCGGTTTTAGGGTCACCTGATCTTGATAAATCACATCTCCATCCACAGTGATGGTTCCGGCGCTAGGCACTTGCAAGAGATTGATCACCCGAACCAAGGTCGATTTCCCGGCTCCGGAATACCCTACAATCCCATAGATATCGCCTTCATTAATATGAATGGTCACATCTTTGACGGCTTGGATCTGACGTTTCTTTTGCTGGAAGGTCACATCAATGTGGTCCAGCTGAATCATTGCTTTACTCATAACTTGCTATTAACTCCTTTATCAATTCAATATGGGTGTAATAATCGGCGATTTTCACATTTTCGTCGCCCCCATGATCACGGCTATTGGCATTGCCAATTCCAAAGGCTGCCATCGGCACCTGCAAAGCCTCAAAGACCGTGTGCATTGGCCCTGTTCCCGCTGTTGTTGGAAGAACAGAAACTCCTTCTCTATAGAAATCTTTGGCCAGCCGTATGACATTTAAAATCGATGGGGCACTCATATCACTTCGGTAACTCATTTCACCGAGAGTATAGACCAATTCGACCTGATTATAGCCATTTTTCTTCAATTGCTGCTTGATCTTTTCTAAGACATCCTTGGGATCCAGTCCAGGAACCAAGCGCACCTCCATCTTGGCACGCGCCTCTGCCGGAAGAATCGTTTTAACACCTTGTCCTTGGTAACCAGAGCCAAAACCTTCAATATTCAGGGCTGGTTCAAAATAGAAACGGCGCAGGAATTCTTTTCGGTCTTCCTTCAAGATTGGAAGGGTTAGACCATAGGTTTCCGCTACATCTTCTGGTCCTTTGTTGGCATATTGCTCGATCAAAGCTAGCTCGCGTTCATTGGGTTCTTGGATCTGATCATAAATCCCATCCACCAAGATTCGGCCTTCTTTGTCACGAAGACTGGCGATAGCATTTAACAAATACCAAGAAGCAGAGTCTACCACACCGCCATAGCTGGAATGAATATCCACTTCTGCACTCTTCACCACCATATCAAAGGTGACGATCCCCTTGCTACCACCGGAAATTTCCAACTGACCCTGATTATTTCGTGTGCCTTGTTCCCAGACTAGGAGGTCTGCCCCACGCAAGTGTTTCTTGTGTTTGGCCAAGTATTTATCCAAGTCAGTCGATGCAGACTCCTCTGCCCCTTCGATGATAAAGGTGATATTGACTGGCAAATCGCCACTTTCACGAATGTATTTTCGAAGAGCTGTGAGACGAGCTGTGATATGCCCCTTATCATCATCAACCCCTCGACCGTACATGGTTCCATAATGAACTGACAAGGTGAAGGGGGCTCCCGTCCAAGGTTGGTCTCCATCAGCTGGTACCGTATCATAGTGGTTATAAAAAATGATGGTTTTGGCTTCAGGATTTGGCGAGAAAAATTTGGCAATCACAAAAGGTGCTGTGTAACTATCATCCACTTCGACTTTGGCTCCTGCAGCTGTAAAAATTTCCCCCAAATAGTTGGCTACTTCCTTGAGACCAACTTGTTGGGCAAAGATGGATTTTTTTGAAATCAATGTTCGCAACACTTCAAAATAATGTTGTGCGACCTCATCATTTTCAAATTTACGGATTTGTTCCGCTTCTGTTGCAAAAGGCATGCATTCCTCCTAATACACGATAAGAGGTAGAGAATTGCTTCTCCACCTCCTTCATACACTTGAGATCGAATCTTAGAAGACTGGTTGGTCCATTCCTTCTGAAGATTCTTCGATCACTTTCTTCACATTGTCTTTGTGATAGGCTTTGATGATTTCTTTGATTGCTTTTGCTTTATCAGATTTTTCCCAATCTTTCTTAGCAGCGATCACGTTGTACCATTGTTTTGAGTTGTTGTCTTTCTTTTCAACATAGATAGCTTTTTTGAAATCAACGCCTGCTTCACGAACGAAGGTATTGTTGATGACTGCAGCATCCACTGATGGAAGAGCAGATGGTGTTTGTGAAGCATCCAGTTCAGAAATCTTCAAATCTTTTGAATTTTCTTTGATGTTTGACACGTTTGCCAATTGACCATCTTTGGTATCCAATTTAATCAAACCAGCTGATTGCAAGACATACAAGGCACGGCTTTCATTTGTTGGGTCATTTGGTACAGCGATTGTTCCACCTTTAGGAATTTCTTTAATTGAAGTGTATTTGTTTTTACCGTTTTCTGTACCAGAGTAAAGACGGATTGGAGCGATGTACGTATCTGCTACTGCAACAAGGGCATTGTCGTTTTTAGAGTTCCAGTTATCAAGGAAGTTGTAGTGTTGGAAAGCATTGATATCCACGCTACCATCTTTTACAGCTACGTTTGGTTGTGAGTAGTCTGTAAATTGAGTGAATTCCAATTTGATTCCTGTTTTAGCGTCATCCAAGTTCTTTTGAACTTGATCCCAACGAGCTTTTTCAGTGTCGCTCAAAGTCATAACACCCACTTTTACAGTTGTTTCACCATCTTTGCTAGATGATTTTGAAGAACCACATGCTGCAAGAGCAAATGTTGCAATAGCTGCAAGAGCTGTTAAACCAAGAATTTTTTTCAATTTCATTTTGAAGTCTCCTTTAATTAAATATTATTCTTTAATATCTTTTGCTTCTGGTAGATAAACTCCACCAAAGTATTTTTTAGACAGTTTTTCAAGGGTTCCATTGTCATAGAGTTCCTTGATACGTTTGTTGACAAATTTTTGAAGGTCTTTATCTTCTTTTGCAATAATTGGATACACATAAGGTTGTTGGTCGCTTGGAAGCTCGATAACCTTCAAGTTGTCATAGCCTTGATCACGAATGATAGTATCTACTGAGATCCGTTCGAAGATCTTGTAATCTGTACGACCATCCGCTAGATTAGCCATGATGGTTTGAATGGTTCCATCTGTGTATTGCAAGTCAGTTGGATTATCTGAATGTTTTTTATTGTAATCTTCTAATTGTTTAGCAGTAGATGTTCCTTGAACAACTTCTGTTTTCTTGCCACCAATGTCATCCAAAGATTTAATAGAAGAATCTTTTGGTACGACCAATACTAGTGGATTACGAGCATATGGATTTGGATAGAGGTATTTTTCTTCCCGCTCTTTTGAGTAGCTGATGTTGTTGGCACCGATTTGGAAACGGTCACTATCTAAGCCAGCAAAGACTGAAGACCACTCTGTCTTGTTAAAGTTCACTTCGTATTTGTCTGAACCTTTAAAGATTTCACGCAATACTTCGATTTCATAACCAGTTAGCTTGCCGTCTTTTTCTTCATAAGAGAAGGGTTTGGTTGTTCCAACAGTCCCAACTTCAATGGTTTTCTTCCCACTGGCTGATTTGCCAGATGAACATGCTACTAAAGCACTGGTTGCAAGGACTGCAACTAATCCTAAAGCAGAATACTTAATCACTTTTTTTAGATTCATAGGATCTCCTTATTCGTTTCAGGCACATAAAACGCCATTTTAAAAGTATTTTTTAATTTTATCAAAAAAGCATTTACTTGCCTAATATATATTTTTTATGGAGGTGATAGTTTTTCTTTATCACACTTCTTGGGCCTTAAAATACCGCAATAAAGCTTGCGCATTTTCAACATAATAGGGAACCGATACCTCAAAGGCTGCATCATCGATGGTCATGTGATCATGATGGAGGTCTGGCGCATCCGGTTCTCCGTTTGAACCGATAAAGGCAAAGACTCCAGGAATTCGCTCTTGGTAAAAGGCGAAGTCCTCTCCAGCAGTAGAAGGATTTGCTGGAAGCACCTCAGCCAAGCCTTGTGAAGCTTCCCAAACCACCTGCGTCAATTCCTCATCGTTAAAGGTAACGGGCGGTGTCACACCCCACTCAAAAGCCACATCCACTTCCAGACTTTCTGCAATGTGTCGAATGATGGAAATAAAATGTGCCTTCAAGTCTCTTTGCACACTCGGATTAAAGGAACGAATGGTTCCTTCAAAATAGCCTGATTTTGGGAGCACATTCCAGGTTGAGCCCACATCCAGGTGCGTAATGGACAAAACAGCTGTTTCAAAGGGAGAAACGGTCCGTGAAATTAATAATTGTAAGTTCTGAACCATGGTAGTGACGGCCGTTACAGTGTCAACTCCTAAATCCGGTCTTGCAGCATGACTACTAACCCCTGTCACGGTAACCTTGAATTTCTCAACCCCTGCCATCATAGCTCCAGCATTCAAAGCAAGTTGCCCTGCTTTTAGCTGGGGAATATTGTGAAAACCAATAATTCCTTGAACATCCTCCAACAGTCCTGTTGCCAAAACATCAGAAGCACCTTCTGAGATTTCTTCTGCTGGCTGAAAGATCAAGCGTACAGTTCCTTCAAGCTGGTCTTCTCTTTCCTTGAGAAGAGCTGCTGCTCCCAGAAGACTGGTTTGATGAAAATCATGGCCACAGGCATGCATGACTCCTGGATTCTGACTTTGGTAGGGCAGATTCGTTTGTTCCAAAATTGGAAGGGCATCGATATCTGCTCGAAGTGCCACCACCGGTTGGTCGGACCCAATTTCTGCAATCAGACCAGTTTTTAATCCACTCTCTAAAATACGAATCCCCAACTCTTCTAAACGCTCTTTTAGAAAGGCGGTTGTCTGGTATTCTTGACCAGACAATTCTGGGTGTTGGTGGATATAGTGGCGAATCTCTGCTAACTCTTCATAAGAAAAAGACACAAGCCTTCATCTCCTTTCGAACTTAAAATTATTTTATCACTAATAGGTGTTTCCGTCTAATTCCTGTTTCTTGGATTTTGATATAGTTTAAAGCTATAGACAAAAACACTCCTAGATTCATGTCCTAGGAGTGCCAACTTCAGCCTTAAGAAAGATTTCCCTCGAATTTTTCCATAAAGCTATCACTATTGTAGGCTTTTTCTACTTCCCATTTGCCATCTTTCTTAACAAAGGTCAACTGGTAGTCGTATCGATCCGGCGTCGTCAAGGGGCGATCTGCAAGAGAAGCCATCATTTCCTCTCTATAGGCTTTGTTTTGAGCCTGGTTCGCTTCGATGATCCCTGGATAGTCTTTTCGATGTTCCTGATAGAAGGTCTGCATGTGGTTTAAGATCGTCTTTTCCATGCTGACCGTCTCAGGATTTAGACTAATGACCACCTTGTCCGGGAGATATTGTTTAACCTTATAGGTTAATTTCGCACGCTTAGCATTTTCTTTTTCATAAGCATCGATAAACTGGGTCACTTCTTCTTCAGGGAATTGGTAATCATGCAATTGACGAGTAAAATCAGCCGCAAATTTCGCACGGAAATCACTGCGTTCCTTTTTCAAATCAGTTCCCAAAACAAAAGCGTCTTCCTTTTTGACCTTTCGTCGGCCACTAAAGTAAACTTGATTGA
>JAGZZN010000038.1 GCA_018377375.1 Streptococcus parasanguinis
ATTTCGTCGTCCCACCTCCGCACAGTTGAGTAGGGCTGTAAAAGCTGATGAAATCAGCGTAGTAGAGCCCACTCAACCACTGCGTCTTGCTCGACAATCTAAAGACAATTGAGAGGCTAGGACTTTTGTCCCAGCCTCTCAATTGTCTTTATCCGCTTGGCCCATTATATCTTACTACAATGGCCTCTTATTAGGCATACCCGCTTTTCTTGGGTATTTATTTGGGGTTTCTTTTTTCTTTTCGACAAGAGTGATATAGCGTGGATCGCCATTTGGCAATGCATACTGTAGATTGTCTTCAACCTTACTAAATAGCAGGTTGAGGGCATTTTTGGCTTCTTCCAACTCTTCTGGAGCATTGCTGGCCTTGAGAGCAAGAAGACGTCCCCCTACTTTCAGGTAAGGGATGGTCAGTTCAGAGAGGACTTGCATGCGGGCAACAGCGCGAGCAGTTACGATATCAAATTGGGCACGAAAGGCCTTATCTTGCGCAAAATCCTCCGCACGTCCATGGTAGAAATGAACCCCGCTCAAACCCAACTCTTCAGCCAGCAAGTGGAGAAAATTGATTCGCTTATTGAGGGAATCAATGATGGTCACATCCAGCTCAGGGAAAAGAATCTTCATAGGAAGGCTTGGAAAGCCGGCGCCAGCTCCAATATCCAAGAGACGGATGGGTTGGTTTTCGATCAAACCTTGTAAAATGGGTGCGATAGAATCATAAAAATGCTTGAGATAGACTTCGTCTTTTTCGGTGATGGCAGTGAGATTAATCTTTTCATTCCATTCCACGAGGAGCTCAAAATAGCGTTCGTATTGCTCTTTTTGACGATCAGTTAATGGAAAGCCGAGTTCGGCTAAACGGACATAAAATTCTTCTGGTTTCATGCTTTTATTTTACCACAAAATAAGGGAAATTTGATATACTGGTAGAAAGAAATGAAAGGAATTCAATAAAATGATTTGGATTATTCTTGGGATCATTGTGGTCCTTGTGTTGATTGTAGTAGGAGTTTACAACGGTTTGGTGAAAAGCCGCATGCAAACTCGTGAAGCATGGAGTCAAATTGATGTGCAATTGAAACGTCGGAATGACTTGATTCCAAACTTGATCGAAACCGTTAAAGGCTATGCCAAGTACGAAGGAGATACACTAGCAAAAGTGACTCAACTTCGCCAACAAGTGGCTCAAGCTACTTCACCTGCAGAAGCGATGGCAGCCAGTGATGCTCTTTCCCGTCAAGTGGCAGGCATCTTTGCGGTTGCTGAAAACTATCCAGACTTGAAAGCTAACACCAACTTCATGCAATTGCAAGAAGAATTGACCAATACAGAAAACAAAATTTCTTATGCTCGTCAATTGTACAATAGTGTCACAAGCAACTACAATGTCAAGTTGGAAACTTTCCCAACAAACGTGATTGCTGGTATGTTTGGCTTCAGACAAGCCGAATTCCTTCAAGTGCCTGAAGAAGAAAAAGCTGTACCAAAGGTGGATTTTAGCGGATTAGGAGACTAATATGCTCTTTGACCAAATTGCAAGCAATAAAAGGAGAACCTGGATTCTCCTTATTGCTTTTTTCATACTCTTGGCCCTCATCGGAGCAGCCGTTGGCTACCTCTGGTTAGGCTCCTCCCTTGGTGGCGTCATCCTAGCTTTGATTATTGGTGGGATTTATGCCTTTAGCATGATTTTCCAATCCACCGAGGTCGTCATGCGGATGAACGGAGCGCGTGAGGTGACCGAAGAGCAAGCCCCTCAGCTCTACCATATTGTCCAAGATATGGCTATGGTAGCTCAGATTCCCATGCCTCGGGTTTATATTGTGGATGATCCGTCCATGAATGCATTTGCGACAGGGTCTAATCCTCAAAATGCTGCTGTTGCAGCAACGACAGGTCTTCTGGCTGTGATGAACCGTGAGGAATTGGAGGGAGTCATCGGACACGAAGTCAGCCATATTCGCAATTACGATATCCGCATCTCTACGATTGCAGTGGCCCTTGCCAGTGCCATCACCATGCTTTCTAGCATTGGTGGCCGGATGATGTGGTGGGGCGGTGGTCGTAGCCGGGACGATGATCGAGAAGGTAGCGGTGGTTTGGAGATTGTTATGTTGATCCTTTCCTTGCTTGCCATCGTTTTAGCGCCATTAGCAGCGACCTTGGTCCAGTTAGCCATCTCTCGTCAACGGGAGTTCCTAGCAGACGCTTCAAGTGTTGAATTGACGCGGAATCCTCAAGGGATGATCAATGCTTTGTTAAAACTAGACAATAGCGAACCAATGCAACGACATGTCGATGATGCGAGCAGTGCTCTTTTTATCAACGATCCTAAAAAAGAATCCGGCTTTCAAAAGCTCTTTTATACCCACCCACCCATTGCTGAGCGGGTTGAAAGATTAAGAAATATGTAAAAAAATCCATCAAACAGTGGATTCAGATTGAAGACACCATCATCTTAGAACCTTTCCTTGGGTGAGTACGGACGTCAGCGAACTTCTATGAAGTTCCATGACTTAGTTTTGGATCTAAGGTTCCAAAACTCCCGAGTGCTAGAAACAACTTGTTTCTAGTACTTTTCTCACGGCGGAAAGTTTCAGTAGATGATTGAATAACTCTAAAGAATAAAAAGTATTTATCTTTATAGAAGTTAATAGAATTGTATAAAAGATAACTTTGTCTTTAAGCTCAATCCACCAAACGGTGGGTTTTTTATTTGGTAGTTAAGAGGAGGGTAGTGAAACCAAGGATGGCAAAGATCCCCCACGCTAGGGAAAGGCTCCAGATAGCTAGACTAGAAAAGAGAGCTGTCCCAAGTGGCATGGCAAAGCTGACCATCAGTCCCAAAAAGCTAGAGGTAGAAGCTAATTTTTCAGCGGGTAATTTGCTCATTAAAAGGCTGGAAACTTTTGGGTTGATTTTTGCTACAAGATAACCAAGGAAAGTGATGAGTAGAAGGGAAAGGAAATCCCAGTGCACCAGAATATTTGTGAGCCCAAGCATAGTCAGCCCACCTGTGATCCAAAGGAGGATATGGTGGAGCGATTGCTTGGAAAAATAGTCATGGGGTGTCAGGCTAGCCCAGACCATGCTTAAAATAGTCACTGCCTCTAAGATCAAGAGGGATTGGCTAAAGCTCAACTGAAAGAAGGGGGAGTGAAGCAGTTGTAAATTGTAGATACCTGAGATGGATCCCCCAAGGGCATTGATGAGAACCAATGAGAAGAGCAACTTGCCAAAGTGGTGAACCTCCTCATCTGAAAAAATACTTTTGGCGTTCTGGTACATCTCTTGGCATTCGTGTACCAAAGAATTCTTACTTGTGGGCTCAATGACGGGAGCATGTGTCAGCTGCTTTTTTCTCATCAGGAGACAGGTAGAAGACAGGAGAAAAGTCAATGCATTGATCGAAGCGACCAGGGCAAAATTTTGATGGCTGATGGCTAGCAACCAAACTCCTAGAGCTTGTCCAGAAATCGAACAGACCATACTAAGTAGTTGGTTGAAGGAATAGGCTTCCATCAAATCCTCGTCGGGGATGTTCTTTTTCATGATGGGGAGTTGCAAGCCTCCGCGATAATCGCTCAAACAATCTGAAACAATGTTTAAAAAGCAAACAATCGAAAAGGCTAGGTAACCTGGAATCTTGGTCATGAGAGCAATAAGGATGAAGAGGATGGCTTGAAGATAGCCAATGCGGATCAACCAGTTAGTTTTTTTCTTCGTGCGGTCAGCCTTCATACCAACAAAAATGGTAAAGAGGCTAGGAATAAATACAATGAGATTAGCAATTCCAACTGCTAGGCTCGGCTGTGGCATGCTGGCAGCAAAGACCACAAAGACCAGATTGTAGATGGCGGCACCAAGGGTATTCAAAAAGCGAGAAAGACTAAGTAAGGCAAAAATTTTATTTCGAGCTAAGAGTTTCATAAGCCTTCCTCCTTCGCGTGATCAGTTGCTAGGACTTGTTTGATAGATCGAACGATCTGTTTAAAGAGGTCTAATTTCTCATCATCAGAGAGAAGAAGTTCCTGATCCTTCAGATAGACGCTGGTATGTGAGAGAAGAAAGCGGAGGAAGTGGCTTTTTAGTTTGGTTATCATGGGAAGAACCTTCTTTCTTTGCTTGATAGTCCTATTGTAAACCTAAAAAACAAGAAAAAATAAATGTTGCATATTTTCAACAAAAACTCACAGAACAGATCTGTGAGTTTTTTAGGTTTCTTTGATGAGTTCCTGCATGCCCTGTCTGTAGTAGCTGGCACTGTCCTTACAATCCAGAATAGAGAGAACCTGGATGGCCTGCTCCATCTTTTCAAGACCAATTTCTTTCTCTCCCTTTCGATAGAGAAATTCTCCTTTGGCGTAGAGATAAACCGTCCGATGGTAGGCTTCATTTTCGGAGTAAAAGTGGTCCTTGATCAACTGATCAAAATAGGTTGCATCTTCAAATTCATTTGAACTAATGGCCAGAAAGAAGCCATTAAGAAAAATAGAGTTAAGGGCAGGACGAGAGGAATCTAGGAGAAGCTTGAAATCCTCCCTTTGGACCAACTCCTCTGTGTATTGTCGATAGAGGCGACTAGAGAAAAGTGGAGAGGTCAGAGAGAACAGGTTCAATTCAAAATTTCCCCAGATCATGACAGAGAAGAGATAATCATGGAGGAAATCCAGTTCTTCTTGGCTAGCGGTGAGCTCCACCTCAGGATAGAAGCCAAGCATTTGGGCCTTGAGAATAATGCTGGCTAAGAGGTCTTCTTTTTTGTGATGTTTCTGATAGGCTAGCTGGTAGTTTTGGTACAAGGCTTGATCGTGTTCCAAGCTCATGTTTTCATAGTGCTCTTTCAACAATTTGGGAATAAAAGAGTGCTGATCGATTCCAGCTAGATGGGAAAACTCACTGAGGCTCGTTTTGATCTGTTGAAGGGCCTGAAAAAAACGTTGCGTGGTCAGGTCATTTTCCCCTCTTTCAAATCGCGACAGCATAGAGCGCGAAAATTCGCCACCCGTAGCCTCCTCTAAAGAAATGTGGCGACTTTCACGTATCTGCCGAAAAACTGCTCCGATTTCTTTCATGAATTCTCCTCTATCTAACAATGCCCTAGAAAGTGAACCTCTTTTTTCCAAGAGATGGTGGGACCCTGTGTACAACACCAATTGGCCTAGTTTCTATATCTTTTTTCATGATTATAACAAATTTTTGAGGAGACTTCTTGGTTGAGGGGCAGCTTCATGATATACTAGTAGTATCTAGAAGATTTGAGGACAAAAGAATGAACTTATTTACACAAGAAATCCGTAAAAATCCTGAAGGACTAGCTTTTGATCAAGAGTTGGATTTGTTAAAGGATCTGCAAAAGCGTAATTCAGAAATTCTTGATTTAAAGAATGTGACAGCGACAGGACGAGTAGCCTATGATACAGGCCTCTATGTCTTGGATTACCAGTTGACCTACACCATCGTTTTGGCATCTAGCCGAAGCATGGAGCCTGTTGAGCTTCAAGAGAACTATCCTGTAACAGAGGTGTTTGCGGAGGATGTACAGTCTGACGCAGATATCGAGGCCCTAGAGGAAGACTTGATCCTTCCAATCGAAGGTGGGAAGATTGACCTGAGTGAGAGTGTAGCAGATAATATTCTGCTCAATATTCCTCTCAAGGTTCTCACTCCAGAAGAAGAGGCTGGACAAGGTTTTATCGAAGGCAATGATTGGAAAATCCTGTCCGAAGAAGAATACCAAGCCGCTCAAGCGATCAAGAAAGAAGAAAACAGTCCTTTCGCTGGTCTAAATGGCTTGTTTGATGAAGAATAAGCTAGAGATTGCATTTGATAAATTTAGACATAAATACAGGTCTTTTCTTTGAGGAAAGGCCTTCTTTTGATATACTAGGATTAATAAACAACAGAGGGGAGACCTCTAAAAAAGGAGAAAAAGTATGGATACTTTATTTATTCCAGGTTGGTTGATTACTTTTGTAATCGTAGCCATTCTTGTATTGATCTTGTTGGTCAAAGGGTATGTCAACGCTAAACCCAATGAAGTCGTGGTCATTACAGGTCTTCGAAAACAACGTCACTTGCGTGGGAAAGCTGGCTTTATGATTCCCTTTGTCGAACAACGCTCTTATCTTGATATTGAGCAATTCTCGACAGATGTTCGGACGTCAGAAGCAGTCCCAACACTGGACTTCATTAACGTCCGTGCCGATGCGGCTGTTAAATTAAAAATTGGTACAACCGATGAAATGATTGCCCGGGCTGCAGAAAACTTCTTGAACTGGAATACGACAGATATTTCCAATTCTGTCCAAGATGTCTTGGAAGGAAACTTGCGGGAAGTGATCGGTCAGATGGAGCTCCGTAAGATGGTCAATGACCGTCAAGAGTTTGCCTCAAAAGTGCAGGACAACGTAGCACCAGACTTGGCTAAAATGGGTCTAGAAGTCATCGCCTTTACGGTTCAATCTTTCTCTGATGAAGGGGGCGTCATCGATAACCTCGGGATTGAAAATGTTGAAACCATTAAGAAAGATGCCTTGATTGCCAAAGCCAAAGCAGAACGCGAACGCAAGGAAGTCGAAGCGGAACAAGATAAATTGGCTAACGACAAACGCGTCGCTGCCGATCTTGAAATTGCGCAAAAACAAAACGAATTAAAACTTAAACAAGCAGCCCTCAAGCAAGAAGCAGATATTGCCCAAGCAAAAGCAGATGCCGCTAAAGGGATTGAGGCAGAAGTGCAACGTCGTGAACAAGAGCGCGTGGCAGCCGAAGCCAATATCATGAAACAGGAAAAAGAAGCGGAAGTCAAAGAGCGCGAAGTTAAGGTTCGTGAGCAAGAATTGGATGCCAACATCCGCAAACAAGCTGAAGCTGAAAAATATGCGCGTCAACAAGCTGCAGAAGCAGAATTGATTGAACGCCAACGCAAGGCGGAAGCAGAACTCTTCGAAACACAAAAAGAAGCCGAAGCTCGAAAAGCTCAAGCCGAAGCTGAGAAATTTGCCCAATTGCAAGAGGCCGAAGCTATTGAGGCTAAAGGTCGTGCCGAGGCTGAAGCCATTCGCTTGAAACTGGAAGCCGAAGCCAAAGGTTTGGACCAAAAGGCCGAAGCGATGAAGAAAATGCAAGAAGCAGCCATTACTGAAATGGTCGTTGACAAGTTGCCTGAAATTGCGCGTGCTGTCGCTGAACCATTAACCAAGGTGGATAAAATCACCATGTACGGGGAAGGCAATGCTTCTAAGATGGTGGGCGATATTATGCAAAGTATCGACCAAGTCTCTCAAGGAGCCGGATTTGATATTCGTCAATTGCTAGCAGGAGCCCTTGGAGTTAATATGACGGTCAATAAACTCAAAGAAGGAGAACAACCGGTCATTGAAGCAGAGGAGTTAGCTTCTAAAGAAGATTAATGCCATTCATCAAGAAGTGTCTGAGAACTGTTTCTCGGGCACTTTTGTTTTTAAGATCAAATGACTTGCATGATCTTCTCCCTCTAGAGAAGGCGGGAAGCTATTTTCTGCTTTCTTTTGAGGAGGAAAAATGGTAGAATAAAGGCAAACTATAAAGAGGAGTGTCACATGACTAAAGCAAACTTTGGTGTTGTTGGTATGGCCGTAATGGGTCGTAACCTTGCCCTTAATATTGAATCTCGTGGCTATACAGTTGCCATTTATAACCGTAGTAAAGAAAAAACAGAAGATGTGATTGCTTGCCATCCTGATAAAAACTTTGTGCCAAGCTATGATATCGAAAGCTTCGTAAACTCAATCGAAAAACCACGTCGTATCATGCTCATGGTTCAAGCAGGACCTGGTACAGACGCAACTATCCAAGCCCTTCTTCCACATTTGGATAAAGGTGATATCTTGATCGACGGAGGAAACACTTTCTATAAAGATACCATCCGTCGTAACGAAGAGTTGGCGAATTCAGGGATCAACTTTATCGGTACAGGTGTATCTGGTGGTGAAAAAGGTGCCCTTGAAGGTCCTTCTATCATGCCTGGTGGACAAAAAGAAGCATATGACTTGGTAGCTGACGTTCTTGAAGAAATCTCTGCAAAAGCGCCTGAAGATGGAAAACCATGTGTGACTTACATCGGTCCTGATGGAGCTGGTCACTACGTGAAAATGGTCCACAACGGGATCGAGTACGGGGATATGCAATTGATCGCAGAAAGCTATGACCTCATGCAACACTTGCTTGGCCTTTCTGCAGAAGACATGGCTGAAATCTTCACTGAATGGAACAAGGGTGAATTGGACAGCTACTTGATTGAAATCACAGCTGATATCTTGAAACGCAAAGACGATGAAGGTCAAGATGGACCAATCGTAGACTACATCTTGGACGCTGCAGGAAACAAAGGAACTGGTAAATGGACGAGCCAATCAGCGCTTGACCTTGGTGTGCCATTGTCACTGATCACTGAGTCAGTATTTGCCCGTTACATCTCTGCCTACAAAGAAGAACGTGTACACGCTAGCAAGGTTCTTCCAAAACCAGCTGCATTCAAATTTGAAGGAGACAAGGCTGAGTTGATCGAAAAGATTCGTCAAGCCCTTTACTTCTCAAAAATCATCTCTTACGCACAAGGTTTTGCGCAATTGCGCGTTGCTTCTAAAGAAAACAACTGGAACTTGCCATTTGCGGACATCGCATCTATCTGGCGCGATGGATGTATCATCCGTTCTCGTTTCTTGCAAAAGATCACAGATGCTTACAACCGCGATGCAGATCTTGCTAACCTTCTATTGGATGAGTACTTCTTGGATGTCACTGCTAAGTACCAACAATCAGTTCGTGACATTGTAGCTCTTGCTGTTCAAGCAGGTGTACCAGTACCAACCTTCTCAGCAGCCATCACTTACTTCGATAGCTACCGTTCAGCGGATCTTCCAGCGAACTTGATCCAAGCACAACGTGACTACTTTGGCGCTCACACATATCAACGTAAAGACAAAGAAGGTACCTTCCACTATTCTTGGTACGACGAAAAATAATCTTGCTCTATGGTCAAACGAGTTCTACTAGTAGAAAATGAGAAGCAAATCGCTCGCTTCATTGATTTGGAACTTCAAAAAGAAGGGTACCAAGTTGATGTGGTCGAGGATGGAAAAGTGGGTCTGGCCTTGATTGCTGCGACCAAATATGATCTGATCTTGTTTAATTACGATCTGTCAGATATGTCTGGTGAAACATTCGCAGAGGAAATCAGTCGGATTCGCCCAGCTTCTGTTTTGATTGTTTTGGATAGCCGCGAAAAAATTGCTGAGCACAAAGAGAGTATTCAGCGCTTTGCCGTTTCCTATATGGTTAAACCCTTTATTATCAGCGATTTGGTAGATAAGATCACAGCCATTTTTAGAGGACGTGATTATATTGACCAACATTGTAGCCAGATGAAAATCCCAACATCATACCGCAATTTGCGCATTGATGTGGAACACCATACCGTCTATCGTGGGGAAGACATGATTAGTTTGACCCGCAGAGAATATGACCTCATAGCGACTCTGATGGGAAGCAAGGGAGTGGTGACACGAGATCAGTTGTTGGAAAGTGTCTGGAAGTACGAGAGTACAGGTGAGACTAATATTGTGGACGTCTATATCCGTTATCTCCGTGGGAAAATTGATCTACCCGGTCAAAAAAGCTATATTAAGACCGTTCGTGGGATTGGCTATGCCATGCAAGACGCATTAGAATAAAATATTCGAACCCTTAGAGGGTTCGAATATTTTTATGTCTAAAGGGAAACGTTTGCGTTTAAAAAGAATGAGGTTTAAAAAGAATTTGGCTTAAAAAAGATAAAAAAAGATAAAATTTGGAGAAAAAAATGAATGTAAGGCTTTACAAATTTTTAAAATGTGGTATACTAGAAACAAATTAAGCGCAAACGTTTTCTCAAAACAAAGCCTTAAACAATATAAGGAGGTTGAATGATGAACAAAGGATCATTCAAAAGTTTATTTAGCTTTGAATTCTGGCAGAAGTTCGGTAAGGCCTTGATGGTCGTTATCGCTGTCATGCCAGCGGCTGGGTTGATGATTTCAATCGGGAAATCAATCCCTATGATCAACCCGAATTTATCTCCACTTGTTATTACAGGTGGAATTCTCGAACAAATCGGTTGGGGGGTTATCGGAAACCTTCACATCCTCTTTGCCCTTGCTATCGGTGGTAGCTGGGCCAAAGAACGTGCAGGGGGTGCCTTTGCAGCTGGTCTCTCTTTCATCTTGATTAACCGTATTACAGGTGCAGTTTACGGAGTTACATCTGCAATGTTAGCTGATAAATCTGCAACGGTTCACACAATCTTTGGTGGATCGATTAAAGTTGCGGACTATTTCATCAGCGTTCTTGAAGCACCAGCCCTTAATATGGGGGTATTTGTAGGGATTATCTCAGGTTTCGTTGGAGCAACTGCCTTCAATAAATACTACAACTACCGTAAACTTCCAGAAGCACTTTCTTTCTTCAATGGGAAACGCTTTGTACCATTCGTTGTTATCGTACGTTCAGCACTCACAGCCTTGGTTTTGTCAGCCTTGTGGCCAGTAGTTCAATCAGGAATTAATGGATTTGGTGTTTGGATCGCCAACTCACAATCAACAGCTCCAGTATTGGCACCATTCTTGTTTGGTACCTTGGAACGTCTTCTCTTGCCGTTTGGTCTTCACCACATGTTGACCATTCCAATCAACTATACTCAATTGGGTGGTAGCTACCAAGTTCTTACAGGTGCTGCCAAAGGAACAACTGTATTTGGACAAGATCCACTTTGGTTGGCTTGGGTAACAGACCTTGTCAACTTGAAGAAAGCAGATCCTAGTCAGTATCAACACTTGCTTAAAGCATACGTACCAGCTCGTTTCAAAGTTGGTCAAATGATCGGATCTTTTGGTATCTTGATGGGAATCGTGGTGGCTATCTACCGCAATGTGGACCCAGATAAAAAAGAAAAATACAAAGGAATGCTTGTTGCGACTGCTCTTGCAACCTTCTTGACAGGTGTTACAGAACCAATTGAATACATGTTCATGTTCATTGCAACACCATTGTACTTGATCTACGCCTTTGTTCAAGGTGCTGCCTTTGCAATGGCTGACTTGGTTCACCTTCGTGTTCACTCATTCGGTTCAATCGAGTTCTTGACACGTACACCAATGGCCATCAACGCTGGTTTGGCACTAGATATCTTTAACTTTGTATGGGTAACAGTCCTCTTTGGATTTATCATGTACTTCATTGCCAACTTCATGATTAAGAAATTCAATTATGCAACTCCAGGACGTAACGGTAACTATGAACAAAATGATGATGCCCCTGCAGGAGATGGTGCAGCAGCAGGTGCTGCTACAAGCTCAGCAAGCTCACAAGTCATTAACATTATCAACCTTCTTGGTGGACGTGCCAATATCGTAGACGTTGACGCATGTATGACTCGTCTTCGTGTAACCGTTAAGGACGCTGAAAAAGTCGGAACAGAAGAACAATGGAAAGCTGAAGGCGCTATGGGTCTTGTCATGAAAGGACAAGGTGTCCAAGCGATCTACGGACCTAAAGCTGACGTATTGAAGTCTGATATCCAAGACGTTCTTGATTCAGGTGAAGTCATTCCTGAAACACTTCCTAGCCAAATGACAGCAGTTCAAAAGGCTGAAGCAACCTTTAAAGGGGTAACTGATGAAGTGCATTCCGTTGCAGATGGTGAAGTGATCAACATCGAAGATGTGAAAGATCCTGTATTCTCACAAAAAATGATGGGTGACGGATTTGCAGTTGAGCCTGAAAATGGCCACATCGTTTCACCAGTTGCTGGTAAAGTTACTAGCGTCTTCCCAACCAAACATGCCCTTGGTTTGGTAACAGATAATGGTTTGGAAGTCTTGGTTCACATCGGTCTAGATACTGTTAGTCTTGAAGGAAAACCATTTGAGGTTAAAGTTTCTGAAGGTCAAACAGTGGCTGCTGGAGACCTCTTGGTAGAAGCAGACCTTGATGCAATCCGTGCAGCTGGTCGTGAAACTTCAACAATTGTTGTCTTCACAAATGCAGATGCGATTAAATCCGTTAAGGTCGAACATACTGGTAAATTGGCAGCAAATGCACCAGTTGCAACAGTAGAATTATAAAAGACATCGGCAAAGAAAATGAGGTTGGGGCAGTGCACCCGGCCTCTTGCCGTTTCTTGATTTGGAGAGAAGGAGAAATCAGGGGATGAAATTTTTAACATTAAATTCCCATAGTTGGATGGAAGAGAATGCTCAGCAAAAATTTGAAACCCTCAAGGAACAAATTTTAGAAGCGCAATATGATGTGATCTGTTTCCAAGAGGTCAATCAAGAAATGGCCTCAGAAACAGTCGAAACAGATGAGTATTATCAAGCTTTGCCATCATCTGTAGCGATTCACAAGGATCACTTTGTTCGCGTATTGGTAGAAGAGTTAGCTGCTCATGGACTCCACTATTATTGGACTTGGGCCTACAACCATATTGGCTATGATCACCTCAATGAGGGTGTAGCGGTTCTTTCGCGTCAACCCTTGAAGGCGGATGAGATTTTGGTATCCAATATGGATGATCCAACGGACTACCATACTCGTCGAGTGGCCGTCGCCCATACGAGTGTGGATGGCAAAGAGATTGCTGTTGCCAGCGTCCATCTTTCTTGGTGGGACAAAGGTTTCCAATTTGAGTGGCCACGCATTGAGAACTACTTCAGCCAAGTAGGCAAACCTTTTATTCTAGCTGGTGATTTCAATAATCCTGCTGGTCAAGAAGGGTATGAAACGATTCTATCCAGTTCGCTAAAACTTCAAGATAGTTTTATCGAAGCCAAAGAAACAAAGGGGACTTATACTGTAGGTCCTGGAATCGATGGCTGGACGGATAATCAAGTTCCATTGCGAATCGATTACGTCTTTGCAAGTCCAGAATGGGACATCCAGCGTCTACATGTCATTTTTGATGATCAAAACAAACCCCATGTCAGTGATCACTATGGCTTAGAAGCTGAATTATCACTTTAATATAAATGGAGAGTCGAAAGGAAAACGATTTTATTCAATCGTCCTTCGACTCTTTTTTATGGATCAATGAGGAGCAAGCATAGGGGATTCTCCTGTTCTTCTGCTTTCTTTACGATTCAATTTATGGTAAAATGAAGTGTTAAAACAGTTTAAGGAGGTAGCAAATGCGTTGTCCAAAATGTGGTGGAAGTAAGTCTAGTGTGGTGGATAGTCGACAAGCTGAAGATGGGAACACCATCCGTCGTCGCAGGGAATGCGAAGAATGCCATTATCGCTTTACTACCTACGAACGAGTGGAAGAGCGGACCCTAGTGGTTGTCAAAAAGGATGGGACACGCGAGCAATTTTCTCGTGATAAAATCTTTAATGGTATTATCCGCTCAGCTCAAAAACGGCCTGTTTCTAGTGACGAAATCGAAGAAATTGTAAACCGGATCGAGCAAAAGGTTCGCAGCCAAAGTGATAATGAAATCAACAGTGAATATATTGGTTCGTTGGTCATGGATGAGTTAGCAGATCTAGATGAGATCACCTATGTCCGTTTTGCTAGTGTTTACCGGAGTTTCAAGGATGTCGGTGAGTTAGAAACCCTCTTGAAACAAATTACGAAGGGAACCAAGAAGAAAAAGGAAAAATAGATGAAGCCCAATACGCCTTTCGCATTTTTAAAAAATAATCTTCTTCCACCGGCAGGGGCTGCATTGGAGCAGTATTACCTGCCTATTTTAGAGACAGAAACTGTAGCAGTTTATCGTTATCTGCTCGCCTCTTATGATCAGGGTGAAAAACAATATTTGCTTGCTCAAATCCTCAATCACTTGAATATAGGATTTCCACAGTTGCTGCTCGCCTTTGATCGTTTAATTGCTATGGGGTTGCTTGATCTCTATGAGGAAGAAGTTGGGATCACCATCCAGTTACATGCTCCTCTTGCGTCAGAAGAATTTTTTTCGAATGCTGTTTTTAAACGCTTGCTTGAAAAAAAGATTGGGGAAAAGGCTGTGGAGGATCTGCTCCCAGCACGCTCTTTAGGAACTAGACGGCAAGTTTCCTTCTCGCAAGTCTTTGGACTAGATGCTGGGGAGACGACCGTTCTTCCAAGTAAGAAACAGCAGTTTGATATGGAGATGTTTAAGCGAATGATGGGGCGTGATGGACTTCGTTTTGCGGATGAAGGAGAAGCGACTCTTGCCCTCTTTGCCATTGCAGAAGAACAACAATGGACCTGGTATGAAACTTATCTCCTGGCGAAAGAAACAGCTGTAGACCGTACCGTCTCTCCAAAGAGAATGAAGCAAAAGTTGGCTCAGGCTAGCCAGGAGCAACCCCGCATGTCCTATAGCCGTCAGGAAGAAACTATTCTGAGGGAAGCGAAGGCAAAATCCAGCTTACAATTTCTAGCGGAGATTAAGAAGGCGCGCAATGCGACCATTACGCAGAGCGAACGCAAGACTCTATCTAAGTTAGCTGATCTAGGTTTACTAGATGAGGTGATCAATATTATCTTATTGTTGACATTTAATAAGACTCAGTCTGCTAATCTCAATGAAAAGTATGCTTTGAAGGTAGGAAATGATTTTTCTTATCAAGGGGTCAACAGTGCAGAACTAGCGATTTTAAAAGTTCGAGAACGCCAGGAACAAGCTAAGGCTCAAGGAAGCAAGGGGATGAGTCCTACATCAGCCAAGAGCAAACACAGTAATGTTCCCAAGTGGAGTCAACCAAACTATCAAAATCAAACCAGTCAAGCAGAAAAGGTGGATCTTGCTAAAGAGAAACAACGCCTGTTAGAAAAACTGAATCAAGGAGATGAGTAGATGGAAAGTGTAGGTCAAACCATGTCTCACATGAACCGTGCGCGTCAATTTAACTATGAGGATTTGGTCGCACAGATCTTGGCAGACCAAGAAGTGGCTGCCTTTATCAAGGACCAGTCTTTGTCTGAACAAGAAATTCGACGGAGTATTTCAAAATTTAATCAATACATTAGTGAACGCAACCGTTTCTTATTGGGAGATCCGGATTATATTGCCAAAGGTTATAAGCCCATCCTCACCATGAATGAAGGCTATGCGGATGTCGCTTATGAGGAGACGCCAGAGTTAATCGAAGACCAAAAACGAGCTGCGATCAACCAACGTCTCAACTTGATCAATCTCCCTTCAACCTTGAAAGAGGCGAGTCTAGCTAAGGTAGAGCTCGATGATAAGGGACGATTTGAGGCCTTTGAAGAATTAGCCAATTTTGTAGCCAACTATCCGGAATATCAAAAGGGGATCTACCTCTATGGTGATTTTGGAGTAGGAAAGAGCTACATGATGGCAGCCTTGGCTCATGATTTATCCGAAAAACGCCAGGCCTCTACTACCCTACTTCATTTCCCAAGTTTTGCTATCGATGTCAAAAATGCCATCAGTTCAGGCTTGGTCAAAGAAACCGTCAATCAGGTGAAAAAAGCCGAAATTTTAATTCTCGATGATATCGGTGCGGAACAGATGTCAGCCTGGGTGCGAGATGAAATCTTACAGGTGATTCTGCAGCACCGGATGCAGGAAAATCTCCCAACCTTCTTTACTTCTAACTTTAATTTTGAAGAGTTGGAACGTCATTTTGCGGCTTCGCGCAACGGGGATGAAACCTGGCAGGCCAAACGTGTCATGGAGCGCGTGAAATTTTTAGCCAAGGAAATCCATTTGGAAGGAGTCAATCGCCGATGAATGAAACCATCCGTTTAATGAAATCTCATTTTTCTGTTCGCCGTTTTAAGGAAGAAGCCATCAAAGAAGCTGACCTCAAGGAAATCTTATCAGCTGGGCAGATGGCATCAAGTTGGAAAAACTTTCAGTCTTATTCTGTGATTGTGGTCAAAAGCAAGGAAAAGAAAGAAGCTCTCTACGATTTGCTTCCTCAAGAAGCGATTCGCCAATCGGATGTCTTTCTCCTCTTTGTTGGAGATTTAAACCGCGCTGAAAAAGCTGTCAAACTTCATGAGCAGGATTTCCATCCTGAAGGGGTGGACAACTTACTGATCACCTCAGTGGATGCGGCTCTAGCAGCTCAAAATACGCTATTAGCAGCTGAAAGTCTCGGCTATGGTGGAGTGATTATCGGCATGTTGCGCTACTGTTCAGAAGAAGTCGCAGCACTCTTCCGTCTGCCAGACTATACCTATCCTGTTTTTGGGATTGCTCTCGGAGTACCTAATCAGCAGCATGCGGTGAAACCACGTTTGCCATTGGAGCAGGTTGCTTTTGAAGAAGAATACCAAGAACAAGACCTATCGGTTGTGACTGCCTACGACAAGGTTCAGGCAGATTATGCTGGAGCGCGTGTAACGGACAGCTGGAGCGAGCGTCTTGCAGCTCAATTTGGTCAACCTGAACAAGAAGAGACCAAAAAACTACTAGAAAAACACAAACTATTATGAAATGAAGAGAGGCGTTCTTGAACCGAGGTCTCGCCTTTCATTAGAAAAGAGGAAATCATGGCCCTACCAACTATTGCGATTGTAGGCCGTCCCAATGTCGGAAAATCGACTCTCTTTAACCGGATTGCCGGTGAGCGGATTTCCATCGTTGAGGATGTAGAAGGAGTCACTCGTGACCGCATTTATGCAACAGCTGAGTGGTTAAATCGAAAATTTAGTATCATTGATACAGGGGGGATTGATGACGTAGATGCCCCATTTATGGAGCAAATCAAGCATCAAGCAGAAATCGCCATGGACGAAGCAGATGTGATCGTCTTTGTTGTTTCTGGAAAAGAAGGGATCACGGATGCGGATGAATATGTCACTCGTATCTTGTATAAGACCCATAAACCGGTGATTCTTGCAGTCAACAAGGTGGATAACCCAGAGATGCGCAATGATATCTATGACTTTTATGCCTTGGGACTGGGTGAGCCACTACCGGTATCCTCTGTCCACGGGATCGGAACTGGGGATGTGCTCGATGCCATCATTGAAAATCTTCCGAATGAAACAGAAGAAGAAAATCCAGATATCATCAAATTTAGCTTGATTGGTCGTCCAAATGTTGGGAAGTCAAGCTTGATCAATGCGATTCTCGGGGAAGACCGGGTCATCGCAAGCCCGGTTGCTGGAACTACACGGGATGCCATCGATACCCATTTTACCGATGCAGATGGCCAAGAATTTACCATGATCGATACAGCTGGTATGCGCAAATCTGGTAAAATCTATGAAAACACTGAGAAATATTCTGTCATGCGTGCCATGCGTGCCATCGACCGTTCAGATGTGGTTTTGATGGTTATCAATGCCGAAGAAGGGATTCGGGAGTATGATAAGCGGATCGCTGGCTTTGCTCATGAAGCTGGTAAAGGGATGATCATTGTTGTCAACAAATGGGATACTATTGAAAAAGACAACCATACCATGAAGCAGTGGGAAGATGACATTCGCGATCAATTCCAATACCTTTCTTATGCGCCGATTGTCTTTGTTTCTGCCCTAACTAAACAACGCTTGCACAAGTTGCCAGACATGATCAAACAGATCAGTGAGAGTCAAAATACGCGGATTCCTTCAGCTGTCTTGAACGATGTGATTATGGATGCCATTGCCATTAATCCAACGCCGACCGATAAAGGAAAACGCCTCAAGATCTTCTATGCGACACAAGTGGCAACCAAGCCGCCAACTTTTGTGGTCTTTGTTAACGAAGAAGAACTGATGCACTTCTCATACCTCCGTTTCTTGGAGAACCAAATTCGCAAGGCCTTTGTTTTTGAAGGAACTCCAATC
>JAGZZN010000039.1 GCA_018377375.1 Streptococcus parasanguinis
TGGTGTAGACATCGAAAATACTGCGGCTCAAGTAGTAAACTACTACAACCCAACTACTAAGAAAGTTGAAAAACCAAGCAAACCAACTGAAAAACGTGTCAACAACGTTCCAGTTGAAGTGGAATTCAACTTCACTAAACGTTTGGAAGGCCGTGAGCTTAAAGCTAATGAATTCAGCTTCGTTCTTAAAGATTCAGAAGGTAATACTCTTGAAACTGTGAAGAACGATGCATCTGGTAACGTTAAGTTCAAAGCTCTTGAATTCAAGAAGGGGCAAGAAGGCGTACACAACTACACAGTAGAAGAAGTTAAAGGAACAGACGCAACCGTTACATACGACACTATGAAAGCGAATGTAACAGTCACAGTTTCACACGACGGAACAGCTAAGATTCTCGTAGCGACTGTAGGCGAAATTGCGGATAAAGAATTTAACAACCGTGTAACACCTCCTGAAACTCCAGAATTCAATCCAGAAAAATATGTTCTAAACGAAAAAGAATTTGATTTGACTGGAACTTCATTATTAGATGATGATAAAGAGTTGGCAGACAAGTACGCAGATACCAATGCGAACCCATATGCGGACGATGCATCTAATAACGAAGCAGCGAATATCAACACTAAATCAGTTAAACCAGGTCAAAAACTTGTTTACCAAGTATGGTTGGATACAACTAAATTTGACGCAAACAACAAAGACCATATCCAATCAGTAGGAATCTCAGATGACTACGATGAGGCTAAAGTTGATGTTGATGGTTCATCAATCAAAGCTTATGATGGTAAGACTGGTGCGGATGTAACAGCTAAATTCGATATCACTGTGAACAACGGTGTGATTACTGCAACCCTTAAAGATGGCTTCACTAAGTCACTTGGCGATGCAGAAAACACACAAGTCATCGACACAACTAAATTCGAATTCGGACGTTACTACAAGTTTGATATCCCAGCTACAGTGAAAGCTGACGTTGCAGGTGGAGTTGACATCGAAAATACTGCGGCTCAAGTAGTAAACTACTACAACCCAACTACTAAGAAAGTTGAAAAACCTGAAAAACCAACTGAAAAACGTGTAAACAGCGTGCCAGTATCAGTAGAATTCAACTTCACTAAGAAATTGGAAGGCCGTGAGCTTAAAGCTAACGAGTTCAGCTTCGTACTTAAAGATTCAACAGGTAAAGTTGTTGAAACAGTTAAGAACGATGCGGCTGGTAACGTTAAGTTCTCTAAACTTGAGTTCAAGAAAGGTCAAGAAGGTGTTCACAACTACACAGTAGAAGAAGTTAAAGGTACTGACGGAACTGTCACTTACGATGCTATGAAAGCAGTAGTAACTGTAGAAGTTAAACATGACGGAACAGCGAAAGCTCTCATCACTAACGTAACGGATCCAGCAGATAAAGAATTCAATAATACTGTTCGTCCTCCAGAAACTCCTGATTTCAATCCAGAGAAATACATCTTGAACGAATCTAAATTCGATCTTACAGGTGTGAAACTTCTCGATGATGATAACGAGTTAGAACATAAAGTTGCGGACACAAATGCCAACCCATATGCGGATGGTACTGGCAACAACGAAGCTCAAAACATCAATACGAAGACACTCAAGAAAGGTGATAAAGTATACTACCAAGTATGGTTGGATACAACTAAATTCACTGAAGCACACAATATTCAATCTGTTGGTGTTACAGATAAATATGACAGTGCGAACTTGACTGTCAACGGAGCTGATATTAAGGCATACGACTCTGTAACAGGAGAAGATGTAACAGCTAAGTTTGATATCAAGGTTGAAAACGGTGTGATTACTGCAACTTCTAAAGCAGACTTGACTAAGTCACTTGGAGACGCAGAAAATACACAAGTCATCGACACAACTAAGTTGGCCTTTGGACGTTACTACAAGTTTGAAATTCCTGCAGAAATTAAACAATCTGCTCAAGATGGTGTGGACATTGAAAATACAGCTTCACAAATCGTACACCAATACGATCCAACTAAGAAGACTGTAGAAAAACCAGAAAAACCAACTGAAAAACGTGTAGTCAACATTCCAGTTAAGGTTCAATTCCAATTCACTAAGAAATTGGAAGGTCGTGCATTGAAGGCTGGTGAATTCAGCTTCGTTCTTAAGGACGAAAAAGGAAATGTGATCGAAACCGTAACCAATGATGCGGCTGGTAAGATCACCTTCTCAAATCTTGAGTTCAAACGTGGTGAAGAAGGAACTCATCTCTACCATGTAGAAGAAATCCGTGGCACAGATTCTAGCGTTGTATACGATAAGATGGTTGCAACTGTTGGTATCGTGGTGAATAAAGCAGGTAAGGTATTAGTGGCTACTACTAAGTTGCCAGAAGATACAGAGTTTAATAACACTGTTATTCCGCCAACACCACCAACACCACCAACACCGCCAACACCGCCAACACCGCCAACACCGCCAACACCGCCAACACCGCCAACACCGCCAACACCGCCAACACCGCCAACACCGCCAACACCACCAACACCGCCAACACCGCCAACACCGCCAACACCGCCAACACCTACAACTCCTCCAGCTCCAGCACTTCCTGAAACTGGTGAAGAACAATCAGCATCTGCTGCATTGTTAGGTGCTGCACTTGGTATGGTTGGCCTTGCGGGACTTGCAAAACGCAAAAAACGCGAAGACTAAAATTGAGGTGACATCGACAAACTTGTTGATGAGGTGACAATTTTAGATCCAACAGGAAGAGGCTTTGCTCGAAAGAGCAAGGCCTCTTTGTTTGGTATTGGAAACTTAGAAAAACATGCATAAATGTGATGAAAAAGTTTCAGTAAAATTCTATATATTCATTTCATTCGGTTACTAGTTTCAGTAAAATTCCATTGACTTGAAGTAGAGAAAACAGTATACTAGTAAAGCAATTTGATCTTTCAAACTGCCGGCAACAAGGGGAATGAATCCACTTTGAATTGGGATACAGTAGGGTTTGGAGTGGTAGTACTTCACACCCTTATTGTCGTCAGTCACCCTCATAAAAGGGATCTAGACTCTGAATGAGTTGTATAAATATAAAAAAACTTCCTTGGAACAGAATTCCATAGGAAGTTTCTTTGTGTTTGGGATCTACTCTTGTGTCTTTTTGTAAGGGATAAGACTGGACAAACCTGCTAAGAGGCCAAGTCCAAGTAGGGCTAGCTGAGAGGTTTCTTCACCTGTTGCAGGTAGATGAGTTCCTTCTTGAGGGGTGTTAGGAACAACTTCAGGGAGTTCCTCTTTTTGGCTTGTTGTTTCAAGAGGTTTCTCCTCTTCTTTGTTAGAGAGAAGTGTTGATCCCTTTTCTTCATGAGCATCAGTCGTGTTTGCTTTTGTCACGGAAGGAAGAGGGCTGACTGTTTCTTCATTTTCTGTTTCTTGGGATGGTTGTGGAGTAGGGATTTCTTTGACCTTGTAGGCAAAGATCAAGATGGTTGTTCCCACTTCTACGTTCCCAGTTTGTTCAGCTGCACCGACCCGTTCGTAGATGTGGCCGTCGTAGGAGATCTCATCTGGTGCGCTAGCGACGTAATGGGTTCCATTGTCCACATTGGTTGCAACAGCAAGTTCTGGTTGCAATTCAGTGCTCGTATCTTGGATGACAAATCGCGCGATGACAGTCCCCGTAGCTAACTTGTAATCGTAGATAACGGTTTTCATTCCTTTAGTGACGGTGCCATTTGGATCCGCAGAATCAGCACGGAGTCCAACTAGATGGTAGATACGACCATCTTTTGTGATTTCTGTTGGGGCCTCACTTGTATATTTGGTGCCGAAGTCTGCTTCTGTAGCGAGGTCTTGCGCCTCTTGCAGATCAGTGTTGCCTCCCTCTGTAAGGAATCGTACCATGACAGAGCCTTTGGAGATGGCATAGGAAATAGCGGTATCAGCTGTTGGAGACTCAGGGCTTGGAAGAAGATAGCCTTTGGTTTCGTCAAGTGGATCCATAAGGTTTAAGACTTGTCCACGAGCATCTTTTGGCTCTAATCCCTCTACGTAAGGAAGGATAGCAGTAGGAGATGCGATGGCGGTTGGATTTGTGGGATCGTTTAGATAAGTGATCTCTTTTTGAGCATGAGCTGGTTCTTTACCAGTAGCATAGCTGATCCTATAGGCACCGACTGGGCGATAGATGACCGTATCTGTGATGTCTGCTGCATCAGCATGAATGCTAGTATGTTCTCCTGCTTTTGTCAGATCAGAAGAGACGGCATCAGTCGATTCTTCTGCTACGACAACATAGCCTTTTTTGACGGGATTTTCAAGAGCTGTAAAACTCGTGCCATCTTGAGCTGTCCAGTCTTCAAGCTTCGTCTCGCCTGTCACCAAATTGATGCTTCCTTTGCGAGCGAAATAAAGGCTGTCAGTTTGATCAGCTATTCCTGCAGGCTGGCGGTTAGATCCATCCTGATCCTCTGTTACATAGGTCACTGTACGGATCACTGTTTCAGATAAATGATCCAGATCAGCCGTTGTTTGACCAGCTGGAGCTAGAGGAGTTGGATAGACACGCCCCTCGCTATCTCCTGGAACAACTTGACCTGCTTGGATGGGCTGTGTTGCAGAAAATTCCACAATTTTTGGTGCCAAGCGGACAATAAACTCTTGAACGCCATCTTCATTGGTGTTGGTAGCATCGCGGTCAAAGTTTGGTTGTCCCTCTGCATCGAAGCCATTCTCTACTAGTTCATAGCCTTTCTTCAAATAGTTGGCAATGGTTTCTTTTGTAGAGTAGTTGATCTTTTCACCTGTATGACCAACCAAGTCACTAGAACGTTCGAGCTCAACTCCGTTTTCGTCTTGATAAAGAACATGAGCGGCTTCATTGAGTTTGACATAGAGCATATCCCATACATCTAGACTCGGAACATCGATAGCAGCCATCCATTGGCCAGCTCCTCCGTCATAATAAACATTTGCGCTTGTTTCTCGGAGGTTGATGTTGTATTTTCCTTCAACAGCATCAGGTGTTGCCCAGTAAATGCTGGCGTGTTCAGCCTGGTCTTTTGTGATTTTTCCGAGTGGAACAAAAGCTTGAATATTGGTCAATTTTTCGGTTGTATTCACAGCGCTGTTCCATTTATTTTCGGTAATGCCGACCAAATTGATCAAGTGAGCAATTCGATCACCCGTCTTGGTTTCTTTTGTAATGGTATAAACGGTTCCAGGTTGAACCCCGTCAGCATTATCCAGGTTGGATCCGATGAAGTTGCCGTTTACCAGTACATTTGTATTGTCTACGATCCGACGAGTATCATGCGCCAAGGTTTCGCGCCCGCGGAGAAGTTCTTGATAAGCAACGATGAATTCTTGGTAGTTGAATTCTGCATTAGCAAAGTCAGCATTGACTGGTAGGTTTTGATTGAGATACCATTCTGCTTGGATCACCCCAAAACCTTTAGCATCTTGAGAAGTATTGAGGGCAGCAGTTGTCATATGGTAACCACCGCTCGCTGCGATAATAGCATCTGTCAGCAATTCGTTGTCTTTGCTGAGGGCTGATGCATTTTTACCACGATGGGTATAGGCTGCGATGATAGGAGATTTCCCCTTGTATAAATCACGCATCCGTTCGGTGAGACGAGTCAAGGCTTGGTAGGTAGAGTCATAGGCAATGCTATCTCCCCAAACTTCCGCATAAGGTGCAGAGACATTGGTCTTACCTAGTCGATCAGCATCTCCAGTAGAGATATCGTTGATCATGAAGTCATAGCCTTCTTTTTTGAGGGCCTCTGTTGCAGCTGTGGCTAGTTCTGGATAGTGTTCGCTCAAAGAGAAGCCTTTTCCAGGTTCACTGACTTTTTCCACCCAGTTAGAGCCCATGGTATCCCCTTGCCATCCATCAAAATTCCCTTCTTTCATGGCTTTGGTCATGACTTCAATGATAAATTTTTGCCAATTTGGATCACCCGGATCGAGAAATTGTTGGATATCAGTCGCTGTGATATCACCCTTTTTACCGAAGTTGAAATGGTCTTGTAGATTGCGAACGATGGCACTTTTCACTTCATTTGGAACCCCTTCTTCCAGGGAAACTGCGTAAATCATGTTATAGAGCATGGCTTTGGCACCAGTTGTATGGACATGAGCCACCAGCTCTTTGACTGCTTCTGTATCGATGACAGGTAAGTAGGACTTGTGCTTGTCAGGATCTGTTTCGCTATTTGGAATCAAGAAAGTCGCCCAGTCTTGAGTGAAACGTTCAACATTTGCTGGGAATGGGTTGACAGGTGTATTGTAAACGTCGTAGAAGAAGTAGTTGTTGATGTGCATATTGGCCAATTGATCAATACTATTCTTGTAGCCTTCTACCTGATCATTGGTGATGGAGTTGTGATTGTCTTTTGAGCCGGCAACCACCCCATAACGTGGGTAGATCGTCCAGTCATCTTCAACAGCAAGACCCGCTGCTTTATGAAAGGCTTGGGAGCCATCTGCTTTCTTACCAAGGACATCAACGATAAATCCAGCATTAGGTGAAAAGACAGTACTTGGAATTGTCAGTTCGCCACCTTCAACGTTTTTCTTTTCATAAATGACCTGATCTAAATGAGAGACAGTGACATCAGATGAAACCACTTCAGGGTTGTTGATAGAGATGCGGACGTCTTCCCCACTTTTATAAGTCGCTTTATCAAAGGTGACGTCGTTGGTGATTTTTGGAGTATTATAAGTAGTTGATGGAGCTGCACTGACCGGTTGAGTGGCAGTTACAGTTGGTGTTGATTCCGATGAAGAAGATGCAACTTCAGTTGTAGCAACTTCCTCACTAGTAGTGGTAGGAGTACTGGTGTTGGTTGCTACTGGTTGAGCGGTTGCTGGGATCTCAGAAGTCGGATTGGTGTTGACCTCGTCAGCCATGACAACAGAGCTTAACATCAAGGCTCCAAAAAGGGTAATCATAGAGACCAATGCCTTGTTGCGTTTGCGGAAATAGCCGTGCCCTTTTTCAGAGACACTATTTTTTTGTTGATTCATTTTTTTCTCCCACATACTGTTTGTATAGTTCGTTGAACAGTTTAAAGTAAATTGTTCTATCGATGCCAATAAGTATACGATATTTCACTAGATAGTGTCAATTTAAGAATGAAAGCCAGCATGTAAACTTTCATGAAATTATTAGAAAACCGCACTAAATAAAGGTTTTTGATTCAGAAAAATGAACAAACGGAAAACGTTTGACACAAAATTTCCTCGCATTTAAAAAAAGGTACAAATTAGTGATAAAAGCAACTGGAGGAGAAATATTTGCACAAACCTTATTACTAAAGGGAATCAGCAACAGCTCTTACCAGCCTTGGCTTGCTTGGTGTAATTGCAGGAGGCTTTGGTTTTGCTCGAAAGATAAAAGAAGATTAAGATGTTCTTTTAATCCTTTAAAAAATCTCACGATTAAAAACCAGAAGGCACAACCTTTTGGTATTTTTTATAAAGCATGAAAAGGGAATTGATGACAATTTCCTATAGGTTCTCCTCCATATTTGTGATACAATTAAACTACTATTATCGAAGGGAGAAACTATGATTAATTCAATTGTTTCACAAGGTTTGATTTGGGCCATTTTAGGGTTAGGAATCTTTATGACGTTCCGAATTCTAGATTTTCCAGATATGACAACAGAAGGTTCTTTCCCGCTTGGAGGAGCAGTGGCGGTAACCTTGATTACCAAAGGGGTCAATCCGCTCCTTGCGACGCTGGCTGCTATTGGAGCAGGGTGCTTGGCAGGACTTGCGACGGGTCTTCTCTACACAAAGGGAAGAATTCCGACACTCTTGTCAGGGATCCTCGTGATGACGTCTTGTAACTCGGTCATTCTATTTGTGATGCAGCGGGCAAATTTGGGACTTCTGGGCTATAAAAAAATTCAGGAATTTCTTCCTTTTGCCAGTGGGTTCAATGAGATCCTGATTGGCTTGATTTTCGTAACGCTTGTGATCCTTGGTTTGATCTTCTTCTTGGATACACGCTTGGGTCAAGCCTATATTGCGACAGGGGACAATCCAGATATGGCCAAGAGCTTTGGGATCAACACTGACCGGATGGAATTGATGGGCTTGGTCATTTCAAATGGGATTATTGCTCTTTCTGGTGCACTGATGGCCCAACAAGAAGGCTATGCGGATGCTTCACGTGGGATTGGTGTTATCGTTATCGGGCTTGCCAGCCTCATTATTGGAGAGGTGCTCTTTTCAAATGTTACCTTGACAGAGCGCTTGCTCAGTATTGCGATCGGATCGATCGCCTACCAATTTTTGATTTGGGCCGTGATTGCGCTTGGCATCAATACCAGCTATATTCGAATCTTCAGTGCCTTGATCTTGGCTATCTGCCTGATGATTCCAACCTTTAAGGGAAAAATCATGAAAGGAGCGAAACTCAGTAAATGACAGCAATTGTAGAATTAAAAAATGTAACCAAAGCCGTGAGCAATGGGATGAACGAAGAAAAAGTCATTCTGGATGATGTTTCCTTGGAAATTCGAGAGCATGATTTTATCACGATTTTGGGGGGTAATGGAGCTGGAAAATCAACCCTCTTTAATACCATTGCAGGGACGCTTCCGGTGAGCAGTGGGAAAATTTATATTTTGGGGGAAGATGTAACCAACTATTCTCCTGAAAAGAGAGCCAAGTACCTATCGCGGGTCTTTCAAGATCCTAAAATGGGGACAGCGCCTCGCATGACAGTAGCAGAAAACCTCTTGGTAGCGAAGTTTCGTGGAGAAAAACGTGGTTTGATTCCGCGTCACTTGGCCAGCTATAAAGAAGAGTTTCAAACAGTCCTTGCTAAGATCGGCAATGGCTTGGAAAATCATATCGACACTGCTGTTGAGTTTCTATCAGGGGGGCAACGCCAAGCTTTGAGTCTGTTGATGGCAACACTGAAACGTCCAGAACTCTTGCTTCTAGACGAACACACTGCAGCCTTGGATCCAAAAACCAGTCAGGCCCTCATGACCTTGACGGATCAGTTTGTGAAACAAGATGCCCTCACAGCTCTTATGATCACTCACCATATGGAAGATGCTTTGAAATATGGAAATCGCTTGATTGTCATGAAAGACGGACACATCGTCCAAGACCTCAATCAAGAAGAAAAAGCCCAAATGACCATCGCAGACTACTATCAATTGTTTGAGAAAGACTAAGATACAAAGCCCGTAAAATGGGAGTAGGACAGAAGCGATATCGTTCATGGCGCTTCGTCGTCCTACCCCCACAAGGCTGATTAGAATTCTTCCGAGCTGATCAAGCGAGAGAAGAGTTCAATCAGCTACTGTGTCTTGCCTAGGCGCTTCACTAAGATACAAACTCATTTTGGAAACGTTTCTCACGGCGGAAAGTTATAGAGTATGTTTGTATGAGCCTAATAGAATCGATTGATTCTAATTTTTTAGTATCACTTAGGTGGTTTGATGTAGAAGTAGTTTGTCTGCATGCTAGAGAGTGGGACAGAAATCGGTAATTCGTTAAAATTCGATTTCGTCGTCCCACCTCCGCACAGTTGAGTAGGGCTGTAAAAGCTGATAAAATCAGCGTAGTAGAGCCCACTCAACCACTGCGTCTTGCTCGACAATCCAAAAATAATTGAGAGGCTAGGACTTTTGTCCCATCCTTTTTTCTTTTCCTTAAATCATCTATAAAACCGCATAAAAATAGGAACTAGTTTCAGCCGAAATCGCTTGCAATTACTTAGGTAGCTGAGTATAATATAGTTAGAAAGATGAAGAAGGGATTGATACCAATGCCTTATCGAGTTAAAATTTAGGTTACTTCGTTTTAGGCCTGTTTTGCTGATATCTGTTCATGCTCTTATCGTAAAAGAGCAGTCATGTCGTGTGTGTCGGATCGGTTGGACGGTCGGGCAAACCTGCTTAGTTTGTCCGGAGACATAAGAAAACGTGGAAATAGTAGGTAGAAGCTTTTTGTAAAGGTTTTCAAACTTCGATGCGTCCAGTCGAAAACTAATCATTTGGATTTAGGATAGCAAAGAAAACCTCTGGTATTTTACACAAATACTATTAAATGAAATCAACATCATAAACATTGTTTTGTTAGCCAAAAGGTTAATTGCACCAAGTCAGTGAAGCAGACCAGGCCTCTAGTCCCGTAAGACTGGAGGCCATTTTTATAAAATACTCAGGAGGAGGTGAGAGCATGGGATTGTCGTATGCGCAAGAATATAGTTGTCGGGACCATTTTCGGCAAAGAGCTTTTGAGCGCTTTGGCGTAGATGATCAGCACTTGAATAAGTGGATCAACCAACACCTCTCCTCCCTCTCTCCTTATGATAGTAATGTGGTTCAACCCGCCAACACAGAAGCCTATGTAGCCAGTGATGGCGTCATCTTTGTTTGCAATATCAAAAGTCGGGAGTTCATCACTTGCTTTAAGGCGGTTAATTACCAAGAATCTAAGGAAGAAGAGGAAGCCTATACGGACATTCACGAAAACAATGTCGCTTCCTTCAAAAAAGATGTGACCTACCTAGTCAATCGCTACCGACTCAAGGAAGCCAAAGAGCTGTTTGAAAACATTGGGGAGGACTTGGATGATTTTTATCGCCTGTCCCAAGCGGTCAAGAACGGCCAATTGAGCGAGCGAAATAGTAAGCGCCTAGAGGAGTTGTTAGGCAAGTTTCATGTGATCAAGGCAGCCATGCGGATCATTGAAAATAAACGGGGAGATTACCATCTTTAGGGTCTTTTCCCCCTAAAAATAGGCGCCTAGAAGCCCTCTCATCTGAAATAGATGAGAGGACTTTTTTGCTGTGGAAAGCTTTTTGAAAAAAAGAGAAAAAAATTGTATAATAGAGTGGATATGCAAGTATTTGCAAAGCTGTAATTCGACTTGGGCAACCAAGGACCGTAAGTATTAAAATAATCACACTAAAGGAGACAACAGTGAGTAGTATTAAATTAGTCACTCTTGGCGGTGTTCGAGAAAATGGGAAAAATCTCTACGTTGCCGAAGTGAACGATTCGATTTTTGTCTTGGATGCAGGTTTGAAGTATCCAGAAAATGAGCAACTTGGGGTGGATGTCGTTATCCCCAACATGGATTATCTATTTGAAAACAAGGACCGCATTGCGGGTGTTTTCTTGACCCACGGTCATGCGGATGCCATTGGGGCCTTGCCTTATCTTTTGGCGGAAGCGAAAGTCCCTGTATTCGGGACAGAGTTGACCATTGAGTTAGCTAAACTTTTTGTAAAAAGCAATGACAGTGTGAAGAAATTCAACGACTTCCATGTCATCGATCAGAATTCTGAAATTGACTTTGGTGATGCCGTCGTCTCTTTCTTCCAAACAACCCACTCCATCCCTGAAAGTATCGGGATTGTGATTGGCACTCCTGAGGGCAATATCGTCTACACAGGAGACTTTAAATTTGACCAAACTGCCAGCGAGTCATACGCGACAGACTTTGCTCGTCTAGCTGAGATTGGACGCGAAGGCGTGCTCGCTCTCTTGAGTGATTCGGCCAATGCGGATAGTAATATTCAAGTTGCCAGTGAGCAAGAAGTAGGCGATGCCATCTTAGATACGATTGCAGACTGGGATGGTCGTGTCATCGTAGCGGCGGTAGCCAGCAACCTCTCTCGGATCCAGCAGGTCTTTGATGCTGCGGCTGAGACTGGCCGTCGAGTGGTCTTGACAGGATTTGATGTGGAAAACATCGTCCGCACAGCTATTCGCTTGAACAAATTGTCTCTTGCCAACGAAAAACTCTTGATCAAGCCAAAAGAAATGAGCCGTTTTGAGGATCATGAATTGATCATTTTGGAAACAGGCCGGATGGGTGAGCCGATCAACGGTTTGCGCAAGATGTCTATTGGCCGTCACCGGTATGTGGAAATCAAAGATGGGGACTTGGTCTATGTCGTCACAACACCATCGATTGCTAAAGAAGCTGTGGTGGCTCGTGTGGAAAACATGATCTACCAAGCAGGTGGGATTGTCAAATTGATCACATCAAGCTTGCGCGTGTCTGGTCACGGAAACGCACGGGACTTGCAGTTGATGATCAACCTTCTTCGTCCTAAATACCTCTTCCCGATCCAAGGGGAATACCGCGAATTGGATGCCCATGCACGAGTAGCGATGGAAGTCGGTATCTTGCCTGAAAATATCTTTATTCCAAAACGCGGCACTGTGATGGAGTACGAAAAGGGGGACTTCGTCCCTGCCGGTAGCGTCTCAGCTGGAGATGTCATGATCGATGGGAATGCCATTGGTGATGTGGGCAATATTGTCCTTCGTGACCGTAAGGTCTTGTCAGAAGACGGGATCTTTATCGTGGCGCTCACGGTGAATCGCAAAGAGAAGAAAATTATTTCCAAAGCGCGCGTGCACACCCGTGGTTTTGTCTATGTCAAGAAGAGTCGGGATATTCTTCGTGAAAGTTGCGAATTGGTCAACCAAAGTGTTGAAGACTATTTGGCACAAGACAGCTTTGATTGGGGTGAGTTAAAAGGTTTGGTACGCGACAACTTGTCTAAGTTCTTGTTTGAACAAACCAAACGCCGTCCAGCCATCCTACCAGTTGTGATGGAAGTGAAATAATAGAAGAAATGGAAACGCTTGGCAGGCGAAGGCTTGCCGAGTGTTTTTAACAGTAGAAAGAGGAAATCAAATGGCAGTTATGCAGATTGAGTATTATTCAGAAGCCTTGAAGATGGAGTGGGGCGTGTCCGTCCTTTATCCCGATGCATCGCGCGTGGAAGATCCAGCGGATACGGATATTCCGGTTCTCTATCTCTTACACGGGATGAATGGGAATCACCACTCTTGGTTGAAGCGGACCAATGTGGAGCGCATCCTGCGCAATACCAATCTGATCGTGGTCCTACCCAACACCAATAATGGCTTTTACACAGATACCCAGTATGGCTACAACTACTACACGGCCATTGCGAAAGAATTGCCAGAGACTCTTTCTCGCTTTTTCCCTAATATGACCAAGAAACGGGAGAAAACCTTTATTGCTGGCCTATCCATGGGTGGCTATGGATCGATGCTCTTGGCCCTCAAGACAAATCGTTTCTCTCATGCGGCTAGTTTTTCTGGAGCACTTAGTTTTCACGATAGAGACTTTGAAAACAATGACTTGGAACAACCAGCTTTTTGGAAGGGAATTTTTGGAGAGATTGAGGATTGGACGACCAGTCCCTATTCGCTAGAGACTGCTGCCAAGAAGTTTTCAGATAAGAAGACCAAGCTCTGGATCTGGTGTGGGGAGCAGGATTTCCTTTATGAAGCCAATAATTTTGAAGTCAAGGAATTAGAAAAGTTAGGCTTGGATGTCACCTATACCCACAGCCCAGGCAAGCACGAATGGTTCTATTGGGAACGTGAGTTGGAGCACTTTTTACAAACCCTACCAATCGACTTTGAATTAGAAGAAAGACTAAGTTAAGATTCAAAGGGCGTAGCGGATACAGTCAAAATAGGGAGTAGGACAGAAGCGATATCATTTATAAGCGCTTCGTCGTCGTACCCCCACAAGGCTGATTAGGTATTCTTCTGAGCTTAGAAAGCGACAGAAGAATCCAATCAGCTACTGTGTCTTGAATTAATTGCTATTTAGCTTGCGTTTTTGATACAATCCGCAGCCCGTGTTCGTTTAATAAGATACAAATAGATTGGATATAAGTCGGAGCATTTGTTCTGGCTTTTTTTATATATAGGAAGAAAAGCTAGAAAGGCCACTTATTCATTTCAGTCCTGCTTTCTTTGTGGTATAATAGGAACGATTGAAAAATGAGCTAGAAATAGCGAACAAGATAAGAGGAGAGAAATATGGCAAAAGATATTCGTGTGCGTTATGCACCAAGTCCAACTGGACTACTACACATCGGAAATGCTCGTACAGCATTGTTTAACTACTTGTATGCACGCCACCATGGTGGAACTTTTATCATCCGTATCGAAGATACGGACCGTAAGCGCCACGTCGAAGACGGCGAACGTTCACAGCTTGAAAACCTTCGTTGGTTGGGCATGGACTGGGATGAAAGTCCAGAGACTCATGAAAACTACCGCCAGTCTGAGCGTTTGGAACTCTATCAAACATACATTGACCAACTCTTGGCGGAAGGAAAAGCTTACAAATCTTACGTCACTGAAGAAGAGTTAGCGGCTGAACGTGAACGTCAAGAAGCAGCCGGTGAAACACCTCGCTATATCAACGAATACCTTGGTATGAGCGAAGAAGAAAAAGCAGCTTACGTTGCAGAACGTGAAGCTGCAGGGATTATCCCGACTGTTCGTTTGGCAGTGAATGAGTCTGGTATTTACAAGTGGCATGACATGGTCAAAGGTGATATCGAGTTTGAAGGTGGCAATATCGGTGGTGACTGGGTTATCCAAAAGAAAGATGGTTACCCAACTTATAACTTTGCCGTTGTGATCGATGACCACGACATGCAAATCTCTCACGTCATCCGTGGAGACGACCACATTGCCAACACCCCAAAACAGCTCATGGTCTATGAAGCTCTTGGATGGGAAGCACCTGAGTTTGGTCACATGACACTTATCATCAATTCTGAGACTGGTAAGAAGTTGTCTAAACGGGACACGAATACCCTTCAATTTATCGAAGATTACCGGAAGAAAGGCTACCTTCCAGAAGCAGTCTTTAACTTTATCGCTCTTCTTGGTTGGAACCCTGGTGGGGAAGACGAGATCTTCTCTCGCGAAGAGCTTATCAAGCTCTTTGATGAAAACCGTCTCAGCAAGTCTCCAGCGGCCTTCGACCAAAAGAAAATGGACTGGATGAGCAATGAATATATCAAGAATGCAGATCTTGCGACTATCTTTGAAATGGCCAAACCATTCCTTGAAGAAGCAGGTCGTCTAACAGACAAGGCTGAGAAATTGGTGGAACTCTACAAACCACAAATGAAGTCAGTGGACGAAATCGTTCCATTGACAGACCTTTTCTTCTCAGACTTTCCAGAATTGACAGAAGCAGAGAAAGAAGTCATGGCTGGTGAAACCGTGCCAACTGTACTTGAAGCCTTTAAAGCGAAACTCGAAGCCATGTCAGACGATGAGTTTGTGGCAGAAAATATCTTCCCACAAATCAAAGCGGTTCAAAAAGAAACTGGGATCAAAGGGAAAAACCTCTTTATGCCAATCCGAATCGCCGTTTCAGGTGAAATGCATGGTCCTGAATTGCCAGATACCATCTACTTACTTGGTCGCGAAAAATCCATCCAACATATTGAAAGCATGTTGGAAAAAATCAGATAATTATCAGAAAAGTCCCTATTAAATGGGGCTTTTTGTTTTACCTCTAAAGTCAAAGTATTATAGGATTTTTTCAAAAAATTGCCCCGGTTTGACAAATTAATCCTATTGAAAACGATTTTATTACTATCTAAAACAAAAATTATAAAAAAATAGCAATAATTAAGGATAATTGCTTCCAAAAATCGACAGATTAGTCTATAATGTTAGGGAAATAAAAAATGTAATAAGGAGACAGAAATGTTTTTTAAACGTTCGAACGGTGAATTCCGTGAAACAGATCGTGTGACTCGTTTCAAATTGATCAAATCAGGTAAAAACTGGTTGCGTGCTGCGACTTCTAACTTTGGTCTTTTGAAAGTCATTCGTGGTCAAGTCGAAGAGACTGTTGTAGCTGAAGTGCGTGAAGACGCAGTATCAGTGAAAGAAATGACAAGCCGTGGCTTGCTCAAAGGGATCGTAGCAGCTGGGGCTGTTTTTGGTGCAGCTACAGTAGCGAATACTGCAAAAGCAGATGAAACAGGATCAGACGTTGCGACTGCATCTGAGCTTTCAAGTGAAGCTCTTGTAGAGCAAGGAAGTACAGTACTTGGTACAACTTCAACAACAGAATCTCAGTCTGAATCAACAACTGAGTCAACAACAGAATCAGCTAGCGCTTCTGCATCTGCAAGTGCTTCAACCTCTACAAGCGTATCTGTATCTCACTCAGCTTCATTGAGCGAACAAGGTTCAGCAGAACTTTCAGCAGCTTCAAGCGAATCAACTGTAGCAGCTGGCTCTGAAGCAAGTGTAGAAAGCACTACAACAGTAGCGAAAGCTGAAGATAAAGTTGTTTTGGAACAAAACACTTCAGAAGCAGCATTGTTGAACAAGATTGCAGGAGACTACTCAGCAACTGTTTCAGCTCCAGAAAAGAAAGCAGCACTTGATGCTGCCATCGCTAAAGTTCAAACAGAATTGACAGCAAGCAACAGCTTAATCAACGCTAATGCTTCAGCTCAATCTTACGCAGACCAACGCGAACGTTTGAGCAAGTCAGTAGATGACATGATGGCAACCTTGACTGCAGCAGGATTTACTGGAAACACAACAGTAAACGGTGCTCCAGCAATTTCAGCTCAGTTGTCACCAATCTCAACAAGCACTAATGGAACGACAGTTCCAGTTATTACAGATGCGAACGGTGCAACGATTGAGGATGCAGCCTTCAGCAAGTCTGGCTATGCTTTGGATCCAAACGCTGATCGTTTCACTTTCGGTGTATGGCAATTCCTTAAAACAGACCATTCTACTGGTGCGAAAACAAACTTTGATTACTATGCTACTCTTGCAGTAGATCGTTCTGCCATCACTGGTAGTCTTTCAGCTAATCCAGATGTTTACTTGCGTATCGTGAAGAAATCTGATGGATCAGAAGTCTACACTCGTACCCTCAAAGCGGGAGAAAGCAACATCTCACTTCCAAGCTACATCACAAACAACAACTCTGATGTAACCAACACTTTGACTTATACAGGTGCTAACGGCACTGATCCAGGAAACGTTACCTTCTCATTGGTAAATGCGAAGCTTGAGTATGAAACACTTCAAATCCGTGATACTAACTATCCTGGTAATGAAGGTGAAGACAAACAAAACGTTCAAACTTCTGTTCCTTATGCAACAGTTGATCAAACAACTCACTATAAGCTTATCCAAGGTAGCTCTACTCCAGGTCAACTATACAAACCTACTGGAAATGAAACAGATCTTGCAAGCTACACACAAACAGGTCTTGCAGGACAACAATTTACAGCTTCAAACAACCGTGATATCCCTGGTTACAAG
>JAGZZN010000001.1 GCA_018377375.1 Streptococcus parasanguinis
TTGGTAATTTATTTTACGCACGTGCTGTAAAACGATTTTCCGTGGGAAGCCTCGCTACTGTCTCAATTATTTTTGCCATTGTAGGAGCAGCAGGAATTTATGGAATTGGAGTCCTTTTTCATGAAATTCAACTATACATCCTAATCCCTTTATTTTCTTTAATGAGTCTAGGTATCGGAGTGTTAACTCCAGCGACTACTACCATTCTTATGGAAGCTGCTGGTCAAGAATTATCTGGAATTGCTGGTGCTACTCTAAACGCTAACAAACAGATTGGTGGACTTTTTGGTACAACAATTATGGGGATTCTAACTACTAATTTATCCCATAATTGGAATATGGTTATCGTTGTCGCATTTTTGGTTAACGTGATAATGTATATTGCTACTTGGTTAATTGCTAGTCGTTACCTTTATGGAAAAGAATAAAACCAAACAGAATGCATTCAATTTAAAAGTTGATTATACAGATTGAAGGAAAAGTCCATTTGGACAATTTTCTTCAATCTTTTTTCATAATTATATAAAGAAAAAAACTCTTACAAATGCTATTATATAGGCATTCAAAGAGTTTTTACTATATGGTAATCAAACTCTAAAAGAGAAGATTTTCTAGTCCTAATAGAGTTTGTCTATATTCTGAAGAGAGGTTTAACCCTCTCTTTTTTTTTGTTATACTCGAACAGTTTTACTTGCCCCATCTTTTGAGTAGAGATTGATTAAACCTTCCTGGCAAGAACGAATCATATCTCCTGGCTTGACTTCTTGTGGGACGGTGATCGTGAGAAGTTCCATCGGATTTGGCGCGCGATCAATCTTCACTCCATCCTTATCATGCAAGTCTTGGATCTGGCATTCAAAATGACGGAAGCCTGGTCCGTAGAATTCCACTTGGTCGCCTTCATTGATGACATTCCGTTGGCGAATCGTCGCTGTCATGGTAGATGGATCAAAGTCCACCACTTCTCCTACAAATTTGTATTGAGGAATCTTACGACGTGCCCCAAACAATTGTTCATTTTCAGTCGGTGTTTGGTAGTAGAATCCAGTTGCTAATTCACGTTGAGCGACTTTCCACAATTCATTGATCAAATCATCCTTGATGGCATAAAAGGCTTCTGGACTTTCCATATAAGCATCGCAAGCAGCCTTGTAACAGTTGGCAACTGTTGATACGTAATGGACAGATTTCATTCGGCCTTCAATCTTCAAGCTATCAACCCCATTGTCAATCATGTCTGGAATATTCTCGATCATACACATGTCAACGGCTGACATAGAGTATTCTTCTGGAACTTGCCCTTTGATACTCTTACGTTCTTGGCCGAATGGCATATCGTAAAGGTCGTATTTCCAACGGCAAGATTGAGAACAGCCACCACGGTTGGCATCCCGGTCAGACATGTGGTTAGAAAGGGTACAACGTCCGGAATAAGAAATACACATGGCTCCATGAACGAAGGCTTCGATCTCAAGATCGGTACGCTTACGAATCTCTGCCAACTCTTCCATGGATACCTCACGGGCCAAGACGACACGGGTCAAGCCATATTCTTTCCAGAAATGGAAGGTCTCCACGTTAGTTGCAGAAGCTTGCGTAGACAAGTGAATATTGAGTCCAGGTGCATAGGTTGCACAGATTTCAATCAAGGCCGGGTCTGAGACGATCACGGCATCAAGTCCCATATCTCGTAATTCACGGAACCATTCACCAGCCCCTTGTTCATTTCCCTCATGGGTCACCATGTTTGAAGCGACGTGCACATCCACTCCACGGGCATGAGCATATTCAATTCCTTCACGAAGCTCATCCATGGTGAAGTTTCCGGCACGGCTCCGCAAACCATAGGCTTGTCCACCAACGAACACTGCGTCTGCCCCATAATTAACGGCAACTTTTAACTTTTCTAATGTTCCAGCCGGTACCAAGACCTCTGGACGTTTTTTTGTATTTGTCATGTTTTCTCCAATTTACAAGATTGTCGATATAATGAATAGCCTCTTCGTTCCCTGAAAAAGGAAAACTATCAAACGAAGAAGCCCTAGTTTTTTATTATTTTACACGATCTGGTTCATAATCATAGAAACCAGTATCCAAACCACGATTGGCTGGATGCAATTTGCGGATTTCTTCATCAAACAGATAGGCTTGATCCTGTGTAAATGTTCCTTTTTGAATCAAATCACGGGCCTTGACAAAGTACTCTGTAATCTTGACAAAGTTTTCACCCGGACAGTAGACACCGTCGAGTTTCCAATGATCAAAGCCATGTTCTACCAACTCAGACAATTTGGTCATCATATTCAAGTCATTATTTGAGAAGATATGGGTTCCATGTTTGTCTTCGTAGACCGAATAGTGAGAATTTGGGTCTCCTGGTTCTGCTAAGAACAGATCGCGATCTTTGGTCACAGAGTCCTCTGTCTTGATGAAGTTGTAATAGTTCTGAAGAAGAGGTCGTTTTGAATGGTGAATAATGCTAGCACCGTAAACCAATACTTCTGCTGGAATCTGAAGATTCTCAGCCATTACGAATAATTCGGCAGATGGAATCTCACGAGCCAAAACAGCCTCAGAAGCTCCTGCTTGTTTTCCCCAGAAGTTGATCTGGCGGCTAGAAGTGACCATGGTTGAGGCATCGTAAATCGTTTTGAATGGATAGCCATCTCGTTTCAAGACATAAAAAACGCCCGCATCTCCGACAGTAATATAATCAGCCTGAATTTCCTTTAAAAAATCTAGGAAAGGCTTGATTGAATCCATCATCGATTGGTGCATGAGTGCATTTACAGCTACTGTCAATTCTTTGCCAGCAGCATGGACCAGTTGGGCAATTCGATTTATTTCGTCATAGCTTAAAGTTTGAGGCAATCGTAATCCGTAGTCTTTTTCACCGACATAGATTCGGTCAACCCCTGCATCAATCAGGGCTTGCGCTTGCTCAACACTCTCTGCTGTTGCTGTAATAATAATATTTTTCATAGAACCATTATAACAAAAATTCCGATATTCTAGAAAAATTTATTCATTTTGTAAAATTTGTAACATTTTTGTAACATTTATATACCTGAATTCATGATAGAATAATAGAGTACTGTTAGGAGAGAGAAAATGCCCGTAAGAAATTTAAGACACTATGATGAAGAATTCGATTATATCGAATTAACCAAACAAACCCAAGAAACCCCTATTCAGGACTATGCTCCTGAAGTTGAACCCGCACCTCAATTAAGTGAATTGCTATATTTTTTAAATATTGCTATTTTCTGTGTGTTGACGGTTGTATTTAGTTTTGTCTTTTTAGCAACGAAAATGAATACCTTCTTTGCGTTTGCTTTAGCGATTGGTTCTAGCTTTGCTAGTATTCAAGGGTTCCGAATTTACTACAATAAACGAAAAAAATAAAAATCAGGTTTTCCTGATTTCTTTTATTTACTCGAATTTTTTTAATCCCTAAGTTGTCAAATTAAGTTAGACTTTTCATGTAACTCAGAAAAACTTGGTATGGTGTTTGATAATTCAAAGGCTTCCTAGAAATTCTATAAGAATAAAAACTTTTTATGAGTTAAAGTTATTCAATCATCTACTGAAACTTTCCGCCGTGAGAAAAGTTCCTGAAACAATTATGTTTCAGGAACTCGGGAGTTTTGAGAGTAAAACAGTTCGGGGAACTGTTTTAGCCTGAGCCTAAAAATTGAAAAGCGAAGGGGTTCAAAACTAATTGAACACGGGCTGCGGACTGTGTCAAAAAGATAAGTTTTCCTAGAATCAAAAGTTTCTGCGTCAAACTTCCTATTTTGACTTTATCCGCGAACGCCCTTTGTCTCTTGAATAAGTCATGGAACTTCCTGGATTGCTGAAATCATCCACTGGATAATTTCACCTGACGTCCGTACTCACTTAAGGAAAGTTTCTAAGATGAATTTATCTTCAATCTGAAAAGAGGCTCAGTGAGCCTCATTTTTTATACTTCTTTTGTTTCTTCTTCAGCTGCTTCTTCAGAATCTTTTTCATCCAACTCTAACACGATGTCTTCAGATTCTGTTTGTTTGCGAATGGATTGAACCAAGTCATTGCCACTTAGATTTTCTTTTTGAAGTTTATCCTTAAATGAGTGATAGACTTCTTGAGATTTTTCAACCACATCTTGCGTCTTTTCTTTGACAGATTCCAAAACAGTTCCTGTCGTAATTTCTCCAGAACCAACTTTTTCTTTGGTTTGTTGGATCACTTCTGCTGCTTGTTTTGAAACATCCTTAGCAGTTTGTTTCACCGATTCATGTACTTCTTGAGGATCTTCTTGATAATCTTTTACGAAGCGCACCACCTTTTTAGTGACTTTCTTTCCTTGCTCTGTTGATAAATAGTAGGCTGCTGAAGCACCTGAAATCACACCAATTAATAAACTAGATAAACGTCCCATATTCTTCCTCGATTCTATTTAAATAATTTTGAAGCCATCTTAATCGCTTTTAATCCGATAGAGGCTTTCACTGTTTTTCCACCAGCTGACACTGCTTTGACACTCAATTGACGGGCTTGATCATTCAAATCTGAAACTGACTCTGAAAGATCCGCCACGGCTGTAAAGAGTGGGTCAATCGTTGCAACTTTTTGATTCAAATCATCCGTTAAAACATTGACTTTTGCCAATAGATCATTGGTCTGATGCAAGGTGACATTGACATCTGATGTCAAAACTTGGATGGTTTTTTGCGTCTCATCTACTACTTTTCCAATCTTTGAGAGGAAAAAAATCATATAAATGACAAGCGCTACTAAGGCAAGGCCTAAGAGGCCGTAGGCAATTTCAATAAACATATATTACTCCTTTGCTTCTACATAATAAGGGGCTTTTTTGCAACGTTGGTAGATGATGATGGCGAGTCCAACTAGAATCAGGATCATCGACAACCACTGGGAAACACGTAAGCCCGCAAACATCAGGCTATCTGTCCGCATTCCTTCGATGATCATCCGACCAAAACCATACCAGATAAGGTAAAAGGCTGTGATCTCACCTTGCCGCAAAAATTGTGGCTTCCTCCGAAGAATCAAGATCAAGAGAAAACCTAGCAGATTCCAACTGGATTCATATAAGAAGGTTGGCTGACGGTAACTACCATCTATATACATTTGATCTCGAATAAAAGAGGGTAGGTAGTTGAGACTTTTAACAGCAGCTCCATAAGCTTCCTGGTTAAAGAAGTTTCCCCAGCGACCAATACTCTGTGCAATCATGACGCTTGGGGCCGCAATATCTAAGAAATCAATTGGCTCAATCAAGCGTCTACGAGAGAATATATAGAGGACAAGGGCACCTGTCAAGAGGCCACCATAAATCGCGATTCCTCCGTTCCAGATCGCAAAAATCTCACTAAGATGCTGGCTATAGTAACCCCATTCGAAAATAACGTAATAGAGTCTGGCCCCCACAATCGCAAGAGGAAAGGCAATCAAAATGAAATCAATGATAGCATCTGGATCAATTTTTTTACGGGGCGCTTCTTTCATAGAAAGATAAACGGCTAGAATCAAGCCAGAGACAATACAAATCGCGTACCAACGAATACTGATCGGACCTAATTGAAGGGCTACTGGATTCATTCCTTCACCTCATTTTGACTAATCAACTGGGACAAACGTTCTTCAAAAGTTTTGGTAGCATCATAGCCCATTTCTTTGGCACGAACATTCATAGCTGCGGCTTCGATCACGACCGAAATGTTCCGACCAGTCTTCACAGGGATGCGAATCCGAGGAATGGTCACGCCACCGATTTCTAACTCTTCTGCATTATTACCCAGACGATCATAAACCTGATCTTTGGCATAATTTTCCAAGTAAACAGCGATTTGGACTTGTGAAGAATCCTTGACAGCACTGGCTCCGTAGAGACTCATGACATCGATAATCCCTACACCACGGATCTCTAGTAAGTGGCGTAGGATTTCAGCCGGCTCTCCCCAAAGGGTCATCTCATCTCTCGCATAGATATCGACTCGGTCATCTGCTACGAGGCGGTGCCCCCGCTTGACAAGTTCCAGACCTGTCTCGCTTTTTCCGATTCCGCTATCTCCTTGGATCAAGACACCCATCCCATAAATATCCATCAAGACACCGTGTACACTCGTGCGTTCTGCTAGCCGACTATCCAAATAGCTAGAAAGCTCTCCAGATAAACGACTGGTTGCAACATTGCTCTTCAAAATGGCTAGTTGCTTTTCTTCCGCAGCTCGCAACATTTCTTCTGGAATTTCTAAATTCCGCGCGACAATGATGACAGGTGTCTCTGGCTGGAACATCTTACGCAGGACCTGATGACGGTTGTGAGAGCTCATCTTCACCAGGTAGGACCATTCTTTCATTCCTACAAGCTGAATCCGCTCAGGTGTGTAATAGTCGAAATAGCCCGTCATTTCAAGACCTGGACGTGAAATGTCCGCAGTCGTAATTTCCTTGCTTAAGAGGTTATCATCCCCATAAACAACCGATAGACGAAGCTTTTCCTGTAGATCGCGAACAGTAACTGCCATATCATTCTCCCTTTTCAAATTCTCTCTCTATTATAGCAGATTTTCTCTTCAGACGAGAGACTGAAGTGTCATTTGAAAGATCCATTTTCAACTCCTTTTTAAGGCAAGCAAAAAGAGGCCAAGACAAAGGTCTCCAACCTCTAGGAAATGATGGGAACATATGAAGAATGCTCTAGCCTTGGCCTTGCAAGAAATCTTTGATCATGGATTTGATTCCGGTAGAGACTGCATAGACCACCGCATTTGAAGGAAATGCGATCAAGCCTAGCATAAAGGTGGTAGGTCCTCCCCCCAGCAAGGACAAAACCAGATACAAAATCGGAAGAAATAAAATCGAAAACCGATAAATTTGTGGTTTTCTAGCCATTTCTGTTGGCAGAAACAAGAGGTAGAAGAGGCTATTCCAAATGCCCAGTGGAAAAAGGAGCATTCCGATCAAAACTGTTCCAACTCCTTCACCAAAAATACGATCTAAAATGAAAAATTGTCCTATAAAACTGAAGAAGAGATATAGAATAAAAGCAAGGGAATAGAACTTCTGCTTCACTCGGATCTCCTTTTAGAAAAATGGACTATCATTCTGATCATGGATGGGTTCGGCCTCTTTTCTTCGACGAGGTCGAGGGCCATCGTCAAACATTTCCTGCTCCTCCTCGTCCTTATAAGGTAAGGTCGTATCTAACAGTAAATAGATAATCACACCGATAAAGGCATGAGAAACCGTAAAAAGAATAAACAAGAAGCGTAGGAGAGTTACACTAAGACCAAATTTATCAGCTAAGCCAGCTAGCACACCTGAAACCAGGCGATGTCGTTTTAATTTGTAAAATGATGATGTCATTTGATTTTCCTCTTTCTAGTTAGACCTATTTTAGCAGAGTCTAACTGGAAAGAGATCCGCCTAAAGACCGATTCTTACTCTTGTCTCATTTCAAGGAATTGCAGGCGACTATGACAGCGACCGCAGGCATATTTCTTCAGATCGATTTTTCGCTTTCGTCTATACTCTTGGCCACAACGGGGACATTGATAGAGATAGATCCGCTTGACTCGCCCAGTTCTATCTGGTAGAGGAGGTGTGAAACGAAGACCGTCCACTTGCTGGAGGAGTTGCTTAAAGGCTAGATCTTTGTGGCGATACCCTTTACCTTGATCGTAAAGATGGTAATGGCAGAGCTCGTGGCGGACGATTTTTCGAAAGACCTCTAACCCGAAAGCTTGGTATATTTTAGGGTTGAAATCAAGGTGTCGATCCTTGGGAAAGAAACGCCCTCCAGTGGTTTGAAGACGTGAATTCCACTCTGCTCGATGACGGAATTCTCTCCTAAAATCTTCTAGGGATACTTGGCGCACATACTCAGTCAGATTCATTCGGAGCTACCAAACTAAGATTGACTTTTTCGCGTTCTACATCAATCTTCTTCACCCAGACGGTTACCAAATCACCTACTGATACGACCTGGCTTGGATGCTTGATAAACTGCTTGCTCATATGGGAGAAATGAATCAAGCCATCTTCGTGAATGCCAATATCGACAAAGGCTCCAAAGTCAACCACATTGCGCACAACCCCTTCTAATTTTTGGCCAATATGCAGGTCTTTAATATCCAAGACATCCTGACGGAGCACGGGTGCATCAAAGGAATCCCGCAAATCGCGACCTGGTTTTAGGAGATCGGCAATAATATCTTTCAGGGTTTCTGGTCCCAGATCCAGCTGAGTAGACATCTCCTTTATGTTCACAGCTTTTAATTTTTCCTGAGCGGATGCATCGAGGTCGGTAATTTCAAGAAGTTGAAAAAGTTTTTCAACTTCCTTGTAACTTTCAGGGTGAACGCCGGTATTGTCCAAGATATTTTTACTTTCAGGAATGCGTAAGAATCCAGCCGCTTGCTCGAAAGCCTTGGCGCCGAGACGAGGGACTTTTTTAATCTGTGCTCGTGAAAGAATCATTCCTTCTTCTTCCCGGTATTTCACAATATTTTCAGAGATGGTTTTATTGAGTCCTGCTACATGGGCTAAGAGAGAGGGACTAGCCGTATTGATATTGACCCCAACTTGGTTGACGACAGTATCTACCACGAAATCCAAGCTTTCTGTCAGTTTTTTCTGATTGACATCGTGTTGGTATTGACCGACACCGATGGATTTGGCATCGATTTTCACCAATTCTGCTAGCGGATCTTGCAAGCGACGGGCAATGGAGATGGCCGAGCGTTTTTCAACGGTTAGCTCTGGGAACTCATGACGGGCCAACTCACTAGCTGAGTAGACAGAGGCTCCGCTTTCATTGACAATAACATAGCGAACTCCTGGATGGTCATGAAGCACCTCTGCGACAAAGGCCTCACTTTCACGGCTGGCGGTTCCATTTCCAATCGCAATAATTTCTACTCCGAACTCCTTGATCAAGGAAGACAGTTCCTTTTTAGCCTGCTCGATCTGAGCTGGTTTTGCAGGAGCAACTGGATAGATGACCTGGGTGGCGAGCATCTTTCCTGTCTCATCGACAACGGCTAGTTTAGCACCGGTCCGAAAGGCTGGGTCAAATCCAAGGACCACGCGCCCTTTTAATGGAGGAATGAGCAATAGATTCCGTAGATTCTCAGAGAACAATTGAATGGCTCCGTCTTCTGCCACCTCCGTCAACTCTGTCCGAATCCGACGTTCAATCGCAGGAACGATTTTTTTCTTAACCGCTTGTTGAATAACCTCATCGACATAGGCATTTTTCGTTTTAAAACGAGCCTCAAAAATACGAATGATCCGATCCAGTTGGTGCTCGAATCCGACTTTGAGAACGCCCAATTTTTCCCCACGATTGAGAGCTAGAGTCCGGTAACCTTGCATATTCTTGATCTTCTCAGAAAAATCATAATAGATTTCAAAGGTTCTCTTAGGATCTAAGCTTTCATCCTTCAAGGTTGACGTCATGAGGGAATGCCCATGAATTTCTTGATAAGTGAGGGCCCGTAATTGGGTATCCTCTGAAATAGCCTCTACCAGAATATCCACTGCACCAGCTAATGCTGCGGTTTCAGTTGGGAAGGCCTCGCAGGTAAATTTCCGAGCCTCTGCTTCCAAGTCTGGACTATTTTGCAAAATGAGACGTGCCAAGGGGAAAAGTCCTGCTTCTCGAGCAATCGTCGCCTTGGTCCGCCGTTTTTCCTTATAAGGGAGATAAAGCTCTTCGACATCCGCTAATTTTTCAGCAGCCTCAATAGCCTGCTTGAGCGCCTCTGTCAGTTTGCCTTGTTCCTCAATCTTAGCAAGGACGGTTTCCTTTCGTTCGGCTAGAGTCGTTAACGATTTGTCCCGGTCAATAATGGCCTTGATCGCTACTTCATCTAAATTTCCCGTCATATCTTTTCGATAGCGAGCAATGAAAGGAATAGTTGAGCCTTCTGCGGTCAGACTCAATACAGTATCGATTTGTTTTAAGCTAACACCCAATTCTTGGGCTATTTTTTCATATTTATCCATAGCTTCTATTATAGCATATTTTGCTGCCACTAAGGGGGGAGATCGCCTGTTCTGGTCTCTGTTTCAGGGATTTTTCATAGAATAATTTTGACCCTATGGATCTTTCCTTTTATGCTCCATTTCCCCCTTGCTCTTTCCTTTTTGTTATAATGAAAGAAAATAAAAAGGAGGCCCAACAATGGCTATTAAATTCTCAAAAACAGATGATCTTGATAAAATGTTTGAAAACTTTGCAAGTTTTCCAGATGTAGAAAAAACAGTCGAATTCCCCGAAGAAAAAAAGAAGGCAGAAACTGCTACAACTAAAGAAGCAAAGAAGGTTAAGTAATGACATTCTTTCAACACCTTCCCTCTAGCGTCTTGCAGGCTGGGGCTATTTTTCTATCGATTATTATCGAGGCCCTACCTTTTGTCCTAATCGGAAGTATCATTTCAGGGATTATCGAGGTTTATATCACCCCCGAGAGGGTCTACCGCTTTCTTCCTAAGAATAAATTTGGGCGGATCTTCTTTGGGACTTTTATCGGCTTTATCTTTCCTTCCTGTGAATGTGGGATTGTTCCCATTATCAATCGCTTTCTAGAAAAGAAAGTCCCAAGTTATACTGCTGTTCCCTTTCTGGTGACAGCACCGGTCATCAATCCCATCGTTCTCTTTGCGACCTACTCAGCCTTTGGGAATTCTGTCAAGATGGCCCTCTACCGCGCCCTTGGCTCCCTACTGGTCGCAACGGTGCTAGGGATCTTTCTTGGTTTTATTCAGACAGATTCGATCCAAAAAGAACATCGTAAGGCTGTACATGAACATGATTTTAGTAACTTGAGCAAAGGTCAAAAGCTCTTTCAAGTCCTGGTGCAAGCCATTGATGAATTCTTTGATACGGGACGCTACTTGGTATTTGGTTGTCTCTTTGCCAGCCTCGTCCAAGTCTATGTCCCAACACGGATTCTCACTTCGATCAGTGCAACACCGGTTATTGCTATTCTCCTTCTCATGGTTTTGTCCTTTCTCCTCTCACTATGTAGCGAGGCGGACGCCTTTGTTGGATCCTCTCTTCTAACAAGTTTTGGAGTAGCGCCTGTTCTTGCCTTTTTGGTGATTGGGCCTATGCTTGATGTCAAAAATCTCCTCATGATGAAAAATTATCTCAAGACCCGTTTCATCTGGCAATTTATCGGGATTGTGAGTGGAGTTGTGCTCCTTTATGCTTGGTTTGTGGGGGTAGTGCTATGATTCGTTTCTTGATATTAGCTGGCTATTTTGAGCTCACCATGTACCTGCAATTATCTGGTAAGCTCAATCAATACATCAACTTACACTATTCTTACTTGGCTTATATTTCCATGTTCTTGTCATTTGTTTTAGCTCTTGTGCAGCTGATCATCTGGGTCAAGCAGATGAAGATCCACAGTCATCTCTCTGGCTTCTGGGCAAAAGTGGCGAGTATCTTCTTGCTCTGTATTCCTTTGTTTGTCGGGCTATTTTTCCCTACAGTGACACTGGATTCCCAAACAGTTTCTGCCAAAGGCTACCACTTCCCGGTTGCGGCCGGTTCTTCCAAGGAAATCCAGCAGGACGAAGGGACAACAACCCAGTATCTCAAACCAGATACTAGTAGCTATTTTACCAAGTCAGCCTATGAATCAGAAATGAAGCAGGCGGCAAAGAAATATGTTGATAAAAAAGTGATCCAGGTGACCACTGAGAATTACATGGAAGTCATGGAGGTTATTTATGATTATCCTGACCAATTTGCAGGAAAGACAATCGAGCTGACCGGCTTTGTATACAATGACCCCAATAACAAGGATAGCCAATTCCTCTTTCGCTTTGGGATCATCCACTGTATCGCAGATTCCGGAGTCTACGGTCTCTTAACGACGGGTGCTCCGCAGCATTTCGAAAACAACACTTGGATCCATGCGAAAGGAACCTTGTCCATTGAATACCACAAGCAGCTCAAGCAAAGCTTGCCTGTCCTTCACATTAGCGATTGTAAGACCATTACGAAACCGGATAATCCATATGTCTACCGCGTATTCTGATGGAGTCACCAAGTTTCTTCGGTGGTCGATCCAAACAGCTTATAACAGTTCAAGCTAGAATCCACATTGATTCTAGCTTTTTCTATGCTTTCCTCTCAAATCCTCTAATCCAAGCGGAAAATATTCGGAACAACGATTCCATCAAAGAAATCTTGTAGATTTTATGGTAAAATATGGTTAATAAAATAGGAAATAGGTACTTAAATGTCTTCAAAAGTTATTGTAACCATTTTCGGGGCTAGTGGAGATTTAGCCAAGCGCAAACTCTACCCATCCCTTTTTAGACTCTATAAATCAGGAAATCTATCTGAACACTTTGCGGTTATCGGAACAGCTCGCAGACCATGGAGCAAGGAATACTTTGAATCAGTCGTGGTAGAATCTATCACAGATCTGGCAGATAGCCCACAACAAGCTCAAGAATTCGCTAGCCATTTCTACTACCAAAGCCACGATGTCAATGATACCGAACATTACATTGCCCTGCGTGAATTGCAAAATAGCTTGGATGAAAAATACCAAACAGAACACAACAAGGTCTTCTTCTTGTCCATGGCTCCTCAATTTTTTGGAACCATTGCCAAACACCTCAAATCCGAAGGAATTGTGGATGGACAAGGCTTTGAGCGCTTGATCGTTGAAAAACCTTTCGGTACAGACCTAGAAACAGCTAGTCAGCTCAACAAGGAATTGGAAGAAACCTTTGATGAAGAACAAATCTTCCGGATCGACCATTACCTTGGAAAAGAAATGATCCAAAATATCTTTGCCATTCGTTTTGGAAATCTTATTTTTGATAATCTCTGGAACCGAGATTTTATTGACAATATCCAAATTACTTTTGCTGAACGCTTGGGGGTTGAAGAACGCGGTGGCTACTACGATCACTCGGGGGCCCTTCGAGATATGGTGCAAAACCATACCCTTCAGCTTTTGTCATTGCTTGCCATGGATAAACCAGCTACCTTTACCAAGGATGCAATTCGGGCAGAAAAAGTTAAAGTTTTTGAGCAATTGCACAATCCAACAGATGACGAATTGAAGAAATTCTTTATCCGTGGTCAATACCATTCAGGTACGATCGAAGGGAAAAAAGATATCTCTTATCGCAGTGAGCCAAATGTCGACCCTGAATCTACTACGGAAACCTATGCTTCTGGTGCATTCTTTGTTGATAGCGATCGCTTCCGCGGAGTGCCTTTCTTCTTCCGTACCGGAAAACGCTTGACGCAAAAAGGAACCATGGTCAATGTGGTCTTCAAGCAAACCGACTCCATCTTTGGACATAGCTTGCAACCAAATGTCTTGACCATTTATATCCAACCAAATGAAGGTTTCTCATTGAGCATCAACGGAAAAGAGGTCGGAGAAAAATTCAGTATCGCACCAATTTCCTTTGACTACGAAACAGATGCGACCGCAACTGGAGCTTCACCAGAGCCTTATGAAAAATTAATTTTCGACGTTTTGAACAATGACTCAACCAATTACAGCCACTGGCACGAAGTCCGTGCTTCATGGCAATTGATTGACCGGATCGAAAAATTATGGGCCGAAGATGGAGCACCGCTCTATGAGTACAAGTCAGGATCCATGGGACCAACTGCATCCGATGATCTCCTTGCAGAGTACGGAGCCGAATGGGTTTGGAAACCTGAACCTAAGAATTAAGGAAAGCCACCTTCGGGTGGTTTTTTTGATAGCGCAAGGAAACAAAAAGACAAATTGTCCTTCCAACAATTTGTCTTTTTCTATTTGACTCTTAAATCAAGCCTTCCAAGAGGCCTCTCATGAAGTTTTCTGAGTGGAATGGTCCGATGTCATCAATCTTTTCTCCGAATCCAATCAACTTCACTGGGATGTCCAACTCTTCACGGATCGCAAGGACGACCCCACCTCGAGCCGTTCCATCGATCTTGGTCAATACAATCCCTGTCACAGGCGTAATTTTTGAAAATTCTTTCGCTTGCACCAAGGCATTTTGACCAGTTGATGCATCGAGGGCTAGCAAGGTTTCATGCGGTGCATCAGGTACCACACGCTTGATAATGCGCCCGATTTTTTCAAGCTCGGCCATGAGGTTGTCCTTGTTTTGCAGACGACCAGCTGTATCAATCATCAGAACATCGATGTTTTCAGCGATCGCGCGTTCCATTCCATCAAATACGACGCTAGCAGGATCTGATTTTTCAGGACCTGTTACAACTGGAACATCTACACGGCGTCCCCATTCTGCTAGTTGAGCCACTGCTCCTGCACGGAAGGTATCTGCTGCAACTAACATGACTTTCTTGCCTTCTTGTTTATAGCGATGGGCTAACTTCCCGATAGAGGTTGTTTTACCAACTCCATTGACCCCAACAAAGAGCATGACCGTGAGACCATCTTGAAAACGAATGGCTTCATTAAATTGGCCATCCTTTTCATACAAGTCCACCAATTTTTCGATGATCACGCGCTTGAGAGCATCTGGTTTTTTGGCATTTTCCAAACGGGCTTCATAGCGCAACTCTTCGGTTAAATTAGAGGCCACTTGAACCCCAACGTCACTCATGATCAAGAGTTCTTCCAATTCTTCAAAGAATTCTTCATCGACTGAACGGAAATTGGCAAAGAAGGCATTGAGACGTGCTCCAAATCCAGTTCGTGTCTTTTTCAAGCTACGATCGTATTTTTCCTGAATGGTTTCTTGCTCTGGCTCAACCTCGTCTGGAATTGGCTCTTCTGCCTCTTCAACAGTTCTTTCCTCAACGGCTGATGCAGCTTCTCCTTCAGGAAGTCTAGACTCGGCTTCTGCCACTTCTGAAGTTTCCTCCACTTGAGCGATCGCTTCTGATACTTCAGGTTCTAGGACCTCATCCTGAGCGTCTACTAGTTCTGGAGACTCTTCTTCTGTCGTGCTCCCTTCTACTAGCTCAGCTTCAGATGATGGAGAAGCAATCGGTGACTCTTCTTCCAGTTCTGAACCGTTAGCCCCATCTGCTTCCTCACCATTTTCAGTTTCTTCCGCTTCTTCAAGAGGCTCAGTCTCCGTGTCATCAGCTAGTGGTGAAACTTCTTGAGGAATTGCTTCTGTTTGAGCAGGTTCAAAGGCAACTGGAGGCTCCTCTACTGGTTCTTGATCTTCAGGAGTCTCTGAAGTCACGATTTCTTCAACAAGAGGTTCCTCTGCCGGCTCTTCTTGAGCAACGGTTGAAATAGGTTGATGAGTGGCTGCAATTCGCGCTTTGAGCTCTTGGTAATAAGCCTCCATATCAGCGATTTTTTGCTCTTCCTTGTCATTTAAGGTAGCCGCCGGCTCCTCTTTGACAGTTTCTTCAACCTCAGTACTTTCCGTCACTTCTTCCGAAGACGGAAGCACTTTTTCAGTTTCTTCTTTTTTTCCAAATAAACGATCAAATAATCCCATTTATTCACTCTCCTTTAGCACATAATTTTCAATCGCCCATGCGACAGCATCTTGGTCATTGGTCACAGGGGCCACAAGCGCTGCAACTTCCTTCACTGCTGGAATCGCATTGCCCATGGCAACCCCTAGTCCAGCCCACTGGATCATAGACAGGTCATTGGCTTCATCTCCACAGGCCATGACTTGATCTGCCTTAAGGCCCAAAATAGCTGCCAGTGCCTCTAAACCTGTCGCCTTGTGAACATTTTTAGGGCACCATTCCAGCAACATTTCCCGAGATTTAAAAATTTCATAGTCTTGAAATAAGTCCGGCTTGATCTGCTTGATCGCTGCATCTAAAAAGTCTTGATCGACTGCTGTCACACACTTGTTGTAGGAAATCGTGGATGGCAGGTCTTTAAAATCTGTTTCAATAAAGTTCAGGTAGGGATTGTAAAGGGAATAGAGAGACTTTCGATCTGCATGAATCTCATAAACCGTTCCCTCACTGATAGCATCCAGCGGAAGGCCTAGACGGGCTGTTTCATCATGAATGGTTGCGACATCTTCTGCTGCCAAGACAACTTTTGAGAGGATTTCTCCATTATTTCGCTGCACTAGACCACCGTTGAAAGTAATCGTATACTCTTCTTTGAGGCCTGCTGTTCCCAATTCTTCTAAAAGAAAATCCATGGCTTTCAAGGGACGACCAGTGGTTAGAACCACCTTGACACCTTGGGCCTGTGCAGCAGCGAGGGCTGCTCTATTGCGAGGGGAGATCTTTTTTTCTGAATTGAGAAGGGTCCCATCTAAATCCAGCGCAATCAAGGCAATCTGACTCATACAATTTCCTCCATGTAGCGTAGGACAGAACCAGTCGCATGGTGGCCGATGACTGTTTCAGCAATCGCCAAGATTTCAGGTCGTGCATTTTCTGGCGCTACAGGATGGCCCACGACTTGCATCATATGGAGGTCATTTAGGTTATCTCCGAAAGCCATCACCTGATCCATCGAGATCCCTAGTTTATCCGCTAAGGCAGTAATCGCCACTCCCTTATCGACATAATCGAGGACAATATCAATTGATTCAAAGCCTGTCGTCATCGCTTTGACACCGGGGATATTCTCAGTGACCCATTGTTCACCTTCTAAGACCAGAGCTGCATCAAAGTTGGTGGTCAATTTGAAAATTTCATCCTGAATATCCGCTAAGCTTTTCACTTTTTGAATATTTTCATTGTAGTGTTGACTCAAGGCCAGATAGTCGGGATCTACTGTTTCTAAGACATAGCTTCCTTTTTTCCCAGTCAAAAGCAGTTTATTCGGGTCTGCATAAGGGGAAGCTTTCAAAGCTTCAAAAACACCCAAATAAAAGTCTTTGGACATGGTCGCTTCGTAGAGATCTTCTCCATGAAATTCTACCACACTACCATTTTCAGCAATGAAAATCATCTGGTCTTCAAAGCCTTTAAAGAGGGATTTGAGAGAAAGGAGGGCACGGCCACTCGCAGCAGCAAAATAGATGCCTTTTTCTTTGCAGCTTGCTAACACCTTGCGTAAAAGGTCTTGATCGTACTGATGTTGGTCATTTAGAAAGGTCCCATCCATATCCGTAGCGATCAATTTAATATCATTATTCTTCATTTTCTAAGTCTTTCAATTTTACTGAGACGATTTTAGAAACCCCAGATTCCTGCATGGTCACACCATAGATGGAATCTGCAGCTGACATGGTCCCCTTCCGGTGCGTCACGACAATAAACTGGCTTTCCTTATCAAAGCGGTTCAAATAATCCCCAAAACGCTTGACATTGGCCTCATCTAGAGCAGCCTCTACCTCATCCAGAATGACAAAAGGAATGGTCTTGACACGAATAATCGAGAACAAGAGAGCTAAGGCAGACAAGGCTTTTTCTCCACCACTCATGAGGTTTAAGGATTGGATCTTTTTACCAGGTGGCTGCACAGAAATCTCAACACCAGCTGTCAGAAGATCTGGCTCTGTCAGAATCAAATCAGCAGAACCCCCACCAAACATTTGACGGAAAGTGACTTTAAAGGATTCACGAATAGCTTCAAAAGTCGATTTAAAGCGTTCCTTGACTTCGTCATTCATGTCGTTGATGGTAGACAGAAGCATGTTTTTCGCAGCCAAGACATCCTCACGCTGACTTGATAGGAAATCAAAGCGCCCCTTCACCTCATTGTACTGCTCGATCGCATCCACATTGACTGGACCAAGTGCCTTAATATCTTTTTCGATGCTCTTGAGCTGGTTTTCAGCTGCTGCAAGATTTTCAACAGGTTTAGCCTGCTCTTTGGCTTGGTCAAAGCTTTGCATGAATTCATCGGTAATTTGCGTTAAGAGCTTGTTCAAACGATCCGCATGCTTTTCACGTGTCGCTTCAGCCTTGGCTTGTTGACGAATCCACTCTTCGTTTTTCTTGCGAGCTTGCTCCATCTGTTCTGCCACATCTTCGGCCTGGCCTTCCAAATCATCCAGCTCAAAGCGTTTCCGAATGACTCCTTGTTCCAGTTCCGTTTTCTTGGCTTGGGCCTGCGTCAATTGGTTGGCTAGCTGCTCCACATCAACTATCTGAACTTGGGCCTCGCCTTGTTCAATCAATAATTGCAACTGATGCTCTTCTACTTCCAACTGAGAGATCGTTTCTTCTAAGCGACGAACATCTGTTTGCTCATAGCTTTGTTGGCTCAACCATTCCGTCTGTTGAAGTCGCAATTCTGCCAATTGCTCTTGCAAGTTTTGTACTTTTTGTTGCAGGACATCTTTGTCCGACTTCATGGTTTCAATGTCGCGATTCAGATTTTCTTTTTGAAGCTCAATTTTTGCTAATTGCTCAGTAAGGGATTCCAGCTCTTCTTGGAGAGACTGGGTCGCATCTGTTGCCAATTCTGACTTCAAAGCTTCTAAGAGTTCCTGAATTTCTTTCAGTTGCTCTTGGCTTTGTTGGTAGGCCAATTGGGCCCGCTGTTGCTCTAGACGCGCTTGCTCACCTTGGCTTTGAATAGAGGCCAGGTATTCTTGCGCCTGCTTGAGCAGATTGTCCTTGGTCTCGACCTCCTGCTCTGCTTCTCTCAAACGAGCATCCAGAGCTTGCATTTCCTGCTTCAAACTATCCAATTCTGGTTTGACAAAAACCGTATTTTGGGAACGATTGGCACCACCGGCGTAAGATCCCCCCGTCCGCAATTCGGTCCCATCTAGGGTCACGATCCGAACTTGATAGTTGACTGTACGAGCCGCCTCACGCGCATGCTCCGTCGTGTCAAAGATGGCCGTTACTCCAAGCAAGCTTTGGAAAATCTGTTCAAAACGATGCTCATAGGTCACCAAGTCACTCGCAATTCCTAAAAATCCTGCACTGGTTTGAATCAACTCCAGATTACGAGAAGAGAGTTGACGGGCTTTGATGGTCGTTAGTGGAAGGAAAGTTGCCCGTCCCAAGCGATTGCGTTTCAAGAAATCAATCGCTCGTGTTGCGGCCTTTTCATCCTCGACAATGATCTGTTGGCTACTAGCTCCCAGAGCAATTTCAAGCGCTGTTTGGTAGTCTTTTGAAAAACTCAAATTCTCACTAACAGCCCCGCAGATGCCTCCTAGACGGTCTGCTTCTTGTAAGACGCTCTTGACGCCTGCATAGAAGTTACTATGGTTCTTCTGAATGGCTTCCAAGCTATTGATCCGCGCCCGTTTGTTCTTGCTCTCATCCATCAAGTCAAACATGGCCGTTTGAGCCTCTTGGTAGGCAGCTTTGGCCTGCTCCACTTTTACCAATTGATTTTGGTATTCTGCTAATAGGCCTTTGACCGTCGCTTGTGCCTGATCCAACTCTTCCAATTGGCGAACTTCTTTTTCCTTGGCAGCTTCAAAATTGGATTGCGCCTTGATCAAGTCCTCTTGACGATGGCTAGATTCTTGCAGGAGTGCTTGGATCCGGCTCTCAATAGCTGTCCGCTCATTAGATTTTTCAGCTTCTGTCTGTAAGAGCTCCACATACTGCTCACGTAGATGCTCAATGACTTGTTCCGGATCTTCTTCATAGTTGGCTAATTCTTTTTCCAGCTTTTCTTGTTGCTGCCGGTTCTCTGTCAGTCTTTGTTGAAGCACAGCTAGTGTCTCTTGTTTTTGAGCCAGCTCTTGTTTCGCTTCTTCCAGGCGGGCCAAAACAGCATCCAATCGCTCTAAATTTTCCTTGCGACTATGGGCTGCTTGACTCGATTGCAGCTTAGCCACTTCGATTTGCTTTTCCAAATCACTGATCAAACGAGTAACCTCAAGTAAGCTGGCCTGGTCCTCAGCTAAGCTCTCATCCAACTGATGACGGGCTTTCTTGATGCGTACATTATCTTCTTCTAAGACCTGACGACGTTGGTAATAAGAAGCCAACTCTTCTTGAATGGCCTTTTCTTCTTGATCAGCCTTTTCATAAAGGTCCTTTGTCAAATCAACTTGAGCAACTAAAACATCCAGCAAGAGAACCTGCCGTTCTTGGTCTAATTCCAAGAAACGGCGAGCGACAGTCGCTTGCTTTTCAAGAGGTTGGATCTGTCCTTCTAATTCATAGAGGATGTCCTCCAGACGGTCCAAATTCTCCTGGGTTTGATTCAGCTTGGTCTCAGTTTCCTTGCGCCGAGTCTTAAATTTCAAGACACCAGCAGCTTCTTCAAAGATAGCCCGGCGTTCTTCCGGTTTGGAGTTGAAGATCTCCTCTACCCGTCCTTGGGAGATAATGGAGAAGGAATCACGTCCCAATCCCGTATCCATGAACAAATCATGCACATCTCTGAGACGTACTTTCTTACCATCGATCTTGTACTCGCTGTCTCCCGATCGATAAATATGGCGTTCGACACGAATTTCTTTACCTGCCTGCTGGATAAAACCATCCTGGTTATCTAAGACAACTGTGACACAGGCATAATTCAGCGGTTTACGCGATTCTGTCCCTGCAAAGATCACATCGGGCATCTTGCCCCCACGTAGACTCTTGACACTGGATTCCCCTAAGGCCCAACGCAAGCTCTCCGTGATATTTGATTTTCCAGATCCATTAGGCCCTACAACAGCAGTAACCCCCTTGTCGAACACGACTTTTGTCTTATCTGCAAAGGATTTAAAGCCTTGGATTTCAATCTCTTTTAGATACATGGCCCATCATTCCTCGTTTCAACTGCATTGCGGGCTGCTTCCTGCTCCGCTAACTTCTTGGAACGACCATGACCACGTCCCATCGTTTTACCGTTCACAAACACTTCCACTTCAAACTCTTTGGCATGAGCAGGACCGGACTCGCTGACCACTTGGTACTGGATCTCCACATCCCCATGAACCTGCAACAGTTCTTGTAAACGAGTCTTATAGTCAATGACTTGAGAAAATTGACCCGTTTCAACCTTGGGAATCATGACCTGATTGATGAAGCGTTTGACCGCTTCCACACCTTGATCCAGTAAAAGAGCACCTAAAAAGGCTTCAAATAAGTCACCAAGAATCGTATCACGGTCCCGGCCACCAGATTTTTCTTCGCCTTTGCCTAGTTTGATGAAATGGTCAAATTGGCAATCTCGAGAAAAACCAGCCAGACTTTCTTCACGGACAATCATAGAACGGAATTTGGACAAATCTCCCTCCGGTCTGTTTGGGTGTTCCTTATACAAATATTCGGAAATAACTAATTGAAGAACAGCGTCTCCTAAAAATTCCAAACGTTCGTTATGTGAAATTTTTAAGAGGCGGTGCTCATTGGCATAAGAGGTGTGCGTAAAAGCTGTATCTAATAAACTGCTATCTGAAAAAACGATCTGAAACCGTTCCGATAACAGGGCTTGTAATTTCTCCATGGGAAGCCTACTTTCTAATAAATTCATACTCTTAAGTATACCAAAATTTTAATACGATTACCATTAGATATCCATTAGATACGGTTAGTTGATTCACTATGTTTTAGGTGTGTTTGGATATCGCTCAAATAAGTTGAATACCACGTTTTGTAAATTTACTCCATGAATTTTAACTTTCTTCAACTGGCGCATTTCTATATCTTACCAACTTAACTCCCATTCCTTATAGTAGGTTTTATTTCTTAACCTCCTTATTTTTTACCCCTTTCTGATATAATAGTCACAGAAAGGAGGGCTTTATATGCCTTTTACTGAACTTGAAGTCCAAACTTGGACATTGTATACAACTGTGGTTATTGCTCTAGTGGGGTTCTTTTTTAACATTGTATCCCTTCATCGTACAAAGCGAGCCGAGGAAGATATGGCTAGGCCATATGTAAATGTCTTTGTCGATTTATTTGAAATAAAGGACCGACAAAGAGTTTATGTTATTAAAAATTTCGGAAAGACACCTGCCTACATTACCGACATAACTGTCCATGGGAATCTAGGTATCTATAATCAGCATAATTTTAAATCTCTTGTAGGAAATATGATTGCTCCTGGTCAAAAATTCACTTCTAATATTGAAGATGATTTTAAAGGATCATCGAAAATCACGATTTCATACAGAGATAACAATAGGAAAGTATACCAAGATACTTTTACACTGGATACAAATATAGGTTTGACTATGTCATACACTTTAAATGAATCTAACAAAACAGATGAGATTCCAAGTACTATAAGACAATCTACAATGGCGCTGTTACGTGCGTTTCGCTAATTTTAGTTCCATTGTCATAATGAACTACAGTTCAAACATCTCCACTTGTTTTAATATTGATATGTACTTTTTCATCGTCAAGCGTGTTGGCGATGATTTTATTTTTTGCGTCGATAGCATCATTAATATTATTTGCATAAATTTCATATACAATATCAACATTTGCATTAGCCATGTAATTTTCACCTCCTATCTAAATTCGTCCAAGCTGACCTCTAGTGCATCAGCTAATTTGCACATATTCGTCCAAGACATCTCTTTCAATTTTCCAGCCTTTAAGTTAGAAAAATTCGATTGAGAAATACCTGACTTTTTAGCTAGTCGATACACCGACCAGCCCCTTGATTTTAATTGTTGTTCAATCTTTTCCTACATTTTAAACACTATATGTTGTGTATGCGCAACATATTTAATCCTTTTTATCACTATATATTGAAAAACAAAAGCTTTTACATTATAATGTATCTTGGCTAAGGCCTCTCACAGTTTTAGTCAAGATTTCAATGGAAAGGAGAAACACTATGTCAAAATTACGACCTAGACCTCAAAAGAATTATCCTAACTATAACTGGGATGATTTAGATCGCACCATTCAAACAATTCTAAGCGATCCATTATATAAGGTTTGTCACATAGATCCATCGCTTTATGCAATTCCTAAAGATGAAATTATTTCCGAGTGCATAAGTGCAGGTTATACAGTTGAAGAATGTGAAGATGGAATTCTGAATATTTCGTGACTTGCCAAATTGGCTGCTTTTACTTCAAGAGCGCTAATTCTTGTTAGTAAGTCTATCGACACCTCGATAGGCTTTTTTCTTTTTCCGCTATACGGATATCGTTTAGGTTTCATTCTTTCACCTTCTTATTATTTAATTCCCTATCGTTATTTGGTATAATAAACTAAAAACGATTGGGGTTAGTATTTATGTCTGATAAAGTTTGTTTCATTATAAGCGCAATTGGGGAATCTGGTACTCCCACAAGAGAACGGGCTGACAAAGTATATAAATACCTTATTGCTCCAGTTTGCGAAGATTTAGGTTATAAACCGATTCGCGTTGACCATGTCAATGCAGTAGACAATATCAATGAAACGATTATAAACTACCTAAAAACTGCTCATATGGTTGTTGCGGATATGACAGAACACAATCCAAATGCATTTTACGAACTAGGTTTTAGACAAGCGCTAGAGCTTCCGCTTGTACCGATCATAGAATCTGGTGGAAAACTTCCTTTTGATGTCATCACGACCCGTACTACTTTTTATGATACAGATGTGTCAAGAATCGAAGAATCAAAAGTTGACCTCAAATCTAAAATGCAAAGTTTTGAAAACTTTAAAATGCCTATTAGCCGTCTTGACAAAGCTACAACTCTCGAATCTATTGATAAAAAGTTAAATCAAAAGTTAGATAAAATTTTATCATTGCTAGAACGTTCAGATTACAATCTGATCACATCTAATACTTTACGTTTTCGAGATTCTGATTATAAAGAAAATGGTCTTATTTTATCGAGCATTAAGGGTCTTGATCTTTTGCATCAAGAACACCACGAAGATAAAAATAGCTAGATCTTGTTGACGTTGTAATTCAATGATTTCTTCAAACCTTTTATTAATTAGTGTAACAGTCCTCAACACTTCATTGATGGCTGTTTTTTCTACTTCATTTGCCATTTTTTCTACACCTCTTTTTCAATTTTTGATTCAAGCGCTCGCAGTTCAATTTCGTGAGCAACGTTGGCCATTAATTTCATGCATTTGGCTTTTTCCTTCACTGTAAGTTTCAGATACCAAAAAAGAAGCACGAACGCACTTCTTTTCCTAGTTCTAGGGCCTGAATTCTCTATTTTTACTCAGGATGTTCTTCTGTTGGTTTTTCAGGCTTATTGGGAATCACTTTTAAGAGATAAAAGGTGATAAAAATCGTCAAAGCTCCTAAAGCAAGCTTCACCCAAATAATCGGGGCCAGATAGATGGAAATGCCCATCAGAATGTAGATCTGAAGAAGGATCCATTTCTTCCGTTCTTTGGCAATCGATTTGGTCTCTCGGTAATCCGCTACATAGGTTTGATAAAGCTTGGTTTGGTAAAGCCAAGTTTCAAAGCGTTTGGAACTTTTAGCAAAGCAAGCCATGGACAGCAATAAAAAGGGGGTTGTCGGTAAAATTGGCAATGGAATCCCAATAATTCCTAGTCCCAATGATATAAAACCAATCGTAAGATAAACAAGGCGCATTTACTTCTCCTTTGTATGTTTCTTGTTTCATAATCACTCTACAGTGTTCACATCTGACATTAGAAGCTTCATCTTAGATGGATCTGACATTCCATCCACAATATTCTGTTGTTCCTCATTTAATGGCAATAATATTATAGTTGCTGTATGAGAAGGTAATTCCCCACTATCCTTGATAAAATAGCTAACCTTTTGATTCTCAAAAATAGCCTTTCCATCATAAGACCAGGTAATTGAAAAGTTCAAATCTTTCTTGATATCTACATCTGTCTTATTGACCAGCATGAGTGCCGCCCTGCCATCTGAAACAGCCCCGGTAAAATAGATCGCCATATTCCCCTCGCTACCAACTTCAGGATGTTCTTTAACCAATTTCTTCCCTAACTCAATAAGATCAGACGTCTTTCCTTCATTTTGAGGGGCCACCACAAATTTCAATTCTTTTTCTTTTTTAGAAGACTCTGATACTTTTGTTTCCTTCGCCGTTTGAGTGGAGGTTGACTCTTTCGTATCTTGCTTAGACTGACTACAAGCTGTTAAAGCAACTAAACTTGCCAGTAATAACATCATCTTTTTCATTTTTCATTTCTCCTCTTCTTTGATTGTACAAAACGTGACTCTCATTCAGAATTCGCTCTTTCTTATCATACACAAATTTAGGGCAAAGAGCAAATTCATCACTAAATGAAAGGATTTTAATCAGAAATCAAAAAACCACCCGTAGGTGGTTCTCTATCTTATATCTTCGTCAAAGGAGTCGCGGTGTCTGGTGAGGTATCCAGCACCTCAAAATCATGACCGACTGCTAGATCTGCTCTGGCCAGTTGGTTCTCCATGGTCATATGGGCTAATTCTTTGATATTGTTCTCTTTTGACAAATGCCCCAGATAAATCTTCTTGGTGCGATTTCCCAAGGTCCGGATCATGGCATCTGCCCCATCTTCATTAGAAAGGTGCCCCAGGTCAGACAAGATCCGTTGCTTCAAACGCCAAGCATACGAACCTGCTCGAAGAATCTCTACATCATGGTTGGACTCAATCAGATAGCCATCCGCATCCGCGACGATTCCTGCTAAGCGATCACTCACATAGCCCGTATCCGTCAGCATGACAAAGCTCTTCCCATCCTTCATCAAGCGATAAAATTGAGGGGCTGCAGCATCGTGACTAACGCCAAAGCTCTCAATATCAATATCTCCGAAAGTCATGGTCTTGCCCATTTCAAAGATATGCTTTTGAGCATCATCGACCTTTCCTAGATACTTGGTCCCTTCCATAGCCTTCCAAGTGGCTTCATTAGCATATAGATCCATACCATATTTCCTCGCTAAAACACCCACACCATGGATATGGTCTGAGTGTTCGTGCGTAATCAGAATGGCATCTAAATCTTCTGGTTTGCGATCAATTTCAGCCAATAGTCCCGTAATCTTTTTCCCTGAGAGACCTGCATCAATGAGCAGTTTTTTCTTTGGTGTCTCAAGGTAGAAAGAATTTCCACTAGAACCTGAAGCTAAAATACTGTACTTAAATCCCTCTTCTGTCATTGACTCCTTATTCTTCCTCTTCTGTATCCCAGTCGTCTTTAATCGCATCTTTGTCGTACGGCAAGACAATGGTAAAGGTAGATCCCTTACCATATTCACTCTTGGCCCAAATAAAGCCTTTGTGTTGCTTAATGATCTCCTTAGCAATGGCTAAGCCCAGACCAGTCCCACCTTGGGCCCGGCTACGCGCCTTATCCACTCGGTAAAAGCGATCAAAAATGCGTGGCAAGTCTTTCTTGGGAATTCCCAAGCCCTCATCTGAGATAGAGATAATCAACTGGGCATCTGTTGTTTTCATCCCTACCTTGATTTTCCCACCATCGGGTGAGTATTTGATGGCATTGTTCAAGATATTGTCGATTACCTGGGTCATTTTATCCGTATCTATTTCAACCCAAATCGGGGTGATTGGATATTCACGGATCAGTTCATACTTCTTGGTATCTTCTTGCGATTGACTCTTGATCTTATCAAACCGGTTTAAAATAAAGGTAATAAAGGCTGTAAAGTTGGTCAACTCGATGTCCAACTGACTAGTTTCATTATCGATTCGTGACAAGCTCAAAAGATCTGTGACCATACGCATCATGCGGTTGGTTTCATTCAGTGAAACCTTGACAAAATCTGGTGCCACCGGCTCTGACAAAGCGCCATCATCTAGGGCTTCCAGATAGGATTTCACACTGGTCAAAGGTGTTCGCAGTTCATGACTCACATTGGAGACAAAGAGGCGACGTTCCCGTTCTTCCTTGTCCTGCTCTGTCGTATCGTGCAAGACAGCTACCAGACCAGAGATAAAACCTGACTCGCGACGAATCAAGGCAAAGCGCACACGAAGGCTTAAGTACTCCCCATTTTCATCCTGGGAATCGATGGTTAACTCTGGTACTTCAGTAATCAAGCTTCGCAGATCATAGTCGTCTCCAAGCGAAAGCAAATCAAGAATACTGGTATTGAGAACCTCATCTGGATTAACATTCAATTGCTTGGCTGCCATTTCATTGACCATGATGATCTGACCGCGTCTGTTGGTCGCAAGCACCCCATCTGTCATATAAGAAAGGATACTGGTCAAACGCTTGGTTTCTTGTTCCAAGTTTTCATGCGTCAGGCGAATAACCTCCGACAGATCATTGATACTATTGGTCATATCCGTCAGTTCTGGACTTCCTTGCATGTCGACCACTTCGGAATAGTCCCCTGCAATCAGATCCTTAATTTTGGCGTTTAATTGTCTGAGCTTGATATTGTCCCTACGGTTTTCTAGCAAAAGCAAGGCTACCACAATGATAAACCCAACCGTAATCAGAACAAAGACAAAGTTCGACGACATGACAAATTGTTTTATTAGATCAATCATTGTTTCTCATATAATATCCGACACCACGGCGGGTCAAGATATATTCTGGACGTCCCGGTGTGTCCTCGATTTTTTCACGCAAACGACGAACTGTCACGTCCACTGTCCGAACATCACCAAAGTAATCATAGCCCCACACCGTCTCAAGAAGGTGTTCACGGGTCATCACTTGACCGACATGGGTCGCAAGGTGATAGAGCAATTCAAATTCGCGATGGGTCAAGTCCAATTCTTTGTTGCCTTTTTGAACCAAGAAAGCATCTGGAAGAATGTGAAGATCACCAATGACAATTTCCGTATCGGCCTCATTTTCAAGTTGAGGATCAGCCGCAAACTCCGAACGACGCAACAAGGCTTTCACACGCGCTTGCAATTCCCGATTCGAGAAGGGTTTGGTTACATAGTCATCCGCCCCGATTTCAAGCCCAATGACCTTATCAAATTCCGTATCCTTAGCAGATAGGACAATGATCGGCACATTGCTAGTCTTACGAATCGTCCGCGCCACTTCCAAGCCATCAATCTCTGGCAACATCAAATCTAGAATAATAATATCCGGATTTTCAGCCGCAAAGACCTCTAAAGCTTCCCGACCATCAAAGGCTGTCAATACCTCATAGCCTTCTTTTGCCATGTTAAATTTGATAATATCTGAAATTGGTTTTTCATCATCAACTACTAATATTTTTTTCATCTTACATACCTGTTTCTAATGCTACTTTTCCTTATCAATCTCTATCTTCTTATTATATCAAACTTATGAAGAAATGTGGAGTCTCAATTGCTGGACTTTCCAATAAGACAAAGCAAAAAGACTGAGATCATTACATCTCAATCTTTTCTTTTTGTATTATTTTGAAACGCGGGATTTGTTGGAGATATCAGCTAGGATTGCTGCTACATACTCATCATGTTTAAACATTAAAACGGTATCTACTTTCAGAGGAGATATCGTTTTTCTTCTTCGGATAAGGATACAAAAATTTCTGCCTTCACTATCTTTTAAATCAATTGATTTCTTCAGAGAAAGACCGTAAAATTTTTGGTATAATGTCAAGGATGGACTGATGGATATTTAAAAGATAATGTTCAAAAAAATAACAGGTGAGAATTAAAAATATGTCAGTTTGGACAGAAGTCTCTCTACCATCATCCATGCAGAAACAAGATTATATGAAATAAAAGGAGTAACCAATGTCCGGAAACTATTCAACACGTGAATTTCGCGAGAAACTATATGATGATCTTCATGTTCGATTAAGAGATACCGTGATTTTGATGTGTGCGATTTTTATTGCCTCTATAGGTCTAAACATGAATTCAACAGCTGTTATTATTGGAGCCATGCTGATTTCCCCTCTTATGACACCGATTGTGGGACTAGGATTCGGTTTAGCTATTTTTGATACGCGTTTAATCAAGCAATCTCTAGAGGTTTTATTTACTCAAGTATTGGTCAGTTTGCTTGTCTCGACTCTGTATTTCTGGATTTCTCCCTTATCTTATGCAAGTAGCGAGTTGATTGCACGAACCTCTCCAACCATTTGGGATGTTCTCATTGCTATTGCTGGTGGGATAGCAGGTGTCATTGGTTCAAGGAAAAAAGAAGCAAACAATATCGTGCCTGGCGTAGCCATTGCAACAGCTCTGATGCCACCTATCTGTACTGCAGGCTATGGTTTAGCTAATGGAAATGTGCGATTTTTATTCGGGGCTCTCTATCTTTTCTTGATTAACTGTGTCTTTATCATGCTAACCAATATTGTTGGAACAAGAATTTTAATGAGAAAATCTCCTTTAAGTTCATTTAAAGAGCTAAACATTAAAATGAGAATTGGGCTGATATCTTTGATTGTATTATTGGTTCTTCCAGCCAGCTATTCAGCAGTCACTCTGACGATGGATCAAGCACGAAAAGAAGGGATTAAACAGTTTGTAGGCAAAGAGTTCTCTAATCATACGATCATTAATCAAGTCTACAAGTCAAGTAGCAATGAATTGGTCTTGACAGTTGTTGGAGATCCGATTTCAGAAGAAGAATTAGAAACCATTCGCCAAAAACAAGACTCTTACGGTATTCAATCTGTTCAATTGAAAGTCAATCAAGTCCATAATTCGACAAAATTAGATAGTGAGACGACCAAGGAATTTTACGAAAACATTGACAAGTATATCGATCAAAAACTCTCTGAAAAAGATTCACAAAACGATCTCGTAAAAGAAAATGAAGCAGACAAGGATTGAGGATAGTCAACTTATCTAACTCATGGAAGCAAATCTTGGGAGGATATCCTATATCCAAAAGTTCATGGATAGAAAGGATTGTTGATGAGGATACTATTTGTGGCGATTTGACCGATCACTACTAGCTCAGGTTAAACAAAATAGAAAAAGCAACAACTGAAATAGTTGTTGCTTTTTCTTACTAAAAAATATTTATCAGACTGTGATCGTTTTATTTCTCAACACGAGATTTATTTGCAATATCTGCAAGAATCAATTCTACAAATGCATCCACTGACATGTTTTCTGTTTCTTTTTGACCATAACGACGTACGTTTACAGCCTTGTCTTCCATTTCCTTGTCACCAACAATCAATTGGTAAGGAATTTTTTGAGTTTGTGAAGCACGGATCTTGAACTGCATTTTTTCATTGCGTTCATCCACATCTGCACGAACACCACGGTCACGAAGTTTCTTAGCCACTTCCCAAGCATAGTCCACGTGTTTTTCGTTCGATACTGGGATAAGGGTTACTTGGTGAGGAGCAAGCCAGGTTGGGAAAGCTCCCTTGTAGTTTTCAATCAAGATCGCAGTAAAGCGTTCCATCGTTGAGATAACCCCACGGTGGATCATAACTGGACGGTGTTCTTCTCCATCTGCTCCAATGTAATGAAGATCAAAGCGTTCTGGAAGCAAGAAGTCCAATTGGATGGTAGAAAGGGTTTCTTCTTTACCAAGAGCTGTTTTCACTTGGATATCCAATTTTGGTCCGTAGAAGGCTGCTTCCCCTTCTGCTTCATAGTACTCAACACCCATATCATCAACGGCTGCTTTCAACATGCGTTGAGCATTTTCCCACATTTCATCGTTGTCAAAGTATTTGTGTTTGTCTTCAGGATCACGGTAAGACAAACGGAAACGGTAATCTGTCAAGTTAAAGTCTTCATACACATCGATGATCAATTGAAGGATCTTCTTGAATTCTTCCTCGATTTGTTCTGGAGCCACAAAAGTATGACCATCATTCAGAGACATTTCACGCACACGTTGAAGACCAGTCAAAGCACCAGATTTTTCATAACGGTGCATCATACCGATTTCAGCGATACGGATTGGCAATTCACGGTAAGAGTGCACATGATGTTTGTAGACTTCAATGTGGTGAGGACAGTTCATTGGACGAAGAACAAACTCTTCTCCATCCCCCATATCCATTGGTGGGAACATGTCTTCACGGTAGTGATCCCAGTGACCTGAAGTTTTATACAGTTCTACAGAAGCAATTGGTGGAGTGTAGACGTGTTGGTAGCCTGCTGCTACTTCTTTATCAACGATATAGCGTTCCAACTCACGACGGATGGTCGCACCATTTGGCAACCAGAATGGAAGACCTTGACCAACTTCTTGAGAAATCATGAAGAGGTCAAGCTCTTTACCAAGTTTACGGTGGTCACGTTCCTTAGCTTCTTCACGCATTTGAAGGTAGTTCTTCAAGTCTTTCTTGTCAAACCATGCTGTACCGTAGATACGTTGCATCATCGCATTGTCGCTATTCCCACGCCAGTAAGCACCAGCAACGTTCAGAAGGTGGAAGATTTGGATGCGACCAGTTGATGGGACGTGTGGTCCACGGCAAAGGTCAACGTATTCACCTTGACGGTAGATGGTCAACCCACCTTCGTCTTCTGAGTGTTCTTCGATCAATTCTAATTTGTATGGATCATTTTTGAAGATTTCACGCGCTTCATCTTTAGTCACTTCTTCACGAATAGATGGGAAGTTTTCTTTGACGATTTTTTTCATTTCTTCTTCGATACGAGGAAGGTCTTCGTTAGAGATTTGACCCGCTTGGTTGTCTGTATCGTAGTAGAAACCATCTTCGATCGCTGGACCGACACCCAAGTGAATATCTGGGAAGAGGCGACGAGCTGCTTGGGCAAACAAGTGTGCCGCTGAGTGACGCAAGATTGGAAGTGCATCTTCGTGATCAGGTGTCACGATTTCAATGCTTCCATCTTCGGTGATGGCACGAGTTGTGTCAATCAATTTGCCGTTGAATTTACCAGCAAGAGCTTTTTTAGCCAAAGAATTGCTGATAGATTGGGCAATTTCAAAAGTAGTAACGCCAGATTCGAATTCACGAACAGCGCCATCTGGGAAAGTAATCTTAATCATGATTTTCTCCTTATAAAGTTTTTAGTAGCTAAATGGGTGGGAGATGTCTTTGAACATTGGAATCGTCACTCCTTTTGATGTCTTCATGAAGAAATCAAAAAAGCGACCTCCTCGAAAGGACGTCGCAACGTGGTTCCACCTTCATTTATGTTCCTCAAAAAAGAGGGACACCTCTGATTGGCTCTAACGTAGCCACCGTTTTATGTTTGCATAAAAGAATCACGAGTAGTCCCAAACCTATCCTCTACGCGATTTCCAGCCCCACGCGCTCTCTATCAGATTTCCTAGATTTGATATGTCTCTGTCAGTTATTATAGCACGATTGAAAAATTTTGCAAGAAAAAGTTTCATTTTCAATCAAAGAAATGCGTGATTTTACGGATTTTCTTCACTTGTTTGACCGAAGCCTTCATCATCTTCACAGATCCATTGACCGGAAGAGCAATCACCTTGGTCGGGATTTTCACAATGGTCTTAGACATCCGCTTAACCCGACTTTGCTCAGGATTCAAATCATTTGAAAAGTCTTTAGAGATGATTTTATCCAAGTAAAATTCGTAGACCCGACGGCCAAAGGTTGCTGCAGAAATATCATCAATCTTTTCTGCCCACTTGGTCTCATCGATTGGTGGCATCTCCTCAATCGCTTCAAGAATCGCTTGTGCCAGATCACTCTCTTCATAAAAGAGCTTTCCAAACATAGGGTCATCAATCACATGATCGAGATAAGGATTGCCATGAGCGATGATCGGGGTACCACTCGCAATACTCTCTAAATAAGTCAACCCTTGCGTCTCACTCGTTGAAGCTGAAATAAAGAAGTCAGCCGCCTTATAGTAAAGAGCTGTCTCATTTGGTGGGATCATCCCTGTAAAGACAACCGCATCTGAAATCCCCAGTTTCGCCGCTTGTTTTTTCAAATCATCCAAATAAGGACCATCTCCAGCCACGATCAACTTAACTTTTGGATTGACCTTGAGGACATCAGGAAGGGCCGCAATAACAGCCTGAATATTCTTTTCATAAGAAACCCGCGACAGACTCAATAAAAGCGTTTCATCTTCTGCGACTTCATATTTTTCACGAAGAGCTGCTGTCTCTGTCGGAGTGATTTCCGGTCGGTCAAACTTGGCCAAATCAATCCCTGTCGGAATAATGCGTTTTTCTGCCTTGACCTTGTACTTTTGGAGCAAGTCATAAACGATCTCACTAGGACAGATCACTCCATCTAGATCATTCATATAACTTCTCACAATGTATTTGACCATACTTGGGCGAATGACCATACCTCTTGCAATATAGCGGACATAGTCCTCATACTGAGTATGGTAGGTATGAATAACAGGAATCCTCAACTCGCGTCCAATCCACACTCCCAAAAGGCCCAGTGAAAACTCAGTCTGGGTATGGATAATATCCAGCTGGTATTGCTTGGCAATGGCAAGCGCCTTTGAGAATCCACGATAAGCAACGCGGCGGTCCTTAAAGGCGAAGAAAGGCACACTTGGAATCCGAATGATCTGCCAATCTTCATAGCGGTTGACATCTTTATCCGTTGTCGTAAAGATAAAGACCGTGTGACCCAATTTTTCTAATTCTGTTTTGAGCGTCCGAATACTGGTCGCCACTCCCGAAACTTGCGGGAAATAGGTATCTGTAAATAACCCTACACGCATCTTACATCTCCAAAACTGTTTGATAGGCTTCGACCAATTGATAAGCCACTAAGTCAATCGAACGACTTTCAGCGACCTTGTAGCCTGCCTCCCGCTTGTCTACTTGTCCGTTCAAGACCTTGTTCAAGGAATCCACAAATTCGTCTACATTATGGCACAATTCAGATGACGTCTCGTCAATCCAGCCATTATATACGGGAATATCCCGCAAGACCGTGTGCTGATGACTGGCCAAGGCTTCCAAAACAACGATTCCTTCTGTTTCTTCATAAGATGGGAAGAAGAAAGCATCTGAACCCGTCATGGCCCCTTGGAAGACTGCTCCCTTGAAGTAGCCAGGGAATTCCACATTACTAGGATGATCCTTTTCCACGATACGACGAATCTTACGCGGAATGATCCATTTGTTGATAGAACCTAGCCAAATAAAGCGAACATCCGGCATGCGACGGGCCACTTCTACGAAATCTTCAATCCCTTTGCGTTTAAAATAAAGCCCTGCACAGATGACAACCTTTTGGCCTTCTTGGATATTAAAATGCTTGCGAAAGACTTCTTCTTTTTTCGGATCCTTCTTGTATTTTTCCAAATCAATCCCATTGGAAACCGCGATAATCGGTGTGGTCACCCCATAAGACTGAATCAGGTGTTTGGAATACTCAGATGGCGTGATCACATAGTCTGCCTTTTGGTACATGTGAGCCAAATACTTACCAAACAAGGGCGCAAAAAAGTTAGACCCGATAAAGGAATTTTCAAAATCCTCACGGGTTGAATGGCCATGCATGATGACTTTCTTTCCACGACGCTTTGCTGCATGGAGCAAAAGGAAACTCCGTGGGCCATAGGTATTGATATGCACCACATCATAATCTCCTAAAATATCTGTCGTATACGGAATCCCAGCCAAATCAAGCGCATGCATTTGATGCTGCAAGGCTCGACCAATTCCTGATTTTTGTAATACGGATTTTCCTTCTAAATACAGTAAAACTTTCATACTTTCTATTATACCGAAATAAAGAGTGCCCAGCAAGTCTCTGCCTGTTTGCAGTATAAAAAAGAGGCTAGAACAGTTCTGTTCGAAATTTAAAATTCTATTTTATTTATATACGATATACAAAATCCAATTGCGATTCTGTTTTTCCTCAATTTTTGAAAAACCAATACTTGTTAGTAACTGACTAAATTCATGACTTGTACGATAATCTGTCATATGATAATGTATTTTTTCTTTTTCAGAAGCAATTATCAAAGTAGAATTGCTGGACATGACTCTATAAACTTCTTGAAAACTCTTTTTTATATCCTTCCAAAAAATATGGGTCTGAATAGCAAATATTCTATCAAAATAGTTATTTTGATAAGGCATATTCTCCACATTTCCAATCTTAAGTTGGACACTACCTTTTCTTATGGAATCTGAATGAACACGTTGGGCAGTTCTATATGATTCCTTAGAAATATCAATACCATGAATCTCAAGATTTTTATTTAAAGCAAGAAGGTTCTTGATAGTACTCCCGCCACCGTAACCAATTTCTAAAATTCTATAATTATCTGAAATAGTAGTCTGTTTAATCGCCCAAAGACTAAGTTTTTTAAAATAGAATGACCATATTTTTGTGATGACTCTACCAATAAGACCACTAGGTTTTTGAGACTGCTTAATAAGAAATTCAGTTAACATTAAATATCTTCCCTCAATTATTATAAGTTTGAAATATCATTAATTATATTTCAAACTTAATTGTATTGTAAATATCAGATATCGTCAAGAATTAATGAAATAATCTGAGATAAATTTCAAAGTTGTGCTATAATTGATATCAAATGGAGTGTTCAAATGAATCAATATCAAAAAACAACAGAAAAAAAGAAGCAAGCTATTATTCAGTCTGCTCTTTCTTTATTTAAAGAAAAAGGGTTTAAAGAAACAAGTATACAATCAATTGCAAAAGTCGCAGAAGTTTCTCCTGTGTCAATCTACAATTACTTTGATAAGAAAGATAATTTAGTAGCTTTATGTATTAATGAATTGTTTAAAGACATCATACAAGAAGCTGAAAACATTCTACTCAGTAATATAGATTATAAATCAAAATTAAATCAAGCCTTAGCTTTATGTCAGAAAAAAATAAGCCAACAGATTTCTAACTACTTTCAAGAAAAAACGTTAGAGGATCCTACTTTTACGAAACTTATGACAAAAGCGATAGATGAGAAAAAGCGTGAAATATATCGTGCATATATTGAGCTAGGTAAAAATGAAAATATAATTGCTAAAGATTTGTCAACAGAGGTTATATTAAACGTCATGAGTGCTCTCAATAGCACAGGAAATCATCTATCTCCAAATAAAAACATAGAAGACGAAACAAAACAAATTCATCATATTTTGTTGTATGGTATTTTAACAAACTCTAGAACGATTTAATTGTAACTTACACATCAATATTTGAACCAACACTCATTCAATTTCACTTCATCATTACTTATGATTAATGACACATATAAAAAGAGGCTAGAACAGTTCTGTTCTAGCCTCTCAGACTAGTAGACACGTCTTCCCATGTCGAGACTCTAGTCTACCAATCCTTATTTTTTCGTCGTTCCACGTTGGTTGATCGTATGAGACAACAGTACTTCGCGTTCTTCCAACTCTTCTTTGTGCATGATCTTAGTCAACATGCGCATACTGATCGCACCAAGGTCATACAAGGGTTGTCCAATTGTTGATAGATTTGGACGCGTATATCGGGTTACTTGTGAATCATCACTGGTAATAATTTCGAAATCTTCTGGTACTTTGATACCGTGATCAGACAAACCATTCAAGAGACCTGCAGCCAATTCATCACCTGTCACAAAAGCAGCTGTTGCTTTTGACGCAATGATTCGTTCTGCCAAGTTGTAACCTTCATCGTAACGGTACTTGGATTCAAACACAAGCCCTTCGCTATAGCTCAATTTTTTTGCTTTCAAAGCTTCCTTATAGCCTGACAAACGAATTTTTCCATTGATATCATCCACCAATGGGCCACTTACAAAAGCAATTTTCTTGTTGTGTTTTGCCAACTGTGTAACAGCATCAACAGTTGCTTGCTTGTAGTCGATATTGACACTTGGCAATTGGTGTTCAACATCCACGGTCCCAGCAAGGACAACTGGCGTCCGAGAGCGTGAAAATTCTGAGCGAATTTTTTCAGTCAAGTGATAACCCATGAAAATGATCCCATCCACTTGTTTTGAAAAGAGGTTGTTTACCACTGAAACTTCTTTGTCATCGTCTTCATCACTATTTGCAAGAACAATGTTGTACTTGTACATTTCTGCAATATCATCAATCCCTTTAGCCAATGTAGAGAAATAGCTATTCGTGATGTTTGGAATCACAACACCGACTGTTGTTGTTTTCTTGCTAGCAAGACCACGCGCAACAGCATTTGGACGATAATCCAAGCGTTCGATCACTTCTAAAACTTTTTTACGTGTATTTTCTTTAACGTTTTTATTCCCATTTACTACACGACTAACGGTTGCCATTGAAACCCCTGCTTCACGGGCGACATCATAAATTGTTACTGTATCGTCTGTATTCATAAGATTTCCTTTCATTGTTGAAAATTTCGTTTTCACTCTCTAATTAATCCTATTTTATCACTTATTGTAAACACTTTCAAGCATTTTGGTAAAATTTTGTAAACTCTTGCTTTTTTGGGGAAAATTTGACAAAATAGATCCATAGAAAGAAGGTAGCATTATGTCTAAATTAGATCAAATCGTCGATTTTCTTGAAACTGAAAAAACAGATGTCGCTGTTGTATCCGATCCTGTCACCATCAATTACCTGACTGGATTTTACAGTGATCCCCACGAACGTCAACTCTTCTTGTTCGTTTACACAGACCACGAACCACTTCTCTTCGTTCCTGCACTTGAAGTGGAACGGGCGACTGCAGTTGTTGATTTCCAAGTGGTTGGCTATGTGGATTCTGAAAACCCATGGGAAAAGATTAAAGGGGCTATCGCAAAACCCGATGCCAAAACCGTTGCACTTGAATATGATAACTTGATCCTTACCAAATACAATGGCTTACGTACTGTCTTTGAAAAAGCGGAATTTACTAACTTAACACCACGAATTAACCGGATGCGCTTGATCAAATCTGCTGATGAGATCCAAAAAATGTTGGTGGCTGGTCAATATGCAGATAAGGCTGTCAATATGGGATTCGACGCCATCTCACTGGATAAAACAGAAACTGATATCGTAGCAGAAATCGACTTTGGTATCAAACGCTTGGGTTATGAAATGAGCTTTGAAACCATGGTCTTGACTGGAAATAATGCAGCTAACCCACACGGAATTCCTGGAAGCAACAAAGTCGAAAACGATGCTCTCTTGCTCTTTGACCTTGGCTGTATGGTGAATGGTTATGCGTCAGATATGACTCGTACTGTTGCTGTTGGAAAACCTGATGATTTCAAAAAAGAAATCTACCACTTGACGTTAGAAGCTCAACAAGCAGCCATTGACATGATCAAACCAGGTGTAACAGCACACGACGTCGACCGTGCTGCACGGAGCGTCATCGAAAAAGCTGGCTATGGTGAGTACTTCAACCACCGCCTCGGACACGGGATCGGAATGGACGTGCATGAATTCCCTTCTATTATGGAAGGAAATGACATGGTACTTGAAGAAGGCATGTGCTTCTCAGTCGAACCAGGAATCTATATTCCAGGTAAAGTCGGAGTCCGTATCGAAGATTGTGGTTACGTCACAAAAGACGGATTTGGACTCTTCACAGAAACCAGCAAAGACTTACTTTACTTTGACTAATCCTTTAGTCGTTTCAATATATAACAAACATCTTGTTTCGTTAATAACTATAAAAAATGAGGCTGGGACAAAAGTCCTAGCCTCTTAATTATCTTTGGATTGTCGAGCAAGGCGCAGTAGTTGAGTGGGCCCTACTACGCTGATTTCATCAGCTTTTACAGCCCTACTCAACTGTGCGGAGGTGGGACGACGAAATCGAATTCTAACGAATGACCTATTTCTGTCCCACTCTCTATTTTTTTAAGATACTGATACCTGGTCTATTTTTTTCTGGGTCGTGATGACAACTTCTTTAAGGCTGGTCCGAGCCATTTCTTTTTCCATGGCGATTTGAATAGCTGCGAGCTTGCCGTCTAAGATGTCGTGGATGTTGTGACCAATCGGACAGTCTGGATTGGGATGGTCATGAAAGCCGAATAACTGACCTGTCGTTCCTAAACATTCTACAGCCCGATAGATATCCAATAAGCTAATCTCGTCGACTGTTTTTGATAGAGTTGCTCCACCTGTCCCACGCGCTACATGAATCAAGCCTGCCTTCTTTAGCTGAGACAAGGTTTTCCGAATAATTACAGGGTTCACCCCAACGCTTTCTGCTAAAAAATCGCTGGTTACTTTGGTTTTATCCCCTCGAAGGGCAATCATGATCATGACATGGGTCCCGATGGTAAACCGACTCGAAATTTGCATCCTTCATTCCTCTCAATCTAGTCAGCAAAGCATTTTCTTTCTCTTCATTATACTCTTTTTAGATGTAATGTCAATAGTTACACTATGAAAAGAAGGTCTGTAACCAAGCATCGATTTCGAGATCATGACCTTCTCTGTGTTCAATCTCATGAAGAAGCTCATGGTTGTGCGTATGGTGAATGCCATTGACCAAACTCTCATAATAAACTTGGTAGTATGGCAGATGCAAGTCTTTGGCGAGTTGGAGTTCCCTAGCGACGTCATAATCCACCCGTCTAAAATCAACATCCTTAAGCCCTACTTCATCCAATTCAAGAATAGCGTACATGGCCCGAAGATCCTTGCGCAAGTTCTTTTCTAAGAAGAAAGGTTGGCCAATCGAGCCAGGATTGAGGATGAGTTCTCCACCTGAACCATAGCGGAAAAACTGCTGGTGAATGTGGCCATAGACTGCGATATCACAGGCAGGATTGGTCACCAAACGGTCGAAATCTTTTTGCTCTCCAATATGGATCAGTTCACGCCCCCAATTCTTATCCGGCAAGTGGTGGGTAATCCCGATTTTCAAGCCACTCATTTCTCGGTGGACCTGCATAGGCATCTCCTGCATGGCTTCGATTTCTTGGGGGGTGATTTCTTCGAGAATATATTGGCACTGGCGCATGAGGTAGCGATGGCTCGATCTCTTAGGGTCTAGCATTCCCTTCATGGCTCGCCACATACTATCTTCCCAGTTACCGAGGACTTTAACCGTAATCGGTAGTTCCTCCAACAAGTCCAAGAGCGCACGTCTACCTGTACCAGGCATTAAGGTATCTCCTAAAAGCCAGTATTCGTCCACCTTGGCTCTTTGGCTATCCGCAAGGACCGCCTCCAAAGCGCTCATATTTCCATGGATATCCGAAAGTAAAGCAATTTTCGTCATGATCTACTCCTTTCTTCCATTATAACAGAGCCTCAAAAATCTTTCAGCCTGAAGCAACGATTTATAGGAAGTTCTTTTCTTTCTATTTCTTTGAGTTTCAAAGGATTTTTCACTAAAAAGGGCAAGAAAACCTCTAATTCTAATGGACAATTATAAATTTTATGCTATAATTAAAGTGAAATTGAATTATTTCTTAGAAAGAAGGCTCATTATGAGTTTACAACATATTGAAAGGAAATCTCTTCAAGAAATCAATCAGTCCATCAAGGTGCCAAAAGGAATCTCTTTTTGGAAAAACCTTCTTCTCTTTTCAGGACCAGGTGGTCTGGTGGCCGTTGGCTATATGGACCCTGGTAACTGGATTACCAGTGTGGTCGGCGGTGCCCAATATCGCTACCTTCTCTTATCGATCGTTCTCCTCTCTTCTTTGATTGCCATGCAATTGCAACAAATGGCTGGAAAATTAGGGATTGTTCATCGTAAGGATCTAGCTCAAACAACCGCTCATCACCTCTCTAAATGGCTTCGCTATACCTTATGGGTCGTTATTGAATTAGCCCTTATGGCTACAGACTTAGCCGAAGTTATCGGATCTGGGATCGCTCTCCACCTCCTTTTTGGATGGCCCTTGCTCTTTTCCATTCTGATCACCATTTTTGACGTCTTCCTCTTATTGGGATTGATGCACCTTGGTTTTCGGAAAATTGAAGCCATCGTTTTGACTCTGATCTTAACGATTCTAGTCATCTTTGCCTATCTGGTCTTTCTATCGAAACCAGATATCGGTGGGATCTTTTCCGGCTATCTACCTCAAAAAGAAGTACTAGGGATCGGGCTTCCAAAAGGAAATGAAGCCTTGACCTTGGCTCTTGGGATTATCGGAGCTACTGTCATGCCCCACAATCTCTACCTTCACTCATCCATCTCTCAAACCCGTCGAGTGGACTACAAGGACCAAGCTGATATCAAGCGTGCCGTACGCTTTATGACCTGGGACTCCAATATTGAGTTGGGCTTGGCCTTTGTCGTCAATTCTCTACTCCTCATCCTTGGGGCTGCTCTCTTCTTTGGACATGGTGATAAGATCGATGCCTTCTCCAGCATGTACAATGCTCTCAAGGACAACCAAATCGCAGGGGCAATTGCCAGTCCATTCTTGTCGACCCTCTTTGCCATAGCCTTGTTGGCTAGTGGTCAAAACTCGACCATTACGGGAACGTTGACCGGTCAAATCGTTATGGAAGGCTTCTTGAAATTCCGTCTACCGCAGTGGATGAGACGGCTTATAACCCGGATTTTCGCTCTTATTCCTGTGATTACTGTAGCTATTTTATTTGGAGATCAAGAGCATGTCTTGGATGACCTCTTGGTCTATTCCCAAGTCTTCCTATCGCTTGCCCTACCGTTCTCCATCTTTCCTCTGGTATACTTTACCTCTAATAAAGAAATCATGGGAGAACATGTCAACGCCAAATGGAATACCTTATTAGGCTATCTGGTCGCCATCGTCTTAACGGTCTTAAATTTCAATTTGATCTACACCACCTTTATCAAATAAAATCATGACCACCCGTCAAACGGGTGGTTTGTAGCAGGGCTATAAGCCCAGATAACTAGCCAGCGCCTAAAGACGCTGGCTTTCACTTTGTTCAAGCCTTATTGCATTTGACTCGTCACAAGCCTCTCAAAGAGGCATATGTACTACTTGCCACTATCCCTAAAGGGATCTTCATATTCTTTTACACTCAACTTATCTAAAGCAATATCTTTTCGCTCTTGTTCCTGAATGTATTTCTTTATTGTGGCTTCATTGAGGCCAACTGTACTTACATAATATCCCTCTGCCCAAAAATGTCGATTCCCAAACTTATATTTCAGATTGGCGTGTTTATCGAACATCATTAGAACACTTTTACCTTTTAAATATCCCATGAAACTTGCAACACTAATTCTAGGTGGAATGCTTACCAACATATGAACATGATCTGGCATTAAATGACCTTCGATAATCTCAACACCTTTATAACTACATAATCTATGGAATATTTCTCCCAAACTACTTCGATATTGATTATAGAGCACTTTTCGTCTATACTTAGGGGTGAACACAATGTGATATTTACACATCCATTTTGTGTGTGATAAACTATGTGCTTTTTGAGCCATATTTTTCTCCTTTCGCTTTACAATTGGCTTGAACACCTTAATTGTATCGCGTTTGTAGCTTTTTTGGTATAACCTTCGATGCGCACCCGCATAGCGGGTGGTTTTTTTGTCTCGCACCTAACGGAGCGAGACGGACTGAAAGTCACATAATAAAGAAACCAGCACTTTTATTCGTGCTGGTTTCTTTTTGTTTGACACTTTTCCTAAAAATTTCCTGACCATTTTTTTAGGAGGGAATTATTTTAAATCACTAATTATTGTGAGATTTTCACAAAATCTTGTCAGAGCCCGTCATTCATAAATTTGTAAAATTTTTGCACACTTTCCGTTATCTGTACAAAAATGAGAATTATTGTCTAATTTATATTTTTGGAGTATAATGCTATTTGTTAGTGTCGTGAAATTATTTAACCTATAAATTATTTCAATATCAAATAAATAGAAACAGATTTATACAACTATAGAAAGGAACATATGGTACGCCAAAGACAAACAACAACCAAGTCAGACTTACGGAATGCACTCTCGAAACTGCTCTTACAACAACCTTTTGACAGCATCACTATTCGACAATTAACCGAAACCGCTGGAATTAACCGCGGGACCTTCTATCTGCATTATGTTGATAAATACGACATGTTTGAGCAAATGAAAATGGACATGATGCAAGAATTGGATAGCCTCTTCGTTGAAGGAAGTCCTGTCAAGGTAAACTTTCTCAATGTGTTGACCGCTATTAAAGAGAATTATGATTTTATATATGCATTGTCACAATCCTGTTGCTCGGACTTTAGTAAATTGGTAAGAAGTTTTACCCTTCATGCATTGGACGATACTCCCCACGCTAAAGAACACATCATTTCAGACTTTCAAGTTCCATACAAGTATGGTCTAGAAATTTTCATCGCTACGATCGAATCTGTAATTGTTACCTGGTTAGAATCGGGTGCGAAAGAGGACCCCATTGAAATTGGAACGATCATTCTCAGTGTCTGCGACTTTGCTAGCTGGAACTAAATCCCCCAACCTTTTCCTACCCTTCTGGAGAAGGTTTTTCTTTTGGCAAATGAAAAAAGATCTGATCACCTTGTTCAACTTGTTTGTAAGAAAGCAAAAAGGCAGGATCCTAACATCCTGTTTTTAAAATGTAGACAGACTACTTTAAAGTAAAATAAGTTAAGCGATTTTGCAAAAAAAAAATAAAAATGAGTTCCAATTTTTAAATCGATTCAAGAAAATACCGAAACTTTCCGCTGTGAGAAAAGTGCCTGAAACAATAACGTTTCAGGCACTCGGGAGTTTTGAGACCCTAGGCTCAAAACTAAGTCTTGGAACTTCGAAGAAGTTCGCTGACGTCCGTACTCACCTAAGGAAAGTTTTTTATATGACTTTGTCTTCAATCTGAAGGCAGGATCTTAACATCCTGCTTTTTCTTTATTTTTTCTTTGCCAACATGGTTGCAAATCGAAGTTGAATCCTATGGCCATTCTCATCTCGACGATGGAGATGGCCTGGATTTTCATTGTACTTGACCAATTCCCAATCCTTGTAATACTCTGCCAATTCTCCTTCTTTAAAGGTGAACGAGAAGGGCATATGGCAAGGATAATCTTCCGTATCCATGGCACAGACAATGAGATTGTAGCCCCCTGGATTGGTATGCTCTTGCATATTGCGGATAATCGCTGGAATCCGATCAGCCTCTAAAAACATGAAGACAACAGTTGATACGATGAAGTCATAGTTTTGAGTAAGAGCTGCAGCATTAATATCATAGAGTCCCACTGGCATCTCTAGATCTTCCTCAGCGACAATACTTTGTAAGATCTCAAGTGCCAGCTCATTTTGATCCACTGCTGTCACGTCAAAGCCATGTTGGGCCAAAAAGAGGGCGTTGCGTCCTTGCCCGCATCCTAGATCCAATGCCTTTCCAGCTGGGACAATTCCCACTGCTTCTAGCACTTCTGAATGGACAGGATTGGTGTTGTATTTTTTGGGGAAATAGTCTTTTGGCTCACAGTAAAATTCTAGGTACCACTCCACATCGTCCGTCGCTGCTTCCACACGGTGCCAGGCCTGGGGCTCAGCCATGGGGTTTTCTGCTCCTGCTTCAAAGAGGTGGCTCGCGATTTCTTCCCCCTCTTCGGTCAATTCAATAAATCGTAACTGACCTTTTAAAACTGTAATCTTCCCCCAGGTTCCTACCTTGGTATTGTGCTTTCTTTGAAGAGCTTCTGGCATGGTATCCTTGGTCCAGATAGGCATGCGCTTGTATGCGATCAAATTTTGTGTCATGCTGCTTCTCCTTTTTCTTTCACTACCCTTATCATACAGAAAAAAGCCCCTTTTTACAAGTTGGAAAAAGGAGAGCCCATCTCTAAGAAAAAAGACAGATCTGAAACGAGTTTCAAAACTGCCTTATTCTTTAACGTGTATTGTATTGTTTCATGACCCGCGCGATGTCGCGGTTTTGTTCCCGACGCTTGATGGATTCACGCTTGTCATAATCATGTTTCCCTTTAGCGAGCCCCAAAAGCAATTTGGCAAAGCCATCCTTGAGATAGACCTTCAAAGGCACCAAGGTCATTCCGGTCCCTTTGGTGTCTTGGTCCAGCTTTTGGATTTGCTTTTTATGAAGCAGGAGCTTGCGACGACGGTCTGGATCTTGGTTCCAGATATTCCCTTCTTCGTAAGGAGCAATGTGGACATTGCTAAGCCAAACTTCTCCATTTTTTACTTGTGCAAAGCCATCTTTCAAGTTAATGCGTGCTGCACGGACACTTTTGATCTCTGTCCCCGTCAGCACCATTCCTGCTTCAATCGTATCCACGATGGTGTAGTCATGTCTCGCCTTTTTATTTTGAGCGACTACCTTTCCTTCGCCCTTTGCCATGTTTAGCTCCTTTCTTTGCTACTTCCTTGTAAAATGGTTTCTTCCCTTTTTTCTTTTTGGTTTTAGAGGAAGAATCTTTCCGCTTGTCATCTTTTCTAGTGGTTGATCCCTTAGAAACTTTTTTGTCCTTGCGTCTGCGATCCCGGCGGTTGCCATCTCGGTCACGTCCTTTAGACTTGAGGCCTTTTTCAACGACATCCCATTCACTTGGAATATAAGAGAAATCAATCTCTCCTGTCATCTTGTCGGCTCTTTCTACCTTGATCCGGATTTGCTGACCGACACGGAAGGTCACTCCCGATTTTTCTCCGCGAAGGGTTAGATCCCGTTCGTTAAAATGGTAGAATTCAGGAAGATTGGTAATATGGATCAAGCCTTCAACCGTATTTGGCAACTCCACAAAGAGGCCAAATTTTACCACACTGGAAACCACGGCATCGTACTCTTCCCCAACATAGTCTTCCATGTATTCTGCCTTCTTCATAGCCTCTACTTCGCGCTCCGCATCAATAGCCCGGCGTTCCCGACTAGAGGATTGGCTGGCAATGTCTGGAAGGACTTGTTCAAAGTGTTCAGCCACATCTTGAGATTTTCCGTACTCGCGCACCATTCGGTGAACCATCAGGTCCGGATACCGACGGATGGGACTGGTAAAGTGGGTATAATACTCAGCAGCAAGCCCATAGTGGCCATGGTTATGCTCTGAGTAGCGAGCCTGTTGCATCGAGCGCAACAACATCATCGAAAGGACATCTGCATAGGGTTCCCCTTCGACCTTGCGCATAATTTCTTGCAGGGCTTCTTGGCTCATCTCACTAGCCGTTCCGTAGATTTGGATCCCAAAGCTGGAAGCATAATCGATAAACTTCTGTACTTTTTCTGCCTTTGGATCTTCGTGGATCCGGTAGATGAACGGCAGTTTCAGTCGTGTAAAGTGCTCCGCCACTGTTTCATTGGCAATCAGCATAAAGGACTCGATCATCCGCTCGGCAATTCCTCTTTGGCGAAGGACAATGTCGACCGGTTTTCCTTCTTTATTGACCAGGATTTTAGCCTCATTGGTATCAAAATTAAGGGCTCCACGGCGAATCCGCATGCTTTCTAGAATGCCATGCAAGGTGGCCATTTGATGAATACTTGGAACAATTTTCTTAAAGGTTTGAGCCTTTTCTTCGTCGCCTGCTAAGATATCATTGACGTCGCTATAGGTCATTCGGAAGGTTGTATTGATCACTGTTTGGGTAATGGTATGCTTGACGACCTTGCCATGTGGATCAATCTCCATGATGGCAGACTGGGTCAGGCGGTCCACATTCGGATTCAAAGAACAGATCCCATTGGAGAGACGCTCTGGTAACATGGGTACTACTCGGTCGGTCACATAGACAGAGGTAGCACGATTTAGAGCTTCCTTGTCGAGTGCTGAACCTTCCTGAACGTAATAAGAGACATCTGCGATGTGAACACCCAGCTCAAAGTTGCCGTTCTTGAGTAGCTTGATATGGACCGCATCGTCCAAGTCTTTGGCATCTGCTCCGTCGATGGTAAAGGTGATCTCCTCTCGCAGATCCAAGCGTCCTTCTAAATCCTTTGCAGACGGTGCATCTGGAACCTGCTCAGCCTCTTTCAGCACTTCTTCTGGAAATTCTGAGACAATGTCCATGGATTCTAAGACTTCCAAGACATCGATTCCTGGATCTGTTACATGACCGACCACATCCCGCACAGTCGCCACAAAATAATTGTGTTTGCGGCTCGGGTATTGATCAATTTCGACCTTGAGGATTTCGGTACCTTCCAATTGGATGGCTGGCTTCTTCACATAGATCAGCTGGCTGATTTTTTGATTTTTCGAACGAATGTAGCCGGCATATTTGGGCTTTTCCTCATCCAGAACAATTTGTCCAACAACCGTTTTGACGCTATGATCCAAGACATCAATAATCTTCGCTTCTGCTGCCGTTCCTTTGTTTCGGTCTGCTACCTTGGTAATGACGATCTCAACAGTATCCCCATCGATGGCGTGGTTGACATCATTTCGACCAACAAAGAGGTCCTCTTCTTCGCCTTCTAAACTGACAAAGCCAAAGCCATTTTTATGGGCATGAAAGATCCCCTTGAGGGTAATGGCTGGGGCCTTCTTTTGAGCCAAACGAAGAGAGCCATCATCCTCGAATTTCAACTCATGACGGCGTTCCATCAGAGAGATGGTTTTGACCAAGTCACGAAAATCCTTAGATCCTTCTTTTCCTAGAGCTGCTGCCAGATCATTGATCTGGGCTTTGTCATGCTCTTGTAAATATTCTTTAATACTTGTTTTCATGAATGTATTTGCTGGTTATCCAGCCTCCTTTTTTCTATCTAAATGTGTCTTTGTTTTGCAAAATAAAAATAGGCAAAGACATTGTCTGAGCCTATCTTATCTACTAGAAAGTACCATTAAGATCATCGCGATCAATAACCAAAAGAAGATCATAATAGCTGTTAAACGCTGCATCACGGCTTCAAACCCGCGCGCTTTTGAACGTTCAAACAAGTCATTTGAGCTTGCGTCAAAGACGTTGCTCGATTGGTTTTTTGTTGGTTGCATAAAAATTGCGATAATAATCAATACTGATAATACTAGTAAAATAGTTGTTAATGCTCCGCTCATATTCAAAACTCCTTAAAATCCTCACTATTATACCATGAAAATCATTTTGATTCAATATGTAAGGTTACTTTTCTTTCCTTGGGACAATACTTCAAAACCTCGATCTTTTCGGGATGGGTTTTGGTATTTTTACTGGTCAAATAATTCTGACTCCCACAGCTTGTGCAGGTCAATTGAACTTTAATTCGCACGTACGTCTCTCACTTTCAAATACTTTCTAAATAAGAATAAGAGGAAAATCAAATCGGTAAAGGCCAAGAGGGCTGTGCCGTAAAAAACCCAATGATAGCCAAAATGCATGAAAATACTCGATCCCATCATTGGCCCTAACACGCCACCTAAGTAGTAAAAGAGCTGGTTGTAGCTAAAGATCCGAGAGATCCCTTCAGGAGGGGTTAAGCGATTTAACAAAGCAGAAACTCCTGGTAAAAGGGCACCAGTCCCAATCCCAAAAAGGAAGCGTAAGATTCCTAATTGCAGAGGCGTTTGCGCTTGGGCACAGAGAATATAAAGGCAACCACTATAGAGAAGGGCGATTAATAAAAGCCGGTGATTCCCGATTCGGTCTCCGAGTTTTCCCATCCAACCTGAAAAGAGCATACTAGAGACTCCCATAGCCGAAACAATCATCCCCGATACAAAAATCAAGTTATCTCTTTGTCCTAAAGCTCGCACATAAAGAGGCAGTATTGGAGAAATAGATTGGGCGATCATTTGAATGGTCATACTGGTCAAAAAGAGGCCTAAGAGAATATCCTTTTGCTGAATGGACATAAGCAACTGCCAACTGGATTTTTGTTCTTCTTTTGGAATGGGCTCATAGTCTTCCTCGATGCCCCAAAAGGTTAAAAGGGACACTAGAAATAAGAAAAAGCCAACCAAAAGAAAGACATTGCGCATTCCCAGATTTTCAGCAATGAGTCCCCCAATCAAAGGCCCCATCAAGGTTCCAGCTACGACACCGGTCGACAAAGTCCCCAGGGCATAGCCTGATTGGTCCTTTGATACTTGACTGGCAATCAAGGCTGTACTATTAGGGACAAAGCCTGAAAAGACACCGTTGAGAAAGCGCAAAACCAAGAGCCAAAAGACAGATGGCACAAAGGCGATCCCTCCCATGGTCAGGGTCATAGCAATAGAAGCCCTGAGCATCATGGGTTTTCGACCATAGCGGTCGGCCAGGCTCCCCCAGATAGGAGACATGATCGCAGAGGTTACAGAAGAACTTGCGACGGCAATGCCAGCATAAAAGGGAACAGCCTTGCCCGTAACACCCAACTCTTCCACAAAGAGGGCCATAAAAGGGACGACTAAAGAAAGGCTGGCTCCGATGAAAAAGCACCCGATCCAGGCAATATATAGATTTTTACGCCAATTGATTTCTCTTGTGATAAAATCATCTTCTTTCTAATTGTTGTAGGGCTGCATCTAATTGGGCATAGAGGGCAGCAAGATCGCCATTATTGTCTAAGACCAGATCTGCATGGGCTCTTTTTTCATCTAGCGGCATTTGAGACGCGATGCGTTCTTGGGCCTGCAGTTCCGATAAGTGGTTTCGTTCCATCAGGCGCTTGAGCTGGGTTTCTTTTGATACAGCTACCAACCAGACAGATTCAAACCACTCTTCATAGTGCTGCTCGATTAAGAGAGGAATATCCATAAAAAAGAGATCGGATTGTGCAGCTTGTATATCTCTTACCTCAGCTAGAGCCTCACGAATAAGCCTGCCTTGGACGCGATTGGACCAGTCTCGTTCACCAGGATTTGAAAAGATCCGCTGACCCAAAGCGACGCGGTCCAGCTCACCTTCTTTGGTAAGGATCTCTCTCCCAAAATGATCCACTAAGACACGGTAAAGGGCTCCTCCTGGTGCTTGCAAATCATGAACCACTTGATCAGCATCAATGACAGGATACCCTTTTTCTCTCAAATAGGAGGTGACAGTGGACTTTCCTGAAGCAATCCCTCCTGTTAATCCGATGATTCTCGCCATCTAGTTCTCCTTTTGACAGTGCGGGCAAAAATGGGTTCCGCGTCCCCCCAGCTGGACTTTCTCAATCGGTGTCCCGCAGCGCAAACAAGGCTGGCCTGTTTTCCCATAGACCTGGTGTTCTTCCTGCATGGTGCCATCCTCGCCAAAAGCATTGCTGTAGGAGCGAATAGTGGAGCCACCCTTTTCAACAGCCTGAGCCAGCACAGCAATCGTTTCTTTGCGGATTGCTTTAGCTTCTTTAGCAGTCAAGCTTTGACCCAAACGGGCTGGATGAACCTTGGCTCGATAAAGGACCTCATCCACATAGATATTGCCCAGACCAGCCACTAATTTTTGGTCTAAAAGAGCTGATTTAATGGGTTTCTTTGATTTTTTAAGAGCTGCTTGGAAGGCGGGTCCTTTAAAATCTGCTTCTGTCGGCTCTGGACCAATTTTTTTCGCCAAAAAATAGCTGTCGACAAGCTCAGGTATGAGGACTTCCATGGTCCCAAACTTGCGGACATCTTCATAGACCAGAGTGCTACCATCTGTAAAATGAAAGAAGACATGGGCATGCTTGCGAAGAGGAACCTCGTCTGGATAAAAGAAATACTTGCCTTCCATCCGCAAATGCGAGATGAGGACCAGATCCGTCAGATAAAATAAAAGGTATTTCCCACGGCGCCCCAGGGCCCGAATTTCTTGGCCTGGGAGATCTTGACGAAAAGTATCCAGATCCGTCTGAATCATCTTTGGATACTTTACTTCCACGGACTGGATGGTTTTCCCAAGAATTAATTTCTCAAGACCGCGTCGAACCGTCTCTACTTCTGGTAATTCAGGCATAGAACTCCTTTCAAAAACAAGAAGCAGGCCTTCTGCCCACCTCTTCTTAATATTCTTTTTCGTTGTATCCGAAATCGGCAAGATCCAATTTCTTATCCCGCCAATTTTTCTTGACCTTAACCCATGTTTCTAAGAAGACCTTGTCCCCTAGCATGAGTTCGATATCCTTCCGCGCAAGGGTTCCGATCTTCTTAAGCATAGCCCCGCCTTTTCCGATGACAATGCCTTTTTGGCTATCGCGCTCGACCATGATGGTTGCGCGGATATGGACCTTATCGGTTTCTTCATCCCGCTTCATAGAATCCACGACTACTGCAACAGAGTGGGGAATTTCTTCCCGCGTTAAATGCAAGACCTTTTCACGGATCATTTCAGAGACCAAGAAGCGCTCTGGGTGGTCAGTGATTTGGTCAGCAGGGAAATATTGGAACCCTTCTTCTAAGTTTTCACTTAAAATATCAATCAAACGCGAAACATTGTTTCCTTGAAGGGCTGAAATCGGCACGATTTCCTTGAAATCCATCTGACTACGGAAGTCATCGATTTGCGCCAAGAGTTGGTCAGGGTGCACCTTGTCGATCTTATTGACCACCAGAATAACCGGCACCTTAGCAGCCTTGAGGCGTTCGATAATCATGTCATCGCCCTTCCCACGCGGCTCATCTGCTGGCACCATAAAGAGTACGGTATCGACTTCCCGAAGGGTACTATAGGCTGACTCCACCATGAAGTCTCCAAGGGCTGTCTTGGGTTTGTGAATCCCTGGGGTATCGATAAAGACGATCTGTTCCTTATCCGTCGTATAAATCCCCATAATCTTATTGCGCGTTGTCTGCGCCTTGTCACTCATGATGGCAATTTTTTGCCCCATGACGTGGTTCAAAAAAGTTGACTTCCCAACATTGGGACGTCCTAAAATGGCTACAAAGCCTGATTTAAATGTCATATTATCCTTTCACGAGGGCATACTCCCTCTTATCCAAATACCAAGGCCCAGAATTTGGGCACAAAAATCACCAGTCCTGTCAGTAGGGCAAAGCCTGATACGACCAGGACTGCTCCAGCTGCCATGTCTTTGGCATTCTTTGCCAACATGGAGAAATGGTAGTTACTCGCTAAATCCACCACATTTTCAATGGCTGAATTCATAATTTCAAAAGCAATCACCAAGGTGATGCTGAGCAACAAAAAGAGCCATTCTGTCGCAGAAATCCTAAATACCAAACCAGCAAGAATTGCTACGAGGGCTGATAAGGCATGCTTGCGCATATTGCGCTCTTCTTTGATCGCCGTGAAAATTCCTGTTATCGCAAACTCCAGGCTTGAAGTGAAGTCCCGATTTTTCCATTTTCGCTTATTGTCTTGTGAGTCCATAGGCTGTCAAAATCTCTTCCTGTAAGCCAAACATTTCCTTTTCTTCTTCCGGCGTATAGTGATCATAGCCATTGATGTGAAGAAAACCATGCACTGCTAAAAATCCCATTTCGCGCTCAAAGCTGTGGCCATATTCTTCAGCTTGCTCACGCGCCTTATCAATTGAAATAAAGAGCTCACCAATATAGGTATCGAATTCAGCCATCATCTCTGCCAATTCTGGATTTTCTGCAAGGTCTTCCTCCTCAAAAGAAATCTCCATCTCTGGCTTGTATTCTAAACTGATGACATCCGTCGGACGATCCGTATCACGGTATTCAAGATTTAGTTCATGACTGCGTTCATTGGTCACAAAAGTCACAGCCATTTCCTTGTCTTCTTTCCCAATTTTTTGAGCAGCAAATTCTAAAATTTCTTGCGTTTGTTTTAAGATTTCGTCAGAGACTTGACCAGTCTCATCTACCATTTCAATATACATCTGGATCACCTCACTATTATCACTTCATTATAGCATAAAACCAGCCTATATACTAGATACAGGCTGGTTTTCAATCTTTTTCTTTGCAGGACAATCTTACACCACTGTTTGCTGGATGGCATTCATCTGAGCATAGATCCCGCCTTGTGTGACTAGTTCCTCGTGTCTACCACGCTCCACAATGCGTCCTTCGGATAAGACTAAGATCTGATCCGCATCTTGGATAGTGGACAAGCGATGGGCAATGATAAAGGTGGTCCGGCCCTTTTGCAAGACTGCCATAGCCTGTTGGATGATTTCTTCTGTTTCCGTATCGATGTGAGAAGTTGCCTCATCCAAAATCAGAATTTGCGGATTCATATAGAGCGTCCGCGCAAAGGAAATCAATTGGCGCTCACCACTTGAAAAGGCGGATCCTTTTTCTACGACTGGATGGTCGATTCCCTTTTCAAGGCGCTCTACAAAGGGCCAAGCCCCGACTTTTTTCAAGGCATCTTGGACCGCATCCCGATCAATGTGATCCTGATTCATGGCCACATTACTAGCAATGGTCCCCGTAAATAGATAAGGATCCTGCAGAACAATCCCCATGTGGCTTCGCAGGCTCTCACGAGAAACTTGGCGAATATCTTGACCATCGATCAAAATCGCCCCTTCTTGAGGATCATAAAAACGATAGAGCAGGTTCATAATCGAAGACTTACCCGATCCAGTATGGCCCACCAGAGCGATGGTTTGACCTGGACTAGCCTGAAAGGCAATATCCCGCAGAACTGGCTTGCCTTCTTCATAAGCAAATTGAACGTCGTCAAACACGACTTGAGCCTTTTCTATCTTCAGTTCCGATGCACCATCGGCCTCTAAGGGTTGGTCTAAGAAGGCAAGGACGCGGCTCCCCGTTTCTAAGGATCGCCGAATATTTGGGAATTGACGACTGAGATTGGCCATGAGATCAAATAGATTAATGACATAGTTAATATTGATAAATAAGAAACCAGCCGTCACACCGATATTACCCTCTAGGAAAGAAATCCCAGCGATGGTCAAAATGCCTGCAATCACTAAAAACTTGAGCAATTCCGTCAAGGTCCAAGAAGCAATGGAATCGGCTAAGAGGATTCGATCATTGGCTCCTAACATCTTCTGGGTAGTGGCTTCAAACTCCTCCACCACACCAGGCTCTTGATGATAGAGCTGGATCATACTAGCACCATGCAAAAGTTCATTGACCTGGGTATTGACCTCGCTTCTCGCATCAAAGAAATCCTTCATAGGCTGGTCCGTCATGACCTTGTAGAGATACTGAATCCCATAGAAAATCGGAAAGACCAAACACAAGAGAAGGCCCATCATAGGACTCAGGTAAAAGAGAATCCCTAGGATAAAGAGGAAACGCACCAAGTAGATGACTAAAATCATACAAGAGTTATAAAACTGGGTCCGCAAGGTCTCCGTATCATTGACAATTCTTGTCGCGATCTTCCCAGCCGGCTTATCATCAAAATAAGAAATAGGCAGTCCTTGCATGACTTGAAAGGCTTGGTCTCTCAGACTAGCGGTTACTTGATTACTTCCATGCAGTAAGATCCGATTCCCCATGTAGCTAATCAGCTGCCCCAGGCTCAAGACCAAGAGATAGAATCCTCCCATCTGAAGCAAGTCCCCTTGCCCGCCACCGTGGGTCAATGCAGTCAAAGGCCCATCGATCATCTTTTGGAGAAGAAAGGGTGACAATTCAGAAAAAATGGTGGCTAGTAAGAGGCAAATAAAGCCAGCAAGAAAGACAGTTGGATAAAGCGTGATCCGAGATAATAATCGTTTCAATACTTTCATCTTATTCTCCTTCCTGTTTTTGTTGCCGTTGGTATTGTTCATAATACCAGCCCTCTTGAGCCAGTAAATCACTAGCTCTACCTTCTTCCACAATCTGTCCTTGATCCAAGACAATGATCCAATCCGCCTGATGAACCGCAGACAAGCGATGGGAAACAATGAGGGTCGTCTTGCCTTTTCGCTCTGTTTGAATGGTGTCAATAATGGCCTGTTCGGTCTTCGCATCTACTGCCGAAAGAGAATCATCTAACAGCAAGAGATCCGCATCCCTTAAAAAAGCACGTGCCAACGAGATCCGCTGTTTTTGACCACCTGATACAGAGACCCCTTTCTCACCAATCATGGTGTCCATTCCCTGAGACATCCGCTCAAGATCATCTGCAAAAGCAGCTTGGGCTACAGCTTCCACTAAATCCTCTTCACTGGCACCATTTTTACCCAGAGCAATATTGTCGCGAATGGATTTTGAGAATAAAATATGTTCTTGGGAAACGTAGCCGATTTTAGCTTCAATAGAGTGTCGGTTGTAGTCCACGATCGGTTGCTGGTTGACCAAGAATTCTCCCTCACCAACTGGGTACTGCCGCAAGAATTGTCGAACCAGACTAGTCTTCCCTGCTCCGGTACGACCAACAATTCCAACTGTCTGTCCTTTCTGAATGGTCCAATTAATGCCTGATAGACTCTTTCGCTCAGCACCAGGATAGCTGAAAGAATAGTCCTTAAACTGCACCAAATCAATCTGCTCTAGGTAGTGAGGACCATCTGGCTCCAGATCATCCGTTTCATCAATCACTTCTTTTAATTTTTTATAGGACATTTGCCCTGTCTGGTAGACCAAGATCAAGTCCGCCATCATCCACATAGGCTCAATTAAAAAGACCAAATACAGCTGTAAGGCCAATAACTTGCCAAGGCTCAACTGCCCGCTTGCTAGGGACTGTCCTCCAAATAGCAGGAGCAAGACCGTCGAGAATCCAATAAACAACAGGGCTAAAGGTCCAAAAGAATACTGGATAGAGGCAATTTTATCCCCCGTTTTGGATAGACTGGCCGTTTTTTTCTGAAACTGTTTGACCTGCTGGTCCCGTCTACTATAGGCCCGCATGACCCGAATTCCTTCGATGGACTCCAAGACTTCATCATTCAACTGAGCGACCGCTTCCCGGTTTTGCTCAACATACTCCTCCTGCTTTCTACTCAAAAAATAGGTAGAGACGACGAGGAAGATCATGGGAATAAAGGAAATCAAGGTTAATTGCCAAGAAATGAAAAACATGGTCGGAATAATAAAGGCAAACAAGCCACCGCCAAACAGGAGCACCATCATCCCGTAACCAGCCATATCGGCCATCCCATCCACATCTGTCGTAAAGCGCGTCAAGAGATCTCCTGAACGGAATTTCTCAAAAAAGGGACGCCGCATAGCTACTAACTTACGAAACGCTTGTCCCTGAAGGGTCGCCTTGAAATGGACTGACGACTGAAAAAGTCGCAACTGCCAATAAAAAGCCGTCAGGTAATTGAGGATGGCTGATCCTACCAAGAGGACCATATCCCATACAAAGTTGGATTGCGTCAGCGTCTGCTGACTCAGATGATCCACTAGACGCTGAATAACTTGCGTCGGGATCAATAAGGTATAATCATAAAGAATCAGGACAACAGCAATACTGATATATCGCCACTTGCGCTCCCTGATATACTCCCAAATAGCTCTGATCATATATTCTCCTTTTCAAAATGGCACAGAAAAACCCAAGCAAGGAGCTGAGAGCAGTCTCAGTCCACACTTGGGCCTTCTGATGCCTATCACCAATTCAGTTAAGGCAGGTAAAAATGCATACAAAAAACCCAAGACAGACTCCTCCATCTTGGGTTCCATTTATAGTTTACATCGAACTCAACTGAGATTGGAGAAGCTGTGTATTCAATTGTGTCATCAAAACATCTACTTTGTTCATGATGGTTTTCTCCTTTCTCTTTGTTGTTCTAACTTTACCACGTATTTCCTTGCTTGTCAACGTTTTTTTGAAAATTGTTGAAAAAACCGGACTTTTGAAGATGGACTCGCAAAAAAAGAAGCCTAGATCTTCTCTAAGCTTCTCTCTTCTGATATGCTAGTTGCCGGGATTGAACCGGCGACCTCATCCTTACCATGGATGCGCTCTACCGACTGAGCTAAACCAGCAGTACCTATCTACTATATCATGGAGATAGGCCTTTTGTCAATATCCTGACTCATTTTTCTGACAAATATTCTTCCTTAGTGAGGACATAATGAACTCTCGTCACCATTCTCCCTTCTTCATGCAGGTCTAGCATCGCGTAGGGCTCCTCGTGAGAATATTTCATCCCTGATTTGGCCATCACCCGTCCAGAAGCTGGGTTGTCCTGATCATGAACAGCAATTAGCTTGTTCATCCCTAACTGTTCAAAAGCCAAGGCAATGACTGCCTTGGTAGCCTCTGTCGCTAGTCCCTGGTTCCAATAATTTTTATTCAGAACATAGCCGATACTCCCCTTTTTCAGACAAAGATCTAAATTTAGTAAATCAATCGTCCCGATAAATTTTCTATTCTCTTTCAGCTCGATCCCCCATCTTCCAAGTGGGCTCGCTAGGTAAAAGAGGGCAATGTTATTACGCGTTTCTTCCAGACTTTGATTGGTTGGAAACGTATAGCGCGTAACGGTTTCATCAGAAGCGTACTCAAACATAGCCGGTGCATCTTCAAGAGTGACCGGACGCAAGCGCAAACGCTCCGTCTCTGTTTCACGATAAGCTGCTAACTTCACATATAGATTTTCCATTTGACTCTCCTTCTTTAGGGTTTAGTTTAGCAGAAAACAGAAAAGAAGGCAAGCTCAAATTTTTCTTGCATTTTTACCCACTTTTCTATACAATAAAATCAATTAAAACAATCGGATAAGGAGTAAAAAGGTCATTGAGTCAAGAGAGCCATCTCACACCAATGGCCTTTTTACACCTAAATCCAAGCAAGGAGAAATAATCATGTTAATTGGTATTCCAAAAGAAATTAAAAACAACGAAAATCGGGTCGGTTTGACACCTGCAGGCGTACAAAGCTTGGTGAAGAAAGGACATCAAGTGTTGGTGGAAACAAATGCAGGACTAGGTTCTGGTTTTGCGGATGAAGATTACACGAAGCAAGGGGCAACCATCGTTGCGACTGCTGCAGAAGCTTGGGCCGCTGAGATGGTGGTCAAAGTCAAAGAACCTCTCGCTGAAGAATATGGCTTCCTTCGCGAAGACCTCTTGCTCTTCACTTACTTGCATATGGCTGCTGCACCAGAATTAGCGGACGCTATGGTCTCAGCTAAAACAACTGGGGTGGCCTACGAAACGGTGCGTGACCTTGATGGACAATTGCCTCTCTTGGTGCCAATGAGTGAGGTTGCTGGACGGATGGCCGTGCAAATCGGTGCTCACTTCCTGACCAAACAAGAAGGTGGATCAGGCGTCCTCCTAGGTGGGGTGCCAGGTGTTCCCAAAGGGAAAGTTACCATCATCGGAGGTGGGGTCGTTGGAACCCACGCAGCTCGTATCGCTCTTGGACTTGGTGCCCAAGTGACCATCTTAGATATCAGCGCCAAACGTTTGGCTGTTCTGGAAGATGTCTTTGGTCACCAAATCCAAACCCTTATGTCCAACCCCTTTAATATTGAGGCCAGCGTCCGTGATGCCGATGTTGTCATCGGAGCTGTCTTGATACCTGGTGCGAAAGCTCCTAAATTAGTGACGGATGATATGGTTAAACAAATGCGTCCCGGTTCTGTCATCGTCGATGTGGCCGTTGACCAAGGTGGGGTAATTGAAACAGCAGATCGTGTGACAACACATACGGAGCCAGTTTACGAAAAACATGGTGTACTCCACTATGCCGTTGCCAATATTCCAGGGGCTGTCGCTCGCACTTCTACCATCGCCCTTACAAATGTGACCCTTCCTTATGTCGAATCCCTAGCTGACAATGGCTTCCACAAGGCAATTGCACTCGATGAAGGCTTGCGAGAAGGTGTTACCACTTACCAAGGTCATATCACCAGCCAACCCGTTGCTACTGGTTTAGAGCGCGACTTCACACCAATTGATGAATTGGTTTAAACAATCATGTATTTAAAGAATTATCATCGAAAAAAATAAGCAACTTATTTTTTCATCTGAACTAATTAAAAAAGTTTTGGAAAAAACAAGTTGTTTTGAGTTTTTTTAATCATTTTCAGAGACTTTCCGCCGTGAGAAAAGTGCCTGAAACATTTGAGTTTCAAGCACTCGGAATAATTGAGACCTTAGGCTCAATTATTAGTCATGGAACTTCGAAGAAGTTCGCTGACGTCCGTTCTCACCTAAGGAAAGGCTAGAAGATGATTTTATCGTCAATTTAAAGGCAAAGATCCTCTGATCTTTGCCTTTTTTATTCTGCTTCTTCTTCCACATCCGGTTTTTCTTTGAGCACTGGATTTGGGACGGGCTCGTAGGCCCGGATAATCTCTGCTACTACTGGATGTCGAACGACATCCTTAGCAGAGAAATGCACAAAGTCAATTTGAGAAATGTTCTTCAATTTCTCCTGAGCATCAATCAATCCAGATTTCACATTACGTGGAAGGTCGATCTGGCTGGTATCCCCATTGACAATCATCTTGGAATTAAAACCAAGACGGGTCAAAAACATCTTCATCTGCATGATGGTGGTATTCTGCGCTTCATCGAGAATGACAAAGGCATCGTCCAAGGTCCGCCCCCGCATATAAGCCAAAGGCGCAATCTCGATAATCTCCCGCTCCATCATCCGAGTGGTTTGGTCTTTCCCTAAAATCTGGTAAAGAGCATCATAGACCGGACGTAGATAAGGGTCTACTTTTTCTTTAAGATCCCCTGGTAGGAAACCAAGGCTCTCTCCAGCTTCTACAGCAGGACGCGTCAAAATGATCCGCTTGACCTGACCACGCTTGAGGGCGGTCACGGCCAAGGTCACTGCTAGGAAGGTTTTCCCAGTCCCCGCTGGTCCAATCCCAAAAGTGACATCATGGTTCTTGACACTATCGACATAGATCTTTTGACCAAGCGTTTTAACTCGAATGGGCTTGCCGTAACTATCCTTGATAATCTCTTCTTCATAGAGAGCGATGAACTTATCCAATTCCCCATTTCTCACCATGGTAATGGCGGTCACCACATCCGGCGTTCCAATGGTCATGCCACGGTTAACGAGGACCAAAAGAGCCTGGATGACTTGACGAACCTGCTCGCAGCTTTCTTCTTCCCCAATGATTTGGACGATTTCTGTTCGGGCATGAATAGTCACCCCAAATTCTTGCTCCATCAAACGGAGATGGCGTTCGTTAGATCCAAACAAATGAAAGAGATCGTCTGGATGCGTTAATGTAATTTCAACTGAATGTTCTTGCAAATAAAGAACCTCTCTACCTGTGTTTTTCTATTATTATAACAAAGAGGCCGAGAAAAAACCATCCTCGACCTATCCTTCTCTAGTGGGCTTGGTATTCTTCCCAAATCGCATCAAAATCGCCAAGATTAAAGGAAAAGCTCGCATGCTCTTCTAGATAGCGACTGACCTTGTCGAAGTCATCTGTATGCTTGGGAAAAGCAGACTCGTGAAATGCAAGATCTGCTAGAATGGCTTTAGGAGCATTGCTTTTAGGATTGCGCTCCGTCATCAACCAAGTATAAAATGATTTTCGCATAAGCCTCCTCTTAGATCAACTCTGTTCCAAACTGGTCTTGCTTGATTTTTTTGGCCTTCATCAAACCACCCAAGGCCTTTTTGAACTGGCCTTTTGAAATCCCAAAAGTCGCCTTGACCTCTTCTGGAGAGGACTTATCATTCAAGGTCATAAAGCCTCCATTGGCTTCCAAATAGGTCAAAATCATTTGTGCATCGTTTTCCAACATCTCAAAGGAGCGTGGCTTCAAAGATAAGTTCAAGGTCCGATCCACTTCACGAAAACCAATAACGCGAGCATTTACGACCTCTCCCAAACGAGGTTCTGCATAGCGCTCACTTGGGTGGATAAAGCCCAGCATATTGTTCTCTGGAAGGTAAACAAAGGTTCCAGACAATTTCAAGCGGTAGACAATGGCTGGCCAGTTTTGGTTTTGCATATTGTTGTAAGCAGGACGAGCCAAACGCTGGAAATCTTCCTGGTAGGCTAAGATCCCCCAAATCCGATCTTTCTTATCGACTTCTAAACGAATATACAGACGATCGCCCTTTTTAGGCCATAGATCTTTGATCTCCGGTAGGATATCTAGTGAGACAACAATCTGCTTATCTGGAAGCCCTGTATCCACGAAGACTCCCAAATCCTTGCGCACTTCCGTGACCGTTCCCCAGCCAAAGCTTTCTTGAGTTGCAGTGACTTCAAGTGTCGTGAGTCGTAGTTTTTGCTTCATATCTGTATAGGCAAAGCCCTTGACACTTTCTCCGACTTGGTGTGGGCCTTCTGCTTTATCAAGCGCGTATGTCTGGCCATCTTTTTGAACAAAATAGAAGTGATCATTTTCATCAATGACCATTCCCATGATGTAGCTTGCTAGATTCGTATTCATGTTTCCTTCTTTCCTCTTGCCTCTTCACAAGAATAATGGAAATAAAACCCAGCCAGCAGTGCCAACTGAGTCTTTCTTTCCTGTAATGGTTGGGATAGATTAAACTTCCATCAATTCTTTTTCTTTGTGAGCTGTCATTTCATCTACATGCTTAACAGCGTCATCCGTAACTTTTTGAATCTCTTTTTCAAGACCTTTCAATTCATCTTCTGTGATTTCTTTTGCTTTTTCTTGTTTCTTCGCTTCATCCATAGCATCACGACGGATGTTACGGATCGCTACTTTAGCATTTTCACCCACTTTTTTCACTTCTTTTGCCAAGTCACGACGAGTTTCTTCTGTCAAAGCTGGGATAACCAAGCGGATAACAGATCCATCGTTGGCTGGAGTGATACCAAGGTCAGAAGCATTGATGCTGTGCTCGATGTCTTTCAAAGATGATTTATCAAATGGTGTGATCAACAAGACACGCGCTTCTGGAATAGTGATAGATGCCAATTGGTTCAATGGTGTCTCTACTCCGTAGTATTCTACGAAAATACGATCCAAAAGACTTGCATTTGCACGTCCAGCACGGATGCTACCAAATTCACGTCCCAAACTTTGGTGAGACTGGGTCATTCTTTCTTTTGCTTTTTCTACGATTGGGTTTGCCATAATCTTCCTCTATTTTCTATTATTTTTCTACGTTATTCGATACGGTTGTACCAATATTTTCACCAAAGACAACGCGTTTGATATTGCCTGGTTCATTCATATTAAAGACAACCAAGTCAATGTCGTTGTCCATGGAGAGAGTAGAGGCTGTTGAGTCCATGATGCGAAGACCTTTATTGATCACATCGCGGTGAGTCAATTCCTCAAATTTCACAGCTGAAGCATCTTTTTTCGGATCAGCATTGTAAACACCATCCACCCCATTTTTGGCCATGAGGATGGCATCTGCTTCAATCTCAGCTGCACGAAGGGCTGCAGTCGTATCTGTTGAGAAGTATGGAGAACCGATCCCTGCACCAAAGATCACGATCCGATCTTTTTCAAGGTGACGAAGGGCACGACCACGGATATAAGGTTCTGCAACTTGTTGCATGGCAATCGCTGTTTGAACACGGGTATCCACGCCAACTTGTTGAAGCGAATCAGCCATCACAAGGGCGTTCATGACAGTACCGAGCATGCCTGTGTAGTCTGCTTGGACACGATCCATCCCCGCTTCAGCAGCAGGTTCTCCACGCCAAAGGTTTCCACCACCGATAACCAAGGCAATTTCAATTCCAAGTTCGTGAACTTCCTTGATTTCTTGGGCCATTTTTTGGACAGTTTTGATATCGATTCCGACACCACGTTCGCCAGCAAGGGCTTCACCAGATAGCTTGATTAAGATACGTTTATACTTAGGTTCTACCATTTTCTATCTCCTTTTTTGATCTGTATTATTTTACCATAAATTACGTTTTTTATATAGTCATATCCATCAAAATTTTCTTTTTTCCATCCGATTGGTTTTACCAACTGTAGCAAATAAAAATGGCGTACAAAAAAAGCTACCCAAAGGCAGCTTTTCATTTCAATTAAAGTGAGTTAACGTCCACTTTGATACCAGGACCTTGAGTTGTAGTCAAAGTCAAGCTAGTTACGTAAGTACCTTTAGCTGTAGCTGGTTTTGCTTTTTGGATTGTGTCGTTGAAAGCTTTAAAGTTTTCAACCAATTTAGTATCATCGAATGAAACTTTACCGATGATCGCTTGAACGATACCTGCTTTATCAGCACGGTAAGTGATTTTACCACCTTTAGACTCTTCAACTGCTTTCGCAACATCCATTGTTACTGTACCAGTTTTAGGGTTTGGCATCAAGTTACGAGGTCCAAGGACACGTCCAAGACGTCCAACAAGAGCCATCATGTCAGGTGTAGCGATAACTACGTCGAAGTCCAACCAACCATCGTTGATTTTCGCAACAAGGTCATCTTCACCTACGAAGTCTGCACCAGCAGCTTTTGCTTCTTCAGCTTTTGCACCACGTGCAAATACAAGAACGCGAGCTGTTTTACCAGTTCCGTTTGGCAATACCATTGCACCACGGATTTGTTGGTCAGCTTTTTTCACGTCGATGTTCAAGTTGTAAGCAACTTCTACAGTTGCGTCAAATTTTGCAAAGTTAGTTTCTTTTGCAAGAGCTACAGCTTCTTCTACGCTGTAGACTTTTGTGCTGTCGATTTTTTCAAGAGCAGCACGAAGTTGTTTGCTTTTTTTAGCCATTTTATCTTTCTCCTTGTAATGTGGTCATATCGATTTTCATCTCCCACGTCACTCGTCATTTGATCAAGTGTATTGCGGGCAAATAGGATTGTTACAATTAGTCAGTAACAGTGAATCCCATAGAACGAGCAGTACCTTCGATCATACGCATTGCAGACTCAATGTTTGCAGCGTTCAAATCTGGCATCTTAGTTTCAGCGATTTGTTGTACTTGTGCACGAGTTACAGTTGCAACTTTCGTTTTGTTCGGTGTACCTGAACCTTTTTCAACACCTGCAGCTTTTTTCAAAAGAACAGCAGCTGGTGGTGTTTTTGTAACGAAATCGAATGATTTGTCTTCATAAACAGTGATTACAACTGGGATGATCATACCAGCTTGATCAGCTGTACGAGCGTTAAACTCTTTAGTGAATCCCATGATGTTGATACCTGCTTGACCAAGCGCTGGACCAACCGGTGGAGCTGGAGTAGCTTTACCAGCAGGGATTTGCAATTTTACAAGTTTTTCGACTTTTTTAGCCATTTCTTAAATCCTCCTTTGTGGTTTTGGCGGTAATTACAGATTTTTACCTCCCACAAGTATGCTTTGTGCATACCTCTCTATTATACACGATTTCTCTTTTTTTGCAAGAAAAAATTAAAATATAGTAAACTTTTTTTTCGTTTTATGATAGAATGAAGCTATGTTAATCAAAGTTGCTTCTGTATTATTTATTTTTTTAACGCTGATTCTGAGTGGCATCATTGTTCACCTCTTTAAGCTTCAAAAAAGAGGATGGCGATCGACCGATATTGCCTTTCCTTTATTTGCCCTAGAGTACTACCTGATCTCAGACAGCGTCTTTTATCACAGCCTCTTACCGCTGCTAGCTTTAAGCCTTTCGCTTTTAGCTTTGGGGCTAACGATTTATTTCTTAAAAAAGAAAAAGTGTTTTTATTACCCTAGATTTATCAAATACTTCTGGCGTGCTGGATTTCTAGTCACCTTCTTACTCTATCTGATCTTAACAGCTAGTTTGTTTATTTAATACTGAAAAAGATACCATCTTGCTTCATTTCGAGGTGGTATCTTTTTTTGACCAACTACGACGATTTGAATGAACTAGGAAGTCTTTACCATTGTTAATGATTCATTTTTACAATTTTATGATCGACAATCTGATAAATAGAATCGTAATCTTCTTTCTGGTATTTATGAGCTATTTCTATCAAGGTACACTTTTGTTGAGACAATATTTTTCGAATCTCTCTTGCATTTGTTTCATCCAATGCTGCTGTCACCTCATCGGCTAATAAAATGGGTTTTGGTCGGAGAATACACCGTGCAATTTCTAATTTCATCATTTGTCCTCCAGATAAATTCTGTGGATCTATTTGATACTCTAAATCACCAGCTAATTCGTCCCAAAGATGAACAGATTCTAAAGCTTTTTGAAGTTGGTCGTCTGAAAACTCCTGAAATAGAGTCAAATTTTCTTTTACAGTCCCTTTAAATAGATAAGGTTTTTGATGAATGAGATTGACCCTGTCGTAAGAAGGATAACAAGATTTTCCTTTTCTATCTATCAATTCAATACTTCCACTATATTTCTTATCTTCTCCACATAATAAGTGAAACAGGGAAGTTTTACCACTGCCACTGGCACCCGTGAGAAGTACTTTCTGACAAGCAGCAATTGTTAGGTTTGTATTTCTAAAGATCAAATGATCTCCAAATGTCTTCGTTAAATCATCGATCTGAATACTGAGCTTTTCTGTCAAAGGTTCTAAAATGGTTGTCGTCTCATTCACTTCAGGCATTTTCAAAATCGACACAACTTTCTTTTTGACAACCGTTGATCCTTGCAAATTAGATGTCATTTCTAATAATTGTTGCAAAGGGGAGATTAAATTCATAGAAGCCGTCATCATGGCGATGAGTGTTGTCAGAGACAGGGCCGTAGAAGGAAGAAGCAATAAACCCGTTAACAAGGGGGCAATCAGTCCTATTCCTTTTAAGGGACCTGTCCAAAACATGACTAAATTGTGAGTCGTATAGTAGGTATATTGTTGATGCTCCGTTTCACTAATTTCTTTCAGAACATGTTGAGAAAATTCAGTTCCCGCTTGATTGCTTTGGATGGTTTGAATTCCTTTGCTGAAATCGGTGATACTTGATAAACTTTTCTTTCTTGCCTTACTTAGCTCTTCCCCACGATTTTGTAGGAGTTTGTTAAATACAAACTGAGGAATGATCATCAAGAAACCACCTATTGTAAAGAGACAACCAATAAAAAAGTTCTGCATGATGAGATAGACTATAGATGCTAGAATGGATAAGCCAAATACTGGATAAATGAGCATAGGAGTCAAAAATTCTTGCCAAAACATCGGAATATCCTGTGTTAAAAATGAGTTTAACTCTGCCTCTGTATACTCTAATTTTTTTTGATGAAAGTAGGTTAACGTTCTCTCCGAGATCAATATATTAAATTCTTTGATGATCGATCGAACTAGAAGATTATCGATATACATACATGCATAGATCAATACAAATAGAGCAATTCCTCCTATACCAAAGACGAGTAAAGCTCCTTTATCTCGTGGGTTGATCTCGCCTGCAAACTGAATAATAAGCGATAACAAAAGCCCTTGAAGTGAGTACAAAACAGCAAATAGAACATACAACATCAATTTCCATTTAGATAAACTTTTTAGAATGACTTGCATCTTATTTTTCTCCTTTCCCTTTTTATAGATATAGTATATAATATAAAAAAATAGTATATGAAAAATTACGGAAATCCGAACAAATGGACATTAGAGAAAAATTTAAATTAATTCGAAAACAAAGAAAAATCTCCTTAAGAGAACTTGGGAATATCGCTGGTTCTGCTTCGAGTATTTCTGATTTTGAAAATGGGAAAACCAATCTATCCAATGATATATTGCTTCAATTATTGGGGTACATGATTGTGGAGATTAATGAGATCTTTGATTGGAGTGATTTCCATAGTGCTGAGTTTTTAACCTTGAAAAAACGAATGGATGAGGCAATGGAAAACTCGGATTGGCCATCACTTCTTCAAATAAAAAATGATTTGCAAGAATTAGCGATCTCAAAGCATCAATACATTTACCACATCCTCTCCCTCGTTTTAGAGATTATCATTGCAGAAAAACAGCACAAAACCGTTTCACAGCAGGCAATAAATGAACTGACGGATTACTTTTTTTCATTAGATTATTGGACCAATCTTGATATTGGGTTAATGGGAAGTGTGGTCTCCTATTTCACAACTGAGGCTATTGTTCTCTTTACGGATACAATTTTGGAAAATACACCGGACAAACTTAAGAACAATCTAGATCGAATCAAAATCGATACGATTTTAAATTTAGTATCTGTCTTAATCAGTAGAAAAGAAAAAAGTGCTAGCAAACAACTGCTAACACTTCTATTCGAAAAACATTTCCCTAACTATTTTGCATTTCAAAAATTATACTTACTAGAATTAAAGGCCATCTATCAAAGTATTTGGGAAGATCCAAAGCAAGGGAGATCTCTCCATAATGATGTGATCCATTCGGTTTCATTGTTACTTTCAAAAGCTGAAGCACAAGAGTGGGATGCCTATTTTCTAGAACTAACTGAACCGTAAAAATATCGTCTTCCAATCGAAACTATTTTATCTGTTTTGCTATTTTCTTTTATTTCTTCCGATGAAAGAACCAGCCTACCAACTTCTTGAAAACTTGAATCAAGACGAGAGCTAGAACTGCCATGATGGCGCAGATCAGCAGCGTTTGAAGCCTCAAGGGGCTCATGTTAAAGAATTTTCCTAGGATACTACTTGATACCATAAAAGCCAGGATATTTCCTAGAAGAACCAGTCTCTTGTAGTGATTGAGAGGCTGGGATTCTTGATAGATGATGGCAAAACCGACGAAAGCCATCAAGCAGATGGCTGCACTCGAGAGCTCTTCTGATTTCATACCAAATGCTGAAGAGAATAAAACCAGACTAAAGATCAGTATAAAATCCGTCAAGGCTGCAGGCAAGGCATGTTTAAAGACCGTTTCGATAAAGCGTCCCTTGATACGCTCACTGTTAGGCTCAAGCGCCAAGAAGAATCCTGGAATCCCAATCGTAAAGCCACTGATCAAGGACATCTGCGACGGCATGATGGGATAGGTAAAGGCTAAGAGCGTCACTGAGATGGCCAACAAAATGGAGAAGATATTCTTGATCAAAAAGAGACTAGCTGATCGCTGAATGTTATTGACCACCCGGCGACCTTCTGCCACGATAGACGGCATCTTTCCAAAGTCAGAATCCAGTAAGACCACTTGCGCCATCTTTTTGGTCGCATCATTTCCAGATTCCATCGCAATACTACAATCCGCTGTTTTTAAGGCTAAAATATCGTTGACACCATCTCCGGTCATAGCGACCTTGTGTCCTTTTGCCTGCAAGCCTTCTACAAGGCTTTTCTTTTGCTCTGGTGTCACCCGACCAAAGACCGTATACTGGCTCGCCGCTTGGTGCAAGTCTTCTTCCGTCCGCAAGGTTCTGGCATCGATCAGATCTTCTGCTCCTTCAATGCCTGCTTTTTGTGCAATAGCTGAGACGGTAGCAGGGTTGTCCCCTGAAATGACCTTAATGGTCACTCCTTGTTCTTTGAAGTAGGCAAAGGTTTCTTTGGCATTTTTTCTCAAAGGATTGGAGAGAATGATCCAGGCCACCAAATCTACAGGAGCCTCTAACGTCTCTCTAAGGTCTTCTCCCCTATATTTTCCAAAGGCCAAGACCCGATTACCTGCCTGCGTAGCTGGGGCGATCTCTTTTTCAAGCTCAGAGAAGCTTTCTCGTAAAACAAATTCTGGTGCGCCTAATACATAGATCCCCGATTCAAAGGCAATGGCCCCATACTTTTTCTTGGACGTAAAGGGCAGTATTTCAAGAGCTTTCCAAGGCTGGCTGACTGATGTCTTGTGGAATTTTCGGATCGCATCCATGGTATCGTTTTGATCCATACTAGCTTCTACATACTGAGCTAGAGTTTCCAAGTCTTGAGCGTCTTTTGCCGGACGAATCTCTGTCACTTCCATACCAGGCTCTGTAATGGTCCCTGTCTTATCGACACAAAGGACATCCACGCGCGATAGGGTCTCAATCCCCTTCATGCTATTGAGCAGAACCTTTTCCTTGGCCAATCTGACAGCACCAAGAGCCAGCGCCAAGGTCATCAAGAGATACAAACCTTCTGGAATCATCCCGATCAAGGCTCCGACTGTTGAAGTCACACTGAGCTTGAGACTATCGCCTAGGCTGATATAGCTACGAAGAAAAAGGAGGGAACCTAGAGGAATGATCAGGAGACCAATAATCCCTACGATGCGGTTAACCGCATGAACCATATCAGACTCCTCATGGGACTTGACCTGCTTGGCTTCCAAGCTCAATTGGTTGATATAAGAGTCATTCCCAACTTTTTCCAAGCGGGCTACCCCTTGACCAGCAATCACAAAACTACCTGACATGAGCGCATCTTGCGCTCCTTTTTTGACCTCATCCGCTTCACCGGTCAATTGCGATTCATCGACTTTTAAGTCGCCCTCCAATAAGACCCCATCCGCATAGATCTGGTCTCCAGCTTGAAAGCGAACTAGATCGCCCTCCACCAGCTGATCGATAGGGAGGGCAATTTCTTTGCCTTCGCGAAGAGCGATCGCCTCGCTCATATGCAGAAATTGCATCTGACGCAAGATCCGTCTAGAGCGGACTTCCTGCACAATTCCAACTAAGGAGTTGACCACGACAATCGGGACAAACAAGAGATTGTTCCAAGATTTCACGGCTACCAGCAAAATAGCCAAAATCAAAAATATCAGATTAAAGTAGGTAAAGACATTGTCTCGAATGATCTGTCCTAGGCTTTTTTCTGTCTTGATTGTGACCTTATTTTGCTTGCCCTCTTGGATCTTTTTTGCTACTTCTTCCTGACTGAGTCCTTCTAATTTATTCATTGCTTTCCTCACTCATGTATTTCCAAGGGCAATCCTTCTGGATCGAAGAAAAATGCCATTTTCTTACCATCAAAGTCATCATAGCGAAGGCCTGTATTCTCAATACCTAGCTGATCCAATCTAGCTAGATACGCCTCCACATCCTCCACTTTAAAGGCCAGATGACGAAGCCCAGCATGCTCGGGCAAGGGGATCTTAGGTCGTTCTGGAGCCGTTGGTTTGATAAAAAGTTCCAAAGTCAATTGCCCCTGACGGAGATTGATCAAGATATCTCCGCGTTCAGGACGGTCATATTCACTGACAATCGCAAAGCCCAACTGGTCCACATAGAAATGCAGCATGGCATCGCGATCCCGTCCAATGATGGCAATATGATGAATCATGTCTAACTTCATCTGGTCCTACTTTCTATTTTCTATAAAAAGAAAAGGGAGTGGGGCAAGTGCCCTCTTCCCCCTAGACTGATTGTTGCAATACTTTCCGAGGCTTGGTTCCTTCAGCAGGTCCAATCACACCGGCTGCTTCCAACTCTTCCATGAGGCGAGTCGCTCGGTTAAAGCCAACTGACAAGCGACGCTGAATCATCGACGCACTGGCTTTTTGGGTTTCAACCACGAGCGCCTTGGCATCTTCAAAGAGAGGATCGCCTTCATCAGAGCCACCCATGCCTCCATCAAAGTCCGATTCGGATACTTCGCCTGGATCAAAGGCATCATCATAATCGGCTTCTGCCTGCTCCTTGACAAAGTTGACAATCCGCTCCACATCATCATCTGAGATAAAGGAGCCTTGCAGACGAATCGGGTGGTTTTCATCAATCGGTTTAAAGAGCATGTCCCCACGACCGAGCAATTTCTCTGCCCCATTTTCATCCAAGATAGTTCGTGAGTCGGTCCCAGATGATACCGCAAAAGCGACACGGGAAGGCACATTGGCCTTGATCAAACCTGAGATAACGTCAACCGATGGCCGCTGAGTCGCAAGGATCATGTGGATCCCCGCTGCACGCGCCTTTTGTCCAAGGCGAATAATAGCATCTTCCACTTCTTTACTTGCGACCATCATCAAGTCTGCCAACTCATCAACAATGACCACAATCAATGGAAGGGGAACTTGCTTCATCTCAGACTGGGCATTGTACTCAGCCACCTTGGCATTAAAGCCAGCAATATTGCGAGCACCCACTTTCGAGAAGAGCTCGTAGCGATTTTCCATCTCATCAACGACCTTCTGCAGGGCTCGACTGGCCTTTCGTGGGTTGGTCACAACTGGGATCAAAAGGTGAGGAATATCATTGTAGACTGAAAGCTCCACCATCTTTGGATCGACCATCATAAACTTGACTTCGTCCGGACGGGCCTTCATCAAGATACTCGAAATAATCCCATTGACCGCTACTGACTTACCAGATCCGGTCGAACCCGCTACCAAGAGGTGGGGCATCCGAGCCAAATCAAAAGTCCGAGCTGAACCATCTACAGCCTTCCCAAGAGGAATCTCAAGGAGTTTAGCTGGATCTGTTTTGGACTGCTCCCACAATTCACGGAAGGAAACGGTCGCAATCTCTGAGTTGGGCACTTCAATCCCGACCAGAGACTTCCCTGGAATTGGTGCTTCAATCCGCACATCCTTGGCAGCTAGGGCCAAGGCCAAATCATCTGCTAGGTTGGAGATGCGGTTGACCCGCACACCAACAGCTGGCTTGACTTCATACTTGGTGACAGAAGGACCGATCTCTGCCCGCTCCACTGTCGCCTTGATATTGAAGCTTGCAAAGGTTTCTTCCAAAATGCGGATATTCTGACGAACGATGTTTTTCTCTTTGGATTGATTTTTGGGCTTGTCAGGTGCGAAGAGATCAATGGTTGGAAGCTTGTACTGGAGGAGTTCCTTAGGTGTGAAATCCACTTGAACTTCTTCTCCATCGTCCTCGAATTCTTCGGCTTCCGGAAGCTCTTCGTATGCTTCAGGCTCTTCAGGCCATTCTTCATCTGGCAGGTAGATCTCTGGTGTTGCTGGTGCGACAATTTCGGCTTCTGGGAAGGTCTCTGTGAACGGCTCTTCCGCCAGCACCTCTCCCGTTTCAGGGTCTACAGGATGCCCTTCCATTGAAAGGGGAGATGGAAGAACTGCACTTGCTTCTTCTTGCTCTCTTTCAGCTGCAGCAGCTTCCTCAGCAGCTCTCGCTTCTTTTTCAAGGAATTTCTGCTCGCGACGTTCTTTGCGTTTTTCCATAGAAGCGTGGAAGGCTTCCGATCCCTTTTCAAACAAATCATAGATGGAGTATGGACTCATCAAGAGGATCCCCAATCCAATAAAGAGAAGGCCAATAAAATAAGAGCCAATATTTGAAAAGAGGAAGGAAATCGGAGCATAAAGAAGGGCACCGATCATACCACCACCGGCAAAGCTCTCCACTCGCAGATGAATCAGGTCTGCCATGATTCTTGAAAAGGTGACCTTGATCCCATTATTGTCTAAATGAAGGGAGGATACAAAGAAGGCCTGAAACATCAAGAGAAGCCCAGCAAAGAAGCTTAGGAATCCTGAAATCACCCCTTCGTGTTTGTCCAGCCATTTAAAAGCATAGAGGTAGAAAAAGGTCGCTAAAATAGCCAAGTAAGCCAAACTCCCAACAAACAGTCGGATCAAGTTGTAGGCCAAGACCCCTACTGCCCCCAATTTCAAGGCTGCAAAGACTAAAACCAGACTAATCAGAATGGTCGCAATCATGCGATGAATCGCTTTTTTTCTTTCTAATTCTGCTTTGGACAGTCGTCTCGTCGACCGTGTTTTTTTTGATTGATTATTGTTTGCCATAACCTTTATTATATCACATTTCCAAGCCAGTTCTCTAGTAAAATCATTTCCTCAATTTTGCAGTATAAAGTAAAAAACAGCACCGAGTGGGTACTGTTCTTTAGAGCTGTTTAGAACGATATTCAATGATGTTCAAATTCCAAAATGGTTCTTACTCAGATTTTTTATCCTCCGGTGTGATGGTATCTAGAACTTGGTCGAATTTTTGCTCTCTTTCCAAGTCATGATCCATTTGAATGATATCGATTTGATCTTGTACATTTGTTTGTTGGACTTGTGGTTTATATAGTGAGGTAAATCCTACTCCAATCACCAATAGACTCGCTCCAAGGACGCAAAGTCTTTTGACATGCCAAGCCATAGGCAAGGGAATTTTTGCTCCGAAACCTGATTTCTTGACCCAATCCGGATGGTCTCGCATGACACGATTAGCTGCCATCAGAGGCATCAGGTAGCCAAAGAGCGCAATGACCGTTGTCAAGCCAATCACCCTAAAACGATTCTGATTGGACGGAGAAACATGATTCACTTCCATCAGGACCATGCCCGTAATCACTAAAATAATGACCAGTAATAAGCCCAAAGATCTCCATAGACCTTCTCTACGGTAACATTTCAATTCATCAAACGACATCTCGTTAAAATTCTTATTCATTCTCCAATAACTCCTTGTGTTTTTTCAGGTATTTTTTGCCATACCATTCTTCTACAGACTTACCTTCCCATTCTCGGTATTCTTCATGATATTTTAATTTGTAGTACCCCTGCAACATATAGGGAAACATGAAATAAATTTCAAATGCAGAGATCAGTATATTGAAAACTAGGAATAAAAATAAAACACCTAATCCTCCAACCAAATTATCTGCATTTCCTATTGAATCTGAAAATATCGTACGAAAAATAATCCAGAGTGCTACAACTATTCCACCATACTTGACAATAAATTTAAATACTTTATTAAACACTTTATCAATCGGGCTCTCTATTCCAGTTCCACCATATAATAATTTAAGTAATGAGGTAGACTTAGCACGTATCAGGTATATGATTGTAAAGAGAAACAAACCTTCCATGGCAAATAATCCTAAATATCCAACTAAACCATAGAGTAAATTCAACAATAGAAGATTTAACTCAATTAGAAGCCATATTAAAAAGGAGACCATAAAATGAAACTGACCTCTATAGATCAAAATGAACTGTTGGTTGAATTGCTTCCCTAATATAATCAGCAAAATCCATATTGCTACCCCCATCCAAAATACCCAGTATGGAAGAAAATTAATTTCGGACAAGTGTACTGTTAAATCCTTAGGATTAGCATGATAAAATAAATAATCATTTACAGCAACAATCAACCAATTAGGACCAATTATAAATAAGACCGTCAAAAATACTAACCAGACATATGACTTCAAGATCCCTCTATATTTTTCTTTTTTTAGAGCATCCTGATAATTTTCCTGTGCAAATTTTCCTGAAATGCCATCGTCTAATAAATTTAAACTCTCTTCAAAACTGGCTTTAAAGATTGATTTCTTCATTCTTACCTTCCAACAACTCCTTGTGTTTGTTCAAGTACTTTTTCCCATACCATTCTTCCAGCGACTTTCCTTCGAACTCGCGATATTCTTCTGAATATTTATTTCGGTAGTAACCATACAGTGAATGGGGCAAAAACAATACAAAAAATGCACCTATCATGATGACGTTAAAAACAAAAGAGATGCCAATAATAGATAATGTCCCCCAAAAATCAGTTCTAATTTCTCCAATCCTAGGAAACAAAAGTTTCAGAATCATCCATCCTGCTACGATTCCGCTACCTACCATTGTAACAATATGTATGAACTTTCTCTGTCTGATGGTCATACTGCTATCTTGCACTCCATAAAGACGAGTTTTTATGGACGCAATTCTAACTCGTATGACAAAAAATAGAATTATGAGGGTGAATAAATAGAATAAGATTAACCCAATAACTGTGAGAAATTTCCCTAAAATACTAATAAAAAATAAGTTATAAGCTAGCACCATCCAAAAAATATATAAATTCGCATTTAAAGTTGTAATATACGAAAGATTGGCAGGATACTTTTTCCATAGATTGATTTTACAAGCGATAAACCATAAAAACGAGCACAAGAAAAACAGCCAAAGTGGATAGAAATTGATCCCCCAGGTTTCAAATGGTGTATCAGGATCAGGATGATGAATTTCCGACTCCATTAATGCAGAAAATCCAAACATGAATAATATCCCCAAAAATGAAAATAGTTTCCTCGCAATACTAAATGGCTTTGTGTAGATTTTGCGACTATTCGCTTCTCGAACCATATAATCGATAAAGCCATCGTGACGCAAACGACGGCTCTCATAAAAATTGGCCTTAAAGATTGATTTCTTCAATTTTCTTGAATCCATTTTTTATTTTTTTCCTCAGACTTCTAGGTATACTTTTTAGCTTATTCCATTTTAACACTTTTTAATGTTTTTCAACTCTGACCGTTCCTTTTTCATATCCATCATACATAGGGCTATTCTTGCTCACATAAGTGCGAATATCATGTGAAGAGTCAGACTGCTCAAAAAGCGATAGAGAACCCGATTGTAAAATTCCACCATATTGCTTCCCATCGACGGTCAACTCGATATTTTCTCGATCAAAAGGATACATCTTCTCCTCGCCCTTCTCCTTCACTATCACATGATCTCCATCAATCTTGATCCAGGATTCTTTATTAAGCGAGGCAGTTTTTGTCTCCATATTATCGACCGACAAATAATAGATCCCATTAATTGGCCGATTGGACTCCACCAAGTTCATGATGATCGCTCCGACAAAAAGAATCGGAAAAATCAACAATAACCATTTCCATTTCTTTTTCCCCTTCTTTTTAGGAAGTTCCGCCTCAGGAAGAGGCAGATCAGCTATTAGAGTCGCAAGTCTCTCAGACTCCTGCTTTGGATCTGGCATAAGATCAGATAAAGAGCGATCTTCACTCGCTAACCATTGCTTGGCCATCTGGACAAAATACAGCCGCTCATCTTCTTGTGCAATCTCTTCAAATAAAGAAATAGCCAGCGCCAAATCTCCCTTTAAATGGGCATTTAATCCTTTAAAATAACGATTTTCCAAACGTTGAAAAGCCTGTGAACCACTCACATGATCAAAATAGTCATTGGGGTGCTGGTCGACAAGAATGTCATAGATAGCCAATTGTTTCTGAAGGGCTTCATCTTTTTCCGCTTCATCCTTGAAGGAAATATATGAAAACTTCTTCTGAATCTCTTCCTTACTGATGCCTTTTCCTGAAAGAAGGGAAGATTTTATGAAAATTCCCAAGAGGGATGAACGATCAGTCCTAGCTATGTTTTGATTTTGTAAAAACTCTATTCGATCGATCGCTGATGAGAAATCTCCAATCATGTAGCAATATACCACACTAGCAAGACAAGCAGCTTTTTTGCTTATACTAAATCTAGCACTATTTCCCGATTGTGCCCATTCATGCCAAAAATCGATCCCTGAGGAAGCATTTAAAATCTTAAGACATTCTTTTCCAAACCATCTATTCATCAAAACAAAAAGAAGGAATATAAGACCAAGCACTACTAGCAAGGTATTCGAATAAAAGTCTTGATGATCCGGATACAGACTAGATAAATAGAAATGGGCAACAACCAAACTAATCATCCCAATCCAAAGTAGTATCATATATTTTTTTCTTAATTTGCTATAACTCATAGGTCACTCCCTTTTTAGTGTTATCTCCCATCATACCGAATTTTCCATCTCTACGCAACTTCCTTCTTAATTAGTGATTTATTCAAAAAAGAAGTCACCCTTTGAGGATGACGAATGCTAAAGAATTAAGGAAACTATTTCTTTTCCAAAATTTTTAAATAGTGTGTTTTTTTGAATTGGCCACATAATGTTAATACAACAAAGAAATACCACATCAAAAAACTTATAAATAATAACAGAAAGCTTCCGAAGGTAAGATAAAAGAGGGATAATCCTAAGGTGATGAGTCCAAAAACAAGAATCAGCAAATAGGTTTTAATTCCATTTGACTTTTGTACTTGAAAATAATGCTAAGGTATATCGTAAGGAATGACATTCACTGTATACTTCTGCCTTCTGCGTTTCAATTGCCATATAGCGATGACAAGCATCAATCCAAACGATAGCACTAGTGGGATGATGCCATGAAAGGATACTCGATCTGTTAACAGATAAATGCCATAGAAAAGGATGCCACTTGGAGTAAAGATAATGGGAAATGGAACACTTTTTCCGACATAGAGCTTATTTTCTTTAGGATGATAAAATACTGTTTTTTCTAGGTTCCCTTGATCTGCACCGAATTCGACCAAATCGCGTAAAGGGAATTGTTGTCGATCCTTCGACGCTAACACAATCTGTTCAAAATCCACTTCCGTAGGCTCCTGCTCAAGAGCTTTATTTGCTTCTACCTGGGCTTGAAGATGCTCTTGGTAATACTTCAGTAATTCCTTAATTTTCCGTTTGGTACTAAGGAATTTAAGTGTAACTGAACGATCAGAAGTCCCATTGCCTATGACATTTCCTTCCACATAAATTGGATAATTGGTGATCCCTCGAGACGTATTCTTTTCTCCCAAACGGACAACAATGGTTAATGGGTCTAGGCGATAGCGCTTGAAATTGCGATCGACCACTATTTCTGAGTTCCTAATCTCTATTCTTCCCATCGATGAAAAAGCAATCCAGCCAACTGTCACTAGAAGAGAACAAGCAGCCAATAAGGCTGTTAGGTTTTCAAAAAAATCATCTTCAATCAGTAATTGGATGATGGCGATAAACATCGACACTACTAAAAAAATCAAAAAATACAGTGAACTTCTCGAGTAAATATAAAATTTACATGGTTGTTTCATTTATGATATTCTTCCTCTATAAAAAATCTATTTCACAACTCTAAAAGCACTTTCCATCATACAGAATTATCTATCTATATGCAACTTCCTTCTTAATTAGTGATTTATCAAATGTTATCAATCTTGAAACAACCTCAGAAAATAGAGAATCCCGTCCAGATTTGAAAGTATCGTAAAATTAAGGTACAATAGAGAAAGACAACTATGTTGGAAAGGAAGAATATGAAAAAATTAATCGCACTACTATTATTTTCCGGCTTGGCTTTAACAGCTTGTTCGTCCAATAAAACAGATGCTAACTCTTCAAGCTCAAGCAAAGAAAAGACAGAGCAGACAGCAACTTCTAGCTCTAGTGAAAAAGATCAAAAGAAAATTGAAGAAGAACAAAAGAAATTAGAACAACTGCGCAAAGATTTTAACGATGCCATGACCAATGAAAATGCCGTCTTCCCTCAACTCTCAACTGATGTGGCTGAAGACGAAGCAGAGGTTAAAATCACAACAACTGAAGGCGATATCACTGTGAAGCTCTTCCCTAAATATGCCCCACTTGCAGTTGAAAACTTCTTGACCCACGCAAAAGAAGGCTACTACAATGGCTTACTTTTCCACCGTGTCATTAACAACTTTATGATCCAAACTGGGGATCCTAAAGGAGACGGTACGGGTGGCGAATCTATCTGGAAGGGCAAAGACAAATCCAAAGATTCAGGTACTGGTTTTGAGAATGAGTATTCTCCATACCTTTACAACCTTCGTGGAGCCCTTGCCATGGCCAATTCTGGTCCAAATACCAATGGTAGTCAATTCTATATCAACCAAAATAAGGATGATATTTCAAGTAAACTCCCAACTGACCGCTTCCCAGCTAAGATCATCGATGCTTATAAAAATGGTGGAAATCCAACCCTTGATGGTGGCAACTACACTGTCTTTGGCCAAGTGATCGATGGCATGGATGTGGTCGACAAAATTGCATCTGCCGAAACTGATGATAAGGACAAACCAAAAACAGACATCAAGATCGAGAAAATCGAGATCTTAAAAGACTACAATTTCAAGAAATAATGAAAAGAGAACCAAAAGGTTCTCTTTTTCTATCAAATGTAAATTTTTCTTAGAAACTTTCCTTAGGTGAGTACGGACGTCAGCGAACTTCTGCAAAGTTCCATGACTAATTATTGAGCCTAAGGTCTCAATAATTCCGTGTGCCTGAAACAAATCTGTTTCAGGCACTTTTCTCACTGCGGAATGTTTCGGTCATTACTTGACTAAATTTAAAAATAAAATCATTTAGATTTTTTGAATTAGATGTACCGCCTTATGTAAACAACAAAATTTCTTCATTCTAAAAAGCGAGACAAGTTTCTCTTTTTGTCTTTACGTCAATTCATTAAAGTCCCAGATTTGGTCCATCCAGCCTTCATAGAAGTCTGGCTCGTGGCAAACCATGAGGATCGATCCCTTGTACTCTTTCAAAGCCCGTTTCAATTCATCTTTGGCATCCACATCCAAGTGGTTGGTCGGCTCGTCTAGTACTAAGACATTGTTTTCACGATTCATCAAGAGACAGAAGCGTACCTTGGCTTGTTCTCCACCGGATAGCACCTGGATTTGGCTCTCGATATGCTTGGTGGTCAAGCCACAGCGAGCAAGGGCTGCACGGACTTCTGCTTGGTTGAGAGCCGGAAAGGCATTCCAAACTGCTTCTAGCGGTGTCTGACGATTGCCCCCTTCGACCTCTTGCTCAAAGTAGCCAAGCTCTAGGTAGTCTCCACGCTCGACTTCTCCAGCGATTGGTGGGATGATTCCTAACAAGCTCTTCAAGAGAGTGGTTTTCCCGATCCCGTTGGCCCCGATGATGGCTACCTTTTGATTGCGTTCAAATGTTAGATTCAAAGGCTTGGTCAAAGGACGGTCATAGCCAATCTGAAGATCCTTGGCCTGGAAGATAAAGCGACCAGGAGTCCGGGCATTTTTAAATTCAAAGGAGGGCTTTGGTTTCTCACTTTGCAACTCAATGAGTTCCATTTTGTCCAGCTTCTTCTGACGAGACATGGCCATATTCCGTGTAGCCACACGCGCCTTATTGCGGGATACGAAATCCTTCAAATCAGCAATCTCTTTTTGCTGGCGCTCATAAGCCGCTTCCAATTGCGATTTCTTCATTTCATAAACTTCAAGGAATTGGTAGTAGTCACCTGAATAGCGGGTTAACTGCTGATTTTCCACATGGTAGACGATATTGATCACATCGTTCAAGAAAGGAATATCATGGGAAATGAGGACAAAGGCATTTTCATAATTCTGCAAGTAGCGTTTGAGCCAATCGATATGCTCTGCATCCAAGTAGTTGGTTGGCTCGTCCAAGAGAAGGATATCTGGTTTCTCAAGTAAGAGTTTGGCCAAGAGGACCTTGGTCCGTTGCCCACCTGACAAGGAGGTCACATCCGTATCCATGCCAAAGTCCATGACCCCAAGAGCACGCGCTACTTCATCGATCTTGGCATCCAAGGTATAAAAATCACGACTTTCTAGACGCTCTTGAAGTTCCCCAACCTCTTCCATCAGAGCATCGACATCGGCTCCCTCTTCCGCCATGGCCATATAGAGATCATTGATGCGAGCTTCAGCTGTGAACAACTCATCAAAAGCGGTCCGTAAAACATCGCGAACTGTTTGTCCTTCTTCTAAGACCGAATGCTGATCCAGGTAACCTGCCGTCACATACTTAGACCACTCCACCTTTCCTTCATCAGGTTGCATTTTACCTGTCACGATACTCATGAAGGTCGATTTCCCCTCACCATTGGCCCCGACAAGACCAATGTGCTCTCCCTTTAGCAAACGGAAGGACACATCCTCAAAAATCGCCCGGTCCCCAAAACCGTGACTCAAATTTTTCACTTCTAAAATACTCATGCTTGACTCTCTTTCATTGATTTCACTCGTATGATTATATCATCTTCACTGCAAAATGAAAAGGGAGCCCAACTCCCTTTAGAATATATATAAATAAATTATAAGTAAGATAGGTTACGCGATTTTGTCAAGAAATCAAAATAAGTTCTAACTTATGAATTTCATAAAGAATATACCGAAACTTTCCGCCGTGAGAAAAGTGCTAGAAACAATAATGTTTCTAGCACTCGGGAGTTTTGAGACCTTAGGCTCAAAACTAAGTCATGGAACTTCTTTGAAGTTCGCTGACGTCCGTACTCACCTAAGGAAAGCTTCTGGCATAATTTTATTATAGATCTGAAGAAAATCCAACTCCCTTTTCATTTACAAATCCAAGTCTGCGTATGGTTTCCGGTAGCCCACTTGAACCACTTTTCCGTCTTTAACAAGTAGGGGGCGCTTGATCAGCATACCATCTGAAGCAAGGAGATCCGCCGCTTCTTTCACCGTCAGTTGATCCACCTTATCTTTCAAACCGAGTTCCCGGTATTTCATCCCGCTGGTATTAAAGAAAGACTTGATTGGTAGGCCAGATGCTGCCATCCAGTCCTGTAATTCTTGACTAGTCGGTGTTTCGGTTACAATATTTTGGCTCTGAAACTCACATTGAAGACCGTCCAATTCTGACTTAGCTTTTCGACAAGTCGAACATTTTGGGTATTCAATAAATGTATACATCGATTTTATTTCTCCTTCCAGGTAATTCCTTCGTGTTTTAAAAGCCAGCGTTTGCGATCAAGTCCAGACGCATAGCCCGTCAGTTGTCCATCTTTTCCCATCACACGGTGGCAAGGGACTAAGATCGTCAAGGGATTGCGTCCGACAGCCTGTCCCACGGCTTGGGCTGAACCACAAGAAAGATCCTGGGCAAGCTGGCCATAGGTTTTGGTCTCACCATATGGGATCTCTCGCAATAACTGCCACACCCGCTCTTGAAAGGCTGTTCCTTGCGGTGCTAGTGGAAAGCTGATAGCGATTGGATCCCCAGCAAAATAGTGGTCCAACCACTCCTTCACCTTCTCATGGTAGGGATGGATCTGCTCCAGCGCCCCATAGGGATCAGGCGCCTCCTCTTTCGGATCATAAAAATCAAGCTCTACAAGGCCTTCTTCACTGACAATGATCGAAAGAAGCCCCATAGGGCTTTCATAAAATTGTTTAAGATAGAGTGTCATTGTAGGCCGCTTCTGCTCTTTGGTCCCAGCGGTCCTCTTCTGAGACCACTTGGAACAAACTGGTTTCTGCTTTTCGTTTGATCTTTTGATAAGCCAGACGGACGCCATCAATTGGGACCTTTCCACAATAATGGTAGCCCAATTTTTCAAGCAAATGTTGCATGACCAGATTATCCGGGTGGGTATCGCAACGGAAATCTGGCCCTTTTTCTCCTTCGATTAAACCTTGAAGGAAGGTCTGAGCAACCCCTTTGCCAGCAGCTTCTTTGGCTACAGCGACCCGGTGAAAAGTGACATACATATAGTTGTCATGCTCCCACTTACCATCATAAATCTCATTGTAAGCCGCTTCGTTGCCCTTGTAGACAACTGCATAAGCGACGACTTCCTGATCTTCAACGGCGACATAGCCACGACTTTCTAGAATATCCTCAAAAATGATCTCTTCATCTGGATAGCCATCCTGCCACTGGTCGACCTGTCTTTGAGCCAGGCTTTCCTTGGCATCTTGGATAATTTCCATAATTCGCTTAATCTCATTGGGATAAGCCATTCTAATTTCCATCCTGCTTCCAACCTTTCCTACTCTTGATGGTAACGAGCATAGAGCTCACTCTTTTGCAGGCCGTATTGTTTGGCGACCTGTTTAATTGCTTGATTTTTCTTCATGCCCTCTTGGACCAAGGTATCGATCTCTTGGATCAAGTCGACCTCTTCTAGGTCTAGCTCTTCTTCCTTGGCTCCTTCGACGATCAAGAGACACTCCCCTTTGAGGGGATTTTCTTCAAGAAATGCGACTAACTCAGAAATACTGCCGCGAGTATATTCCTCGTAGATTTTGGTTAATTCACGAACCAGGACGACAGGACGATCCCCATAGACAGCCAACATATTCTCTAAGGTTGCCTTCACTCGATGGGGAGACTCATAAAAGATCTGAGTCTCAGGATAGGCCACTTTTTCTTGGAAAAAGGCTTTCTGTTGCCCCTCTTTGCGAGGCAGAAATCCATAAAAAATATGAGGTTGAGGGGCTAGGCCACTGGCAATCAAACCAGTTATACCTGCACTAGGACCAGGAACAGCTACGACAGGAATCTCGCGTTCAATCGCTGCCTTGACCAAATCATGACCAGGGTCAGAAATACTAGGGAGTCCTGCATCTGAGACTTGTGCCACATCCTTTCCGGATTCTAAATAGGCGATTAGATCTGGAATTTTCTCCATGGCATTGTGCTCATGAAAGCTAGTCTGGGGTGTCGCAATCTCAAAATGCTTGAGCAAGAGGCCTGTATTTCTAGTATCCTCAGCTGCGATCAAGTCCACATCCTTTAAGGTCTGGACCATGCGGTAACTCATATCTTCACGATTGCCGATCGGTGTTGGGACTAGGTAAAGGACCCCTGTTTTCTTTTCCCCTTTAAAACTTCGTTGGATCTGCATGCTTACTCCCTAAATAACAACTCGTCACAAAACATACACTCTTCATCGTTCTCACGGCGTTGACCATAGGAATAGGTGCAAATGTGAAAACCATCATTGTAAATGCGTTGCAAATTTTCACGGCCATGGTGTTGTGACTTTGCGGATGCGGTCTTCTCAACTTCCCCCAAACGCTCTCTCAATTTATCATTTTCTAAGCGAAGAGCTGTATTTTCTTCGATGACTTGTTTCAAATTTTTCTTGATGGCTTCAACTTCAGCCAAGGTGACCAACAAATTCTGAGAAAAGCCGTCTAAAGCATCAAATAATTCTTTTTTATTCATTCTGACTCCTTAACTTTCTAAGCTCAAAACCATATATTCTAGAGCATTTTGAAAAGAAACATTGGCCTTCCACATGGTGCGAGCAAGACTCAATTTTTCCAGCAACTGCTGGGATCTGCTCAAGCGCAACTGCTCTTCTAAAGACAACTCCATCAAACGAAAAGCCTGGCTTTGTTTTACCTTATCATCTGCTAAGCTCACCAATCGGGTCACTTCCAAATAGGCGCTATTCAAATTGGAGTGACAACGTTCGATGAACTGATTACAAACTTTCGCCAACTCAAAAAAAGTAGCATTCTTTTTTTGCTGCTCTGCCTCTTCAAGACTAAAACTAAATCGAGCTACTAGACTTGCCTGCGATTTAATCAAACCTTCTTTTTCTAGACGTTCGGTAAGGTAGGCTTGCTTTTTGGGAAAATGGACCTGCTGGGCCCGACTTTTGATGGTCGGTAAAATCAAGTTTTCATCGGATGTCAACAAGAAGAGATAGATCTCACTCTGGGGTTCTTCCATAACCTTTAAGAGAGAATTCGCTGCATTGGTGTGCATCTTGTCCGCATCTTGGACGATAAAGACTTGCCGACTTCCTTCAAACCCGGATTGAGAAAAGTCTTGAACCAACGAGCGAATACGCTCAGTCTTAATGATCTGGTTGACTGGACGCACGATCTTTACGTCTGAGAACTCTTCTTCAGCAATCAAGCGACAGGACCGACATTTGCCACAAGGCCAGACTCCTTGCAAATCTTCACAAAACTGACTTTGAGCTAGCAAGAGAGCCATCTCAAAACTGGCAAACGAACCTGTAAAAAGATAAGCATGACTGAGCTGTTTGTGTTCTAGGATCTGGGTGAAGCGCTCCACCAATTCTGGCTGGAGCTGTTGGATCTCTTCTAGATTCATTTCAATGTCCCCAAGCGTTTTTCTAAAACAGCTAAGACATCCGTAAAGACTGCTTCAAAGGATTGACTGGCATCGATTTTCACGATGCGCTCTGGTTCCTTTTCATACAAGGCCAAATAACCTTGTCTGACTTTTTGGTGAAGCTCCAATCCTTCCAAATCCAAACGATTGACTTCCCGCTCTTGGTTTTTCGCAATTCGTGCGAGCCCTTCTTCGACATCCAGATCAAAGTAAAGGGTTAGGTCTGGCTTAAGACCATCTGTCGCGAATTGATTGAGCCACTCGATGTCTTCCACACTCAGACCGCGACCATACCCTTGATAAGCCACCGAGCTGTCAATAAAGCGGTCCATCAAGACAACCTTCCCACTTGCAAGGGCTGGCAAGACACGTTCCACCAAATGCTGCCGGCGACTAGCAATATAGAGCAACAACTCGGTCTTGGCATCCATACTAGTATGGTCTGGATCCAAAATGACTTGGCGGATCTTTTCGGCAATGTCGACACCACCTGGTTCACGAGTTGTAATAAAAGGGATTCCTTTTTCTTCAAGTAGAGGCAAAATGGCTTCTAGGACCGATGATTTTCCCGCTCCTTCTGGACCTTCAAATGAAATTAATGTACCGTTTACCATAGTATCCTCTTTCTGTTTTTCTTCTTTTTATTTTACCAAAAATAAGGGTAAAAATCTTGTATTTTAGGAGAGAAAATTTTTCAAAGTCATTTTCATTTTTTCACTTTTTTGTTACAATGATCTTATAAAGTTTTAGGAGACAACCTATCATGTTTAAATTTAAAGATATTCTGGCTATCATTTTGGGGGCCGGCATTTTTTCATTTGGGATCTATTTTTTGGTCATTCCCTTTCACTTCTATGAAGGAGGAGCAACAGGGATTACCTTGATCACCTATTATCTTTTCAAAATCCCTGTATCCATCATGAACTTGCTGATCAATATCCCTCTCTTCGTTTTGGCTTGGAAGCTGCTGGGCAAGAAATCTCTTTATCTGAGCTTACTGGGGACCTTTTCGGTTTCGGCTTGGATGGCTATTTTTGAAGCCATGCCCCTCAGCCACCGCTACCATCACTTCATCTTTAACGCCTTTAAAGGAGATATTCTGCTTGCCTGTATTGCCTCAGGGGTTGTGCTTGGTTTGGGGCTAGGGATCATCTTCAATGCTGGAGGAACCACTGGAGGAACAGATATCCTCGCTCGCATCTTTAATAAATACACTTCCCTCAGTATGGGAAAACTCATGTTGATTGTAGATGCCATTGTTCTGACAACTGTTGTCGTAGTCTTCCAAGATGTCCGTACCGCCATGTATACTCTCTTCTTCATCCTGATTGACACCCTTGTGATCGACTTGATTGGAGAAGGTGGTTTCGCTGGAAAAGGCTTCCTCATCGTTACATCTAAACCAGAAGAAATTGCCCAAAAGGTATCTGACGATCTGGGTCGCGGGATTACCTTTATCCGTGGGATGGGCTATTACAGCCGTAAGGACCTGGATATCGTCTACTGTGTCGTTTCGCGGAATGAGATGAAACAAATGAAAGACATCATCAATCGTATTGATCCATTCGCCTTTATCACTATTTCCGAAGCCCATGAAATTCTCGGCGAAGGCTTCACTTTAGATAGAGAAAAACAACCCATTACTCGTTAATAGAAAAATCAGACTGGATGATCATCCAGCCTGATTTTTTATTAAATAGCTTTTGCGCTAGTTCGAGTGATTTCATCGACTTTCAAACCGTTGGATTCAAATTTACTACGGATTCCTTCTAGATCTGTCACCCCATCAATTTGAACTTCGATGACGACACGATCGTCTTTGGTTGGGATATTGACTGTATTGGCGATGTTATACCCTTCTTCTACAATCAAGTGAATGATTTGCTCGAGAACGCCAACCTTATCTTCAGTCACAAAGCGTACACGGACTCCTTCTTCTCCATAACCGGACACTTCAAGGAAGGCACGGAAAATATCACGGTCAGTGATGACACCGGATACCTGGTCATTGTCCACGACTGGAAGAATTCCCACCTTGTTCTTATACATGAGGTAGGTCGCATCTTCTAAGCTAGCAAATTTTGAGATGGTAATGACATCGCGAAGCATGACATCTTTGACCTTGGTCTTGTTCAAGAGATAGTTCATCTCATAAATCGACAAGCTGGTTGCTTTAGATGGACTTGCTTCTGCAATCGTACCTTCTGTCACCAAGCCAACTAATTGATCATTTTCAATGACCGGCAAACGGTGTAAGCCTTGTTCGCGCATCAAATCTGCCGCATGAGCAATTGTCGTATCTGGACTAATGTAAACCACTTTACGTGTCATAAAATCTTTAACAGCCATAACAAGTTCTCCTATGTTTTTATTAGTTTTATTATACTTGATTTTAAAGATGATTTCAAACGCTTTCAGCAGTTTTCTCTTGTTTTCAAAATTTAGAAAAATCAAACACACGTACCTTTTTATTCAACATTTAAATCTTGCAAACTAGTCTTAGTCACTAGTAACCGATTTATTAGAAAATAAGGAAAGTACAAATACCACAATAGATAATAATATGAATGCACCCCAAGCAAACTGAAAGTTCCAAATGGATAAACTTGTAAACAAAATAGTTGCTAATGGCATTGATAATACTGATATAACCTTAAAAAAACTACTAGTTTGTGCAAGAATTTCCGGTGGAAGTTTTGCCATTAATAGACTATTTAATTTGGGATTTACCTTACTACTAAGATACATCATAAATGCCAACACACTAAAGGAAATAATTTCCAAACCATTTATCCAACCACATATTCCTATTAAAATTAATAATCCACTATCTATTTGAAGTATTTTAATAAGTGAAAGCTTAGAAAAATAATCATTAGGGGTCATTCCACCAATTAGGGCTGAAACAAATAATATTGTTTGAAGTAAAAACACCGACTGAGCAAAAGATAAACCAAAGGGAGTTATTTCTGTAAATTTCAAATTGTACATTATTAAAATAGCACCGCCTAGCGAATTTAATCCTAAAATTGAAAAAATCATTAGACCAAAACGTACTTTCTCTTGATATTTAAATATACTTTTACTATTTTTGTAAAGGTTCTTAATTTGTGAGATAAACCCATTTTCTGGTGAATAATTAACTTCTGGATGTGTCAATTGTCTTTGAATTTTAAGCAACACCATCGATGATAATAAGAAACTTATAGCATTTATTGTAGCTAAAAAGAAGAAATTATTATGAGAAATCGTTAGTAACCAAACTCCCAAAGTTTGACCAGAAATCAAAGTTATTTGACTAATTACTTGATCAAAAGAGTACGCTTCCATCAGTTCTTCTTCGGGAATGTGGGACTGAAACATAGGTAACACTAGGCCTCTTCTGTACTCTGCAATACAATCTGATAGGATGTTAATGAAACATACAATTGAGAAAACTAGCCATGAATTTTCTTTCGATAAGAACGCAACCATAATAAATAATACTGCTTGTATATATCCTAATAATAGCAACCACAATTTCTTATTCTTTGTTTTGTCAGCCTGCATTGCAATAAAAAGAGCAAAAATCGTTGGAATATATTGTATAAAACTCGCTACACCAACCGCCAATTTACTATTCGCCATACTTGCTGCAAAAACCACAAAAACAAGATTATAAATAGTTGATCCTAAATCATCGAAGAAACTAGACAACACCAGATTCCTAAAAAAAATATTTCTAAAAAAGACTTTCATCTGCAATACCTTCTTAGTAGATACTTAATAGACATGACTTAAATTCTAATAAAAATATTTATTATTAGAATTATTTTATTCTTCTATATGAATTAACAAAATATCGAAGGATTTAATTGTTATATCTAAATATAGTTTACTACTAAATTTTAAATATTTAACAGAGTTTCAAATATGAAATATCCTATCTCATACATCTAATCTTTTGCCTAATTTATATGTATCCCAAACTGGTCCAATTTCACCTCTAAAATATTAATCAGTTGACTATCACCAACAACTCGAAGAGACTCTATAAACTGTTTAATTTCCTTTTTAGAAATTTTTGACTTTAAATAACCATTTACTAATTTTAAAAATTTTAACAACATGATTTCTAGCATATCATATGGGAAAAGAAGCTTTTCTAGCTCGAGTATAAACAATGGAACTTGAGTATCAATTTTTCTTAAAATTAATTCACCAATTAAATTTATGTACGTTAATTTTAAAGAACTTAAATTGTGTTTAAGAAAATTATAATCTTTAGTCCTTTCCGCAAGCTGATCCCCAAAAAATAATAGATCTTCATCTGAAATTAAAGTCATTGTATTTCCAAATACATATAATTCAAACCATGTCCAAGATTCAATTGAAAATAGATAATCTACCAATACTTTTCTATCTTCTATATTTATTTCATAATTTTGATCTAATGAATGTATCGCATTTTCAATAATGAATGACTGAATTCTTTGATATCGATCCGTCTCTTCACTCTGTAATACTTCGGTTAATAGATACTCTAATCCTTTAATATCCTGTTTCAAAAATAAAGTGGATATCTTCTTACCTAAAATAATATCTTTAGGTAATTCATAATTATTTAATTTATGGCCAAACTCTTCAAAAGTCATGTGGATTGATTCTATCGCTATTAATAATTTATCAGCACTTAACATCGTTTGCCCATTTTCAAATTTAGACAATTGTGCTATGCTCAATCCTTTCCTAGCAACATCCTTTTGTTTTAAGCCTCTGGCAATTCTTAGTTCCTTATATAATTCACCCAATTGAATTTTTCGATCTATATGCATAACTTATAATCCATTTCAGTCATTAGTAATTACGTTTATTTTACCAAATTAATAAAGGAAATTATATATTTTAAATTATTTTACTAAGAAAAAATCTCAGCCAGTAAAAATGAAAAAAGAAAGGCCTTCAGGACCTTTCTTTCGAATATTGTAAAACTATCTTTCCTATAATATAAGATTAATAATTCTTCATAATAGAAATTATGCTATTTTTTGAATCATTTGGGAGTATATTGAAACTTTCCGCCGTGAGAAAAGTGCTTGAAACAAGACTGTTTCAAGCACTCGGGAGTTTTGAGACCTTAGGCTCAAAACTAAGTCATGGAACTTCGTAGAAGTTCGCTGACGTCCGCACTCACCTAAGGAAAGTTTCTAAATTTTCTTTGTCATCAATTCGAAGAAAGGTTTAGCTACCTTTCTTTTCTAACATACTTTATAAATCTTATCCACCAAGGTAGGCCTTGCGGACTTCTTCTGAGGCTAAGAGTTCTTTTCCTGTTCCGGTAAGAACGACTTTCCCTGTTTCCAAAACATAACCGCGGTCTGCGATGGCAAGAGCCTTGTTGGCATTTTGTTCGATCAAGAGAACAGTTGTTCCTTGTTTTTGGATATCTTGGATGATATCAAAGATTTCTTGGATAAAGATTGGAGCCAATCCCATAGAAGGTTCATCCAGAAGCAAGAGTTTTGGCGTTGACATAAGTGCACGACCCATTGCTAGCATTTGTTGTTCCCCACCAGATAGGGTTGCTGCATCTTGGTTCTTCCGTTCTTCCAAACGTGGGAAACGAGAAAAGACTTTCTTCAAGTTAGCTTGGTTTTCTTCTCGATCTTTCTTCAAGAAAGCTCCCATCTCCAAGTTTTCCATAACAGTTAAGCCTGGAAAGACGTGGCGGCCTTCTGGAACTTGAGAGAGTCCTGCTGCTACAATCTTTTGAGCCGGAACCTTTTGAATCTCCTGACCTAAAAACTCGATTTTCCCAGCACTTGGACGCACCAAACCGGAAATGGTACGAAGAATAGATGTTTTCCCAGCACCGTTAGCACCGATAAGAGAAACAACTTCCCCTTCATTTACCTCGAAACTGACATCACGGACAGCCTGGATCATGCCATAGTGTACAGAAAGATTTTCAACTTTTAACATAGACATTAGGCTTCACCTCCTAGATAGGCTTCGATTACACGTTTGTTGTTCTTGATTTCATCTGGCGTACCATGGGCAATCAAGCGGCCATATTCCAATACATAAATCCGTTCTGTTACTTCCATAACCAAACTCATATCATGCTCGATCAACATGATCGTAATATTAAATTCTTTTTGAATGCGACGGATCAGTTGGGTTAATTCTGCTGTTTCTTGAGGGTTCATCCCTGCAGCAGGTTCATCCAAGAAGAGGATTTTTGGCTCTGTAGCAAGGGCACGAACGATCTCCAAGTGACGTTGTTGTCCGTAAGCTAAGTTTTTGGCCAAGGTATCTGCTTCTTTTTCCAAACCAAAAATCGCTAACAATTCAAGGGCTTTTGCTTTCAAAGCTTCTTCATTCTTGTAATAGCTTGGCAAGCGGAAAAGACTCGCAAAGACATGTGGTTTATGGTGATTAGCAAAGGCAATCAAGACATTGTCCAAAACGCTCAAATCTTTAAAGAGACGAATATTTTGGAAAGTACGTCCCAGACCACCTGCAGCGATTTTATAAGGTGCTTTACCATTTAGGAGCTGGCCATCTAAGGTAATGGTCCCTTCACTTGGTTCATATACCCCTGTTAGGAGGTTGAAGAGGGTTGTTTTACCGGCACCGTTGGGTCCGATCAAACCAACCAATTCCCCTTCATTGAGTTCCATGGTCACATCTCCAACGGCTGTCAAACCACCAAAGTTTTTTGTTAAATTTTTTACTTCAAGAAGTGCCATTAGTTAGCCTCCTTTTTTGAGAGTAGTTTTTTCAAGCTGAATTCCCATGTTCCAAGAAGACCACCTGGACGGAAGATCATCACGAGAATCAAAGCCAATGAGTAAATGATCATACGGACACTTGAGAAGTCTTGAAGCACCATATTCAAGATACCCAAGACGATGGCTGCCACAACTGTTCCTGACATTGATCCCAAACCACCAAATACGACAATGATCAAGACATTAATGGTATTGGTGAAAGAGTAATCTTTAGGAACAACAGAGCCGATAAAGCCAGCTTGGAGAGATCCAGCAATCGCCGCTGTGATCGCACCAAATACAAAAGCGATGACTTTGACTTTGGTCGTATTGATCCCAACAGATTCTGCTGCGATTTCATCTTCACGAACAGAAAGGGTAGAGCGTCCAATTGGACTGCGTAAGAAGTTAATCGTAAAGATCGTTGTAATGACAACAAAGAGGTAAACCAATTGCCAAGTTGTAAAGGCTGGCAAACCAAGGATCCCAGCAGCACCATTTGTTAGAGTACCACCATTGACGATCAAGATCCGAATGATTTCAGAAACCCCAAGTGTCGCAATAGCGAGGTAGTCCCCTTTCAAACGAAGGGTTGGAACCCCAACGATCAAGGCAACGACACCAGCAATCAAAGCACCTAAAACCATCGCACCAAAGAAAGCCCCATAGGTTGGTGATTTAGAACCGAGAATAGCTGCAGAGTAGGCACCAATCGCCATAAATCCGGCATGCCCAAGTGAGAATTGACCTGAGAAACCAACAATGAGGTTCAAGCCAACTGCAAGGATAATATTAATTCCGATTTGTTCTAAAATTTGGATATAGAAGAGGTTGAGCACACCCGCTGCAACCAAGACTTGGATCAAGGCAAAACCTGCGACCAAAAGACCAAGCCAGACTAAATTCACTTTTAAATTTTGTTTCATGGCTTACACCTTCTCTTTCACATTTTTACCGAGGATACCTGCTGGACGGATGAGCAAGATCACAATCAAGATGGCATACACAATGGCATCACGGAAGTCTGAAAGACCGATCGCTGTAGCGAAGGTTTCCAACAAACCGATCACAAATCCACCTAGGGCAGCACCTGGAATGATTCCGATTCCTCCAAGAACGGCTGCGACAAAGGCTTTGATCCCTGGTGTCATCCCCATCAAAGGCTCGATCGAGTTGTAATACAAACCAATCAAGACACCACCAGCACCTGCCAAGGCTGATCCCAAAGCAAAGGTAAAGCTGATGGTCCGGTTGACGTTAATCCCCATCAATTGAGCGGCATCACTATCGACAGATACAGCCCGCATGGCTTTCCCCATCTTTGTCTTTTGAATAATAAATTGAAGAGCGACCATCAAGAAAACAGACACTCCCAAGATCATCAACTGAATATTGGAGATTGAAATAGGACCGAAGTTGTAACGAACCGTTTTAATCACTTGCGGGAAGGAACGGGTATTGGCACCGACGAAGAAGACCATCCCATATTCGAGCAAGAAGGAAACCCCGATGGCTGTGATCAAGGCTGCAATCCGAGTCGAATGACGAAGCGGACGATAAGCCAGGTATTCAATTACAACCCCTAAAATAGCTGTCCCAACCATGGCTAGGAGCAAGGCTACAAAGAAGTTAACCTTCAATGAGTTCAATAAGAAATATCCCATAAAGGCACCTACCATGTAGATATCCCCATGGGCAAAGTTGATCAATTTGATAATTCCATACACCATGGTATAACCAAGGGCCAAAAGTGCATAGACACTTCCCAAGATTAGACCGTTCACTAATTGCTGGAGCATTTGAACCATCCTTTCTAACAATAAAGAGCGAGGCCAGGAATTTTTATTCTCCCAGCCTCTTGTACAAACAACAAATGATAATTATGGTTTAACAGACTCAACAGATTTGACTTTACCATCTTTCAAGCCAATCATAAGAGCTGATTTAACCGGGTTGTGGTTCTTGTCGATTGACATTGTACCAGTCACACCTTCCAAGTCTTTCAACTTGGCAAGGTTGTCTTTCAATTCGACAGAGTTCTTAGCACCTTTAGATGCTTCTGCAACCATGTAAACTGAGTCATAAGCCAAAGCTGCGAACATTGAAGGTTCTTCATTGTATTTCGCTTTGTATGCTTCTACGAATTTCTTGGCTTTATCAGTCATTTCACCTTCAGTAGAGAATCCAGCTACGTAGTAGATATCAGTAGCTGCAGCAGGTGTTGCTTGTTCAACGAACTTCTCATCGCTAAATCCATCCCCACCAATGATTGGTTGTTTGATTCCCATACCACGCGCTTGGTTTACGATCTTACCAGTTTCAGTGTAGTACCCTGGAAGAACAATCGCATCGAAGTCTTTATCTTTGATTTTTGTAAGAGCAGCTTGGAAGTCTGTATCCTTAGATTGGAACGTTTCTGTTGCTACGATTTCACCTTTGTAAGATTTCTTGAAGGCTTCAGCAATCCCTTTCGCATAGTCAGATGAGTTATCGTAGTAGAGAACGACTTTCTTCGCTTTCAAGTTATCAGTTGTGTATTTAGCGATGATTTTTCCTTGGAAGCTATCGATAAAGGTTGCACGGAAGAGGTAATCTTGACCTTTTGTCAAATCATCTTGAGTTGCTGATGGTGTGACCAATGGAACACCTGCTTTACCAGCGTTGGCAACCGCTGCTGCAGTAGCACCTGAAGTTGCAGGTCCTACAAGAGCGTTCACTTTTGATTGAGTGACAAGGTTTGTAGTGACTGTAGCTGCTTCAGCTGTTTCAGATTTGTTATCTTTATCTGTGACAACGATCTTCTTACCGTCAGCTCCACCCTTAGCGTTGATTTCATCAACGGCCAATTGAGCACCTTTTTGTTCAGCGCTACCGTAGGCTGCTACTTCACCAGTTTTTTCAAAGTTAAAACCGACTTTTAGTTCCTTGCCGATTTCGTTACCAGTTGTGTTTGAACCTGAAGTAGAAACTTCACCACAAGCAGCAAGAAGAGCGACACTTGCAATGGTTAAAAATGAAAGAGCAAATTTTTTCTTCATTTGTAATGATCTCCTTAAATGAATCTTAAAATAAATACATTAAGAATATACCGAATTATCTGACAATTGTCAATAAAAAAAGCGCAATCCATCAAATGATTGCGTTTTCTAAACTTCTGTGACCACAGATGGGGTCTCCAATCGTTGCAAACTCCCCACAAAATCTGTATCTAAATCTTTGAGATGGCAAGGCAAGACCTTTTTGACATAACGTTCTTTCTTTAAGTCTTCCATGACTTGATCGGCCTTGTCACTGTCCACATACAATTGGACATAACGGCATTTCTTAGAATGGTACAAGACATCTCCGACAGATTGTAATTTTTTCCCGTCTCGATTGTAATACAATTTAACAATCAAGCCTGTTCTTTCTTGTTTCTCAAACATGATCAATCCCTCTCTCGTTCTGTTACTAGTATATCAAATTTCAAGAAAAAGAACTACTCTTTTATGAGAGCAAAAAAAGAGAGTGGGACAGAAATCAGTAATTCGTTAGAATTCGATTTCGTCGTCCCACCTCCGCACAGTTGAGTAGGGCTGTAAAAGCTAATGAAATCAGCGTAGTAGAGCCCACTCAACCACTGCGTCTTGCTCGACAATCCAAAAACAATTGAGAGGCTAGGACTTTTGTCCCAGCCTCTTGACGGACCTTCCCATAGGATGGTTTAGCCCAATTTATTATTGGCCATGATTTCATCAATAAAGCCATATTCAAGTGTTTCTTGCGCGCTCATCCAATTGTCACGCTCCGCATCAGCATGCACTTTTTCAATGGATTGACCTGAATTTTCCGCAAGGATTTTTTCCAAGTTATTCCGTGTTTTGAGCAAGTGTTCTGCTGCAATCGCCATATCGGTTTGTTGGGTACCACCACC
>JAGZZN010000040.1 GCA_018377375.1 Streptococcus parasanguinis
TGATTTCATCAGCTTTTACAGCCCTACTCAACTGTGCGGAGGTGGGACGACGAAATCGAATTCTAACGAATTACCGATTTCTGTCCCACTCTCTTTTTTTCCTAAAAAATGTAGCGAAATCGTAAACTAACAGAAAATTGTTTGAAATGCAAAGAATTGTATATATTTATCATAATATACTTGCAGGAGTCACGTGAACCCTCTATTGGTAGGTTCATAGATAAGAAGATCATGGGTAAAAAGGTATAAAAACGCAAATTAGAAAGCGCTTGCAAAAGAGTTGAGAAAGGTGTAAACTGGAGATATAAAAATCAAAAATAGTGCTATTTTGTCAAAAGTAGTGCAAAAACAAAGGAGATTTGCCATGAAAAAATGGTTGTTAAAACTCTCATTGGTAGCGATGACACTTTTGCTCCTACCGATTCAAGCTGTTCAAGCCTGTTGTGGTTTTATCATTGGTCGCCAATTGACCAAGGATGGTACCACTCTCTTTGGTCGGACAGAAGACTACCCTTACTATCCAAATGGTGGAAAGCACAACAAAAACTTTGTGGTTGTTGATGCGAAGAACTATAAGGAAGGGGATCAACTGGAAGACGAATCCAATGGTTTTACCTATCCACATGCTGCTAGTGAAATGAAATACACAGCGACTTATGACTCTGCTCGTGGAGATGGTAGTAACGGTGCTTTTGGGGAACATGGATTTAACGAAGCCGGCGTTTCTATGACCTCAACTGTTACAGCCATTCCAAACAAAAAAGTCTTGAAGACTGACCCATTGACAGAAAACGGTCTCCCAGAAGCTGCCATGCTTGATGTAATTTTACCTCGTGCAAAATCTGCTCGCGAAGGAATCGAATTACTTGCGAAAGTCATTGAAGAAAAAGGTTCGGCTGAGGGGAATACAGTTGTTATTGCGGACCAAAAAGAAACTTGGTACATGGAAATTCTTTCTGGTCACCAATATGTAGCTGTTAAAGTTCCAGAAGATAAATATGCAGTCTTTGCCAATACCTACTACCTTGGTCATGTGGATTTGAATGACAAGGAAAATGTGATCGCTTCGAAAGATGTTGAAAAAGTAGCCAAAGAATCTGGTAACTACAAGACAGACAAAGATGGTAACTTCCATATCGCTAAATCTTATGGACCAGAAAAATATGCAGAAGGGGACCGTTCTCGGACTTATGCAGGGATCACTCTTTTGGATCCAAAATCAAAAGTGACTTATGAAGATGATGAATATGAACTTTTCCGCTCACCAACAGATCCAAACAAGAAATTTACATTGGAAGATGCCTTTGCTATGCAACGGAATCGCTTTGAACACTTAAATGGTCGCTTCGTACCGGACGATCAAATTGGTGTCAAGAAACAAGGGGATAACGGTAGCAATGATGCTGTTCGTAAAGACCAATACAAGTATGCTTTAGGAAACGAAAACGTCATTGATGCCCATGTTTACCAAATTAATCCAAACCTTCCAAAATCATTTGGTGGTACTTTATGGCTTGGTATGGGACCATCTCGGAACACTCCTTATGTTCCATTCTATGGTAATCTAAAAGATACTTACGAAGCCTTCAAACCTCAAACAGCAACTTATGATCCAAATTCATGGTATTGGACAGTATGGCACATTGACAACATGGCGATCAATAACCAAGATGTCTTTGGTAAAACAGTTCAAGATCACTGGAAAGCTCTCGAAAAACAATTGATTATTGAACAGGAAGCTAGTGATGCAAAATATAAAGCTTTGAAAGACAATCCGGAAGCTGCTAAAGCAGTAGAAGACGAAGTTACAGCAAATGCTCTTGCGCTATCTAAAAAACTGTTTGAACACTTCAAATCTTATGAAGCAGATATGCATGCACATTTGATTTCGCTAGGTCGTAAAGATGATCCATATCGTGCCTCTAAGCCAGATGATTACAAAGACCCAGAACCTGAAAAACCAGTTCAACCTGAGAAACCAGTAGAACCTGAAAAACCAGTTCAACCTGAGAAACCAGTAGAACCTGAAAAACCAGTAGAACCTGAAAAACCAGTTCAACCTGAAAAACCAGTACAGCCAGAAAAAACTCAGCCAATTCAAACAAAAGTCAATGAAGAAGGCAATCCAAATAACCGCTTCGGTTATGCGGCTACAAAAGATAAAGAATCTTATGTTTCTACTAAAGTTGAAACATTTGTGAAACCAGAAGCAAAAGCTCAAGATCCATCCGAAGCAGTTTCAGCTGGTAATGGTGGCAATGAGAACAATCGTTTTGGTTCATCTTTTGCGAAAGCAACTGTTGAAACTTTCCCAAATACCAATTATTCTTACAATGTTCATCCTTAAACAATAAGAATTAAAAAGTGAATTGGACCAAGTCCAATGAAACAAAAGAGGCCGGATTTTTATCCAGCCTCTTTTTTACGAAAAAAAGATTGACCATTGTGAGGTAGCAAAGTCCTTACATGATATGGCCAGTCTTTTTGTATTCTTTGATTTGTGAATGATTAGTCTGCAGCTTTTTCAGATTCTTCTAATTGTTTTCCAAGATCAATGATATACTGTTTGAGGTCCTCTTTAACCTGTGGATGCTTCAAAGCATAATCAATCGATGTTTTCATGAAGCCGAATTTATCACCTACATCGTAGCGTTGGCCTTTAAATTCACGGGCAAAAACTCGTTGGGTCTTATTGAGGGTGTCGATCGCATCTGTCAATTGAATTTCATTGCCAGCACCTGGTTCTTGATTTGCAAGAATATCAAAGATTTCAGGAGTCAAGAGGTAGCGTCCGATAATAGCGAGATCACTTGGAGCGTCCTCTGGGTTTGGTTTTTCGACAAAAGTTTCAACGCTATAAAGACCGTTAATACCTTCTCCTTGAGGTGCGATCACACCATAAGAAGAAACCTCTTCGTGAGGGACTTCCATCACAGCGATAGTGGACGCATGGGTTTCATCGTAGTCGTTCATCAATTGTTTGGTCAATGGCAAGGCATCATCATTAGTGATGTCCATCAGGTCATCTCCCAACATAACGACAAAAGGCTCGTTTCCAACAAAGGCTTTTGCCTGAAGAACAGCGTCCCCTAAACCTCGAGGGTGACTTTGGCGGATGAAATGAAGATTGATCGCTGTTGTATCATTGACCAACTTGAGTAAGTCAGTCTTGCCTTTTTGCTCGAGATTGTATTCCAATTCGAAGTTAGAATCGAAATGGTCTTCGATCGAACGTTTGGCCTTCCCTGTTACGACAAGGATTTCCTCGATCCCAGATTTCAGAGCCTCTTCTACGATGAATTGGATCGTCGGTTTGTCAACGATTGGCAACATTTCCTTTGCCAAAGCTTTGGTAGCTGGGAGGAAGCGCGTCCCCAAACCAGCCGCAGGAATGACTGCTTTTCTAACTTTAGTCATATAGTTTCCTTTCTAAAAGGTAGGATTGATGTTAGGGTGGTTGACTTATTTCCACTCATTTTCTTCTTTAAATTCATTGCTCATCATGTGGTGGATGGCTTCGCGGATATCTTTCCCTTCATAAATGACTTGGTAAATGGCTTGTGTAATCGGCATGTAGACATCCAGTTCTTGGGCCAGCTCGTGGGCGACTTTGGTCGTAGAGATCCCTTCAATGATCATACCCATGTTGGCTTCGATATCTTCCAATTTTTCCCCACGTCCGAGAGCATCCCCAGCTCGCCAGTTGCGAGAGTGAACAGAAGTTCCGGTAACGATCAGGTCACCGACCCCAGACAAACCGCTATAGGTCAATGGGCTAGCTCCGAGCTTAACGCCAAGGCGCGTGATTTCAGCGAGACCGCGCGTGATGATGGCTGCTTTGGCATTGTCACCATAACCAAGACCGTGCAGGGCTCCAGCTCCGACCGCGATGATATTCTTCAAGGCTCCCGCAGTTTCCACTCCGATAACATCTGTATTGGTATAGAGGCGGAAGTAGTGATTACTAAAGAGTTCTTGAACATAGCGTGCAGCTTCTAAATCTTTTGAGGCTGCTGTAATAAGGGTGATGTCCCGTACGATGGTCTCCTCTGCATGACTCGGGCCAGAAACGACCACTACCTCGCTGCGAAGAGAAGCAGGAATTTCTTCTTCAAGGATTTGAGAAATCCGATCGTGTGTACCAGGTTCTAGCCCTTTAGAAGCGTGCATGACTGTAACAGGGTGATCCAGTGTTTCAGCGACTTGTTTAGCGACCAGGCGGGTCACCTTTGTAGGAACGACAAAAAGGATAGCATCCACACCGTCTAAAGCAGCTTTCAGATCGGTCGTAGCGGTAATTTGATCGCTAATAACGATATCTTTGAAATAGCGTTGATTGGTATGAGCGGTATTGATTTCATCGATTTGTTCTTGGATATTTCCCCAGAGACGGACTTCATGGCCGTTATCATTGAGGACTTGTGAAAGGGCTGTTCCCCATGAACCAGGACCCAATACTGCAACGGTTTGTTTTTCCATTGTATCTTCCATTTCTATGTCTATTTTTTTTCAACAAGGCTAGGAATCTAGCGCTTGCACCTTCGAAACGGCCGAATGTGTGCCTTGAAGGACGATTCTATTTTCCTCTCTATTTTAACATAATATAGGTAAAAAAACTTGTATGATCATCAATTGTTTTGTGAGGAAGGTGAGGGTGATAAATAAAATCTATCACGGTTTTAAAAAATACATATTAGACACTATCACTAATGGGTGGTAAGATAAGTAGTAGTTAAAATGAAGGAGGAATGAATATGTGCAGAACAATTGTTGGAGTATCCGCTAATCTCTGTCCGGTTGACCCGGAAGGGAAAAACCTTCATTCCTCCGTGTCTAGTCAATTTGCGGAAGGGATCCGTCAAGCAGGTGGACTTCCAATGGTCATCCCGATGGGAGATCCTTCCTTAGTTAAGGACTATGTTGAAACGATTGACAAGTTGATCCTAAGTGGAGGCCAAAATGTCGATCCTAGTCTCTATGGCGAAGAAAAAACGATCGAAAGCGATGATTACAATATCGAACGCGATCAATTTGAGCTTGCCCTACTGAAGGAAGCAGTTCGCCAAAACAAACCGGTTCTAGGAATCTGCCGTGGGGTTCAGTTGATCAATGTGGCTTTTGGAGGAACACTCAACCAAGAGATCGAAGGTCATTGGCAAGGTCTTCCATTTGGGACTTCCCATTCTATCGAGACTAAAAAAGGTAGTGTGGTAGAGCAACTCTTTGGTCAGGCTAGTCGGATCAATTCCGTTCACCGTCAAAGTATCAAGGATCTTGCACCAAATTTCCGTGCGACCGCCTTTGATCCGCGTGATCACACCATCGAAGCGATTGAAGCAGTAGACGGCCATCGGATTATGGGCTTGCAGTGGCATCCAGAATACTTGGTCAATGAAGAAAAAGGGAATTTAGAACTCTTCCGTTATTTATTACAGGAATTATAAGAAAAAGAGAGGTTGAATTGGTATCAGCCTCTCTTTTGGTATGGTTATTACTATCTAGAAATAGTAAGGGTTTTGTGCTAGAATAGGAACTACAATTGGGAGGTATTGATAGAAATGAAACTTGCTAAGACAATGAACCGTAACTATTTATGGTTGCTTCTAGGTTCTTATTTTGTGGCCATGATGGTCAATCTATTGAGTTTTTCAACAAAGGAATTATTTCTAGAACTTGGTAAAGTAGGATGGACCCATACGGTCCTTGCTTTGTTCATTAGTTATCCTATTCTTTGGTTTTTGACGGAGAGCAAGAAGTATATCTGCATACAAAAATTGAATCTCTGGTTCGTGGCAGGTATCCTATTTATTTCTATTTTGAAAAGTCCGAGTCTCTTTATGTCATTGGGCCTAGTGTTGCTCTCACTGGTCTTGTTTCTATATTTTTATTTAGGAAAAGAAAAAATCGCTTACATCTTCTTAGCGGTAGATGTCTTGTCTTTTCCGAAATTGTTGCTACAAACCAGTGCCAATCTTCAAGATAAGGAACTGGGAATCTTTACGTTTACGATTTCTGAATCGAAGTTGCCTACTTTGATTTGGCCAGTATTAGTAGCCGTTATCGTTGCCGTCCTGATCGGTTTTCTTCTCTCCAAGGTTTCTTTGGCTAAAGTTAATGAAACCTGGGTTCGAAGACTCACAGTGGTGACACTAATCGGTGGTATTTTCTATGTGCTCTATCTATCGATTGTTGCCTATTATAAGATTAAAGCCAATGCGGTTTCTTCCTTTGATATTGGAATTTTTTCGCAGATGTTTGAGAGAATGAGACATGATTTTTCACAAGTTACCACCCTTGAAAGAGATAGGGCCTTATCGCATTTCGGAGTCCATATTTCTCCTATTTATTATTTGATCTTGCCCTTTTATATGCTATTTCCTTATGTGGAAACATTAGATATCGCTCAAACAGTGATTGTATTTTCAGCAGTTATCCCGCTTTGTTTGATTCTAAAGAAAATACAATTGCCAAAAGTCATGACGCCGCTCGTGCTTGCCCTCTTTTTTGTGACTCCGGTCATGACAACGAGTGGTGGATTCCATTTGCATGAAAATTGTTTTTTGCCTCCATTGATACTTTGGTTGTTCTACAGCCTGATTTCTCAGTGGCGTGGAAGAACTATCTTGTTCACCTTGTTGCTCCTTTTTGTGAAAGAGGATGCCTTTGTCTACGTGCTGTCCTTAGGACTTTATTTTGCTTTTCAACATCGTTTTACCTTCGAGGCTAAGTTTAAAAAGTGGTTGTATGTCAGCCTGTTTGCCTTGCCAATACTTTATTTTGCACTTGCCATGTTCCTCTTAGCAAGATATGGCGAGGGAGCTATGGTTTCTCGATACAATAATCTATTATTGAGTGGCGAAAACGGCCTCTTGATGGTTGTGAAAAATGTAGTCCTAAATCCGCTTTATGTTTTGGGAAGTTTATTTACAGCGAAAAGGCTTGGTTACCTCTTTTTGATCCTATTTCCTTTTAGCTTTTTACCACTGATTCAGCGACGTTGGTCTACCTATTTTCTGATGCTGCCTCTTTTTCTCATTAATTTGTTGATGGATTGGCCTTACCAATATGATATTGGTTTTCAGTATAGCTATGGTTCGGTTACTCTTCTATTTTTGATGGCTTTATTGTCTATCGATCAATTAAGCAAGAACCAGTTGGCATCAGATAATGTATTGGTGGCTCTATTAGCTTCTTCCATCATTTTTTCAAGCGCCATTCTATATAGTTTCACGCATAATTGGAATTTTGAAATCCAATACTATCAAACACGCAAAGACTATTTTGATGGGCTCGAAAAGACCTTGCAGGCCATCCCTAAAGATAAAGCGGTCTTAGCAGCAGGTGGCTATACGCCAAGTCTTCGCAGTCATGAAAAATTGTATGATATTTTCTACCATAATAACAAAAAGCTTGATTCTAAGATTGACATAGTAGTAGTTCCAAGGGAAATGCAAGAGGAAAAAAATGGCTATTCTGAAACAGCCACTCTAAAACTCTATAAAGAATCAGGGTATAAAGAAAGCAACTTATCTACAAAAGATGTGCTGATTCTGGAAAAATAATTGTTTGAAAGAGGGAGACTTAGTTAGAAAAAATTTACAAGCCAAATAGCCCTTAAATCTACAAAAGATGGATTTTTTGTTCAATAACCTTGACTTCTTCACTATGTTTTGCTATATTATATGCGTTGATTTATAAAAAATCAGGCTGAAAAGGGAGAAAAAATGAAAAAGGTAGCGATTTATCTATCAATAGTGTTTTCGTTATTATTTGTATCTTTTACGCTTTTAACGAAAAGTGTCAGTGCAGAAACGTCTAAAAAAGTAGACGTGATTAATGTCATCAATTTGAGCAATGACTCTGGGGGAGAATTAACAGAGCCACTTGGATTGTATGATCGGTTTCGTGTGAATGCAACATTCGCATTGGAAGGAAAAGATGTTAAAGAGGGAGATACTTCTGAGTTAGTATTAGAAAATCCCTTAATCATTGATTCTACTAATTTTGAAATTAAGGATAAGAAAACTGGTAAGGTGATTGCCAATGCAGTGGTAGATAAAGAAACCGGTAAGATTGTTTTAACCTTTACAAAATTTGTGGAAACAAAAAATGATGTGTCAGGTTCTTTCTTCTTCTACTCAATGATAGACAGACAAAAACATCCCAAAGAGGGTGATGTTCCAGTTACTGTGAAGGTGAATAATAAAACTAAATTCACCGGTAAGGTAAAAGCCGGCGAAGTGGGCCAAGGCGGAAAATATATCGTCGCAAAATCAGGATGGGATGTCAACAAGGAACACAAGCAAATTGGTTTTAGAATCTCTGTTAACCGAACAGGGGAAGCTATTCCGAATGCAGTGATTACCGATACCTTGAAATCTACAGGGGTCACCTATACAGAAGGTAGCTTTAAAATTTATAAAGGGACCTTTAAATACGACAACGGCTGGAAGCTCGAGAACAAAACGGATGTCACCAATGATTACGCCATTAACGTTTCAGGAAATTCGTTTTCTGTCAACCTTGGTAGCTTGTCAAAAGATGATCACTTTGTGATTGAATATACAGCAGACTTGAGCTACATACCTGTAGATGGTGAAAAAATCGAAAATAATGTGACTATTTCTGGAAATGGTTCTGAAATTAACCATGCATCTAGTGCTGTCAAAATCCAAATTGCAGGTGGAACCGGAGTAGCTTACGACTTTGGAATCAAGATCCATAAAGTAGACGAAAATAATAAGTCTCTTAAAGGAGCTAAGTTCCAAGTCATTCGTGTAGCCAACAATCAACTGATTGGAGAGTTTGAAACAAATAAAGATGGTGAGATTGTTGTCAAAAACCTTTTGAGAGACCAATATATCATCAAAGAAATTTCAGCTCCAGAAGGTTATGACTTGGCAGCGGATACTGTTGTTGAAGCTAGTGAATTTCAGTCAAAAGATAAACCAGTCGACAAAACCATTGTAGACCAAAAGACAACCACTACAACAACGACAACTACAACCACTACAACTACAACGACTACTGCAGAACCAACGACAACTACAACAACAACTGCAGAGCCAACTACAACGACGACAACAACTGCAGAGCCAACCACAACGACGACAACAACTGCAGAACCAACGACAACTACAACAACAACTGCAGAGCCAACTACAACGACGACAACAACTGCGGAGCCGACGACAACGACGACAACAACTGCAGAGCCAACGACAACTACAACAACAACTGCAGAGCCAACTACAACGACGACGACTACTGCAGAGCCAACAACAACAACGACAACGACGACTACTGCAGAGCCAACGACAACAACCACTACAACAACAGAAGAGCCGACGACTACTACAACTACAACAACAGAAGAGCCGACGACTACTACAACCACAACAACAGAAGAGCCGACGACTACTACAACTACGACAACAGAAGAGCCGACGACTACTACAACCACAACAACAGAAGAGCCGACGACTACTTCAACTACGACAACAGAAGAGCCGACGACTACTACAACTACAACAACAGAAGAGCCGACGACTACTTCAACCACAACAACAGGAGAGTCAACGACTACTACGACTACTGTAGAGCCAACGACGACAACAACGACTACTGCAGAACCAACCACCACCACCACAACAACAACAACTCCAGAGAAACCGGTGACTCCAGGAAATGAAGAATCAACAACGACGACCACGACTGGAAAACCAGGACCAAAAGGTGGAAACAATGGAGGAGGGCGTAAAGCGCTTCTTCCTAATACAGGTGAAGTTGCAGCAACTGGATTTGTATTCTCAGGAGCCTTTGTGTTAGCAGGTGCAGTCGTATTGAAACGAAAATTGTCTATTAAATAAGCAATGAGTTTCTATATAAGGGGAGAGCATGAGCTCTCTCTTTTTTGGGAATGTATTATGGAGAAAAAGGGATGAAATTATCAATCTTAATAACCCTCTTGAATGAGGAGCTAGTACTTCCTCAAACCCATCGTGAAATTTCTAATCAGCTTGAGAAAATGTTAGGAAAAGAGCTCTCTGATTATGAAATTCTCTATATCGATGATGGAAGTAGTGACAAAACCTTTGAGTTGATTGAAGAATTTGCAAGAGAAAACGACCGCATCAAATATATCCGTTTCAGTCGAAATTTTGGACGAGAGAGTGGCATCTTGGCTGGTTTTAAATATGCCAGTGGGGATGCGGTGATGGTCATGGATGGGGATCTCCAGCATCCACCATACTTGATTCCCTTATTCTTAGAAGCTTATAATGAAGGCTATGATATTGTTAGTGGCCAACGAACTCGTGAAGGGGAATCTTTTGTAGGAAGTTCCTTTGCACGTTTGTTTTACTTCTTGTCAAACCGCTCCATGGATGTTCACCTAACAGACGGGAAATCGGAATTAAGACTGCTTAGCCGAAAAGCGATGGAAGCCTTTGTGTCAATGCCAGAGTACAATCGTTTTAATAAAGGTTTGTATGAATGGATTGGTTTCAAAGAGAAAGTAATTCCTTATAAGAATGAAACCCGTAAGGCTGGAAAGAGCAAGTTTGGTTTTAAGAAATCTATGAATTATGCCATTCAAGGAATTATTTCTTTTAACGATCGTCCTCTCCGTGTTTGTATTCAATTCGGTTTTATCTGTTTAGGGCTGGCTCTTTTATATCTAGTTTTTGAGTTGATGAAATATATCTTCGCTGCTGGGAATTATGTGAGTGGTTATTTCACAACGATTGCGGCTATTATATTATTTAGTGGAGTTCAACTCATCTTCATCGGGATTCTTGGAGAGTATATTGGCAAGATCTATTACGAGGTGAAGCGTCGTCCTCATTTCATCATTGAAGAGACCAATATCGAACAAGCGAAGAAAAATCATATCGGCTAAAGAAGATAGGAGAAAACATGTTAATCTGGTTCATGCGTTGGCAAGAGTTTTGGAAAAAGCATCCAAAGAAAGTTCTCTATGCTGCAAGTGCCCTGCTCCCAATGACCATCATGCTCATTGTGTGGGCTTTTATAGGGATGTACCCTTTTGGGAGTAAGAGTCTGATGGCTGTTGACTTTGGACAGCAATATATCAGTTTCTTTGGCTTGCTAAAAAATGCCATCTTGACGGGGGATCTATCTAGTTTGAGTTATTCTTTCACCAAGTCTCTTGGTGGAGATATGATCGGTGTGCTCGGCTACTATTTAATGAGTCCCTTCAACATCATCTACATTCTAGCTCCCCTCAAATATTTTGGGGCAGCAGTATTTTTAACCATTTGGCTCCGCTACGGGGCAATCGGTCTATCCTTTGCTTTCCTTTTAATCAAGCGCTACAAAGGATTAGAATCTAGAAAATGGTTGGTTCCATTATTCTCGACGGCTTATGCCTTGTCAGGGATGTTGGTTTCCTATCAAATGAACGTCATCTTCTATGATGCCATGATCATGCTGCCAATTGTGATTGTGTATTTGGAAGAATTATTAGATGGGAAATCTCCTTATCGCTATGCTTTTGCTTTAGGATTAACGGTCTTGCTTCAGTTTTACATGGGCTATATGATCTCCATTTTCATCGCTCTGTATGCCTGCTACTATGTATCACCAAGATTGCTGATTGAGGGAGATCTAAAGGCAAAGATTAAAAACTTTAGTATCCCTTTGTTGCAAGCAGTGATCTATTCGATTATTGGGATTGCGACAGCCTCAGTCTTGCTCTTGCCAGTATTTTTCAACCTGATTGAAAGTAAGGGGCAAGTTGGCGGAGGCATGACCTTCTCATTTGCCTTTCAAATTAACCCTTTGGATATTCTTTCTAAGTTGGTTGTTGGTGGCTTTGATACAACATCAGGATGGTCAGCGGGTCCCAACCTTCCCAATATTTATATTGGAGCGCTTGGCTTTCTTGGATTTATCTTTTATTTCCTATCGCAAAAAGTTGGAAAAGCCAAAAAATGGGCTGCAGGGATTGTTACCCTCATTTTCCTGATTTCCTTTGTCAATGAATTTGTCAGTAAGATATGGCATATGGGACAAAACCCAGCCGGTTTCTTCTTCCGTTTTTCTTGGCTGTTTTCATTCTTTATGCTAGTCCTTGCTTATCAAGCGATGAAGCAGAAGATCGTTATTTCCAAACGAACCAACTGCATCATCGGTTTGGGCTTGCTCTTGTCGGTAGTCTATCTCTATTTCCATCAGTATAGTTTTATCTCAAAGACTCAACCGCAAGCGATCAGCCGTTTCCTCTCCAAGTTCTCTATTCTAAGTGTTCTGGGAATAGCAGCGGTGACTTGCTTCATCTTCTATGCGTATTGGGAAAAATCTCAGAAGAGCCAATTGGAAAAAATGATTCGAATGGCTCTAGCAGCGGTCATCTTAGTGTTGGCTGCAGTCTTGTTAAAGACAGGCTATCTCTTGTCGCAAGTGGGGATTACAGCGATGCTCTACTTGAGCATTCTCTTTATCCTAAACTTTAAGATCTCACGTTTATCCATGATTGTCGTATCAGTGCTCACAATCTTCGAGTTTGGCTATAATGCCTATTTGTCCCAAGTAACATTTGGGTATGATGATGTGCACAAGTTTGCAGATGCGACCGTTTCGGTCAAGCGCGTGACAGACAATATCCAAGAAAATGCAGATCAAAAATTCTATCGAATTGCTACAGATTTTGCCTATTCCAGAACAGTTCCTTCCTTGGTGTCCTATCCAGGTCTAAGTACCTTTAGCTCAAGTTTGGAACGTAGCACCATGGATCACTTTGCTTTCATGGGAGATCTTGGCGTCAATGCGGCGACCCAATATTCAAACGGGACACCTTTGACAGATGCTTTATATGGTGTTCGTTACTTTATGAGTGCTAAGGATTTTGATCCTAAGGAGATTGAGGCCAATCCGGATAAGATGTACTTTTATCGGTTTACAGACCGCTTTGATCTGCATCGCTATTTCACAGACAAGGTCTATGAGGACAAGCGTTATGTCGTCTATAAGAATCCAAATTCCTTCCCACTTGCATACGGGACTAACAGTCTGGTAAGGAATATTCAATTTGGTGCCAATAATGCCTTTGCTAACCAGAATATCATTTTGAACTCCATGGAGGGGCATCAAAAGGCCAATAATGATACCGTTGAGTACTTTAAACCCTTGGCGTTCAGCTCGATCGAGACAGAAAATGTGATCGAAGAAAAGGTTAATAAGGAAACGGGAGAAGCCATCTATAAGAGAGCGGATTCGTCAAAAGATGCCATTATTCGTTATAAGGTCACTCCACGTACCAATTACACCTATTATTTCTTTACTCCTGTATCTTTGATCCAAAACCAAGATTACTCGGTTTTACTCAATAATAAATGGTTGCTCAATGCTAAAATTTTCACGCAAAGACAAATTTGGCAGTTGACAGATCAAACTGAAAACCAAGAAACCGTTATTGAATTTAGATTTAGAACAGATCACATCGATATGAGCAATGCTGGTGTTTATCGTGCCGACGTTGATCAGATTCAACAGGTATTAGAAAACCGGAAGAAACAAGGTTTACAAGTAACCAAGTTTTCAAATACCCATATTGTTGGTGATGTGTCTATCACAGATGATAGTAACTATATGATGACTTCCATTCCATACAGCGATGGCTGGAAAGTGAAAGTGGATGGGAAGTTTGTCAAAACCGAAAAAGCATGGAATGCCTTCTTATCGTTCCCAATCTCAAAGGGAAATCATAAGGTTGAATTCGTCTTTAGACAAAAAGGAGTGATCCTGGGTGCCTTGCTATCTATTGTTTCCGTTGCTTACCTCGTCATTCAAATGAGAAGAAGTAGAAGTGATGAAGAACAATAGGATTTAAGGAAATCAAAAATAGTTATCAACACAAAAAGAGAGTGGTACAGAAATCGGTAATTCGTTAGAATTCGATTTCGTCGTCCCACCTCCGCACAGTTGAGTAGGGCTGTAAAGCTGATGAAATCAGCGTAGTAGAGCCCACTCAACCACTGCGTCTTGCTCGACAATCGAAAAACAATTAAGAGGCTAGGACTTTTGTCCCAGCCTCTTTTTTATATGATCCGCACATGCGAACGATTAGTTATTAGAAATCTTGCGTTTCAAGATGACGGCTCCTGATAGGATAGCAACACCGATCAAGATGACACCAGTAGCGACTGCTTCACCTGTTTTTGGCAGGAATGTCTTGCGACCTCCGTTTGAAGTTGTGGTGCCAGAATCACCTGGATTACCAGGTTTGGTCGTATTCGTTGTTGGCCCCTCTGGAGTGGTTGTCGTAGTCGGCGTAGGCACTGGTTTTTCAGACGTAGTTGTAGTCGTCGTTGTAGTTGTAGTTGTAGTGGTTGTCGGCGTAGGTTTTGGACCTTCTGTCGTCGTTGTTGTAGTTGTTGGCTCTTGAGTCGTAGTCGTCGTTGTTGTAGGTTCTTCAGTTGTCGTTGAAGTTGTTGTTGACTCTGGAGTTGTTGTAGTGGTAGTAGGAGTAGGTTCCTCAGTTGTTGTCGTAGTCGTCGTCGGCTCTTGAGTCGTCGTCGTAGTGGTTGTTGGCTCTTGAGTCGTAGTAGACGTAGTTGTCGTAGTGGTCGTTGTAGTGGTTGTAGTTGTTTCTTCCTTCGGATTCACAATCGTTTTGGTTACTGAATGGTCTGCTCCAAAATCTTCAACATTAACCACAGTATCCGCTTCTTTGATGATATGACCTGAAGGGGCTTCGATTTCAGTTAAGATATATTTATCTTTTAAGAGTTTTCCAACAGCAATATTACCATTTTCGTCTGATTCAAACTCACCGATAACTTGATTATTCGCTTGACGAACAACTCTAAACTTAGCACCTTTAAGTGGTTGATTCGCATCATCTACTTTATGGATATTGATTGAGTAAACATAACCAACACCAGCACCACCAGCAATTTGAACAGCAGCAGCATTAGTTACATTTTTACTTTCAATACCTAGACCTTTAAGAGTTGCTTCATTTTTCAAGACTTCTCCGTCGGCAGGATCATAATTTAAACGAACTTTATAATTAATACGATACTGATCTTGATCTGTAATGTCACCTAAATCAATAACAAATGATTGACCATCTTCGCTAATTGTAATCTTATGCTGGTCTGTTACATCAACTCTATCAGAGAATACCCATTCACCAGTATCATATGAGAATTTACCTTTAATAATCTTAATGCTATCTTTTACGTAAGAAGCATTTGTAAATTGCAAGTGGTCCTCAATCGTTACACCTTTGATGTTTTGTTTTGTACGATTGACTGAAATAGTGTATTGGACCTCTCTTTTATCACCTTCATTAACCCAACTAGTCTTTGTTAAAAGATAAGGATTACCATCGCCAATACCAGTAAATGATACTTTACCACCAACTTTTGTTTCTTTGTTAATGGTGATTTCTATCGGAATTTCACCTTTTTGTGGGTGTTTTTTGAAATCTATACGAGCATAGAAGAAGAAATTTCCACTTGTATCTGAGTGTTTTTCAACATAATCTGTATAGGTAATTGTAATGGATTTATTGTCTGGGTTTACATCAGCATTCGCTATGATTTCATTTGTATTGATATCACGAATTTTAAAGGAAGCTGAAGTAATCATTAAAGCATCTGGAACTGTAACTACAGTTGAATCTCCTGCTTTAACATTCTTTCCAGACAAATCGTAATCAGCGTTAATTCGGAATGTTGCCCATTGTTGTAATTCCCAATCAAGGTTGCCACCTTCATTATTGGTAACTTTGATATTTTTGATCGTATCGACCAATTTTCCGCTAACGGTCACTCCAGGAGATTCTGCTGAAGTGCGATTTAGACCTAAAGCGAAAAGCATGGCGACTAAACAAAGGACAAATGAGAAAATTTTAATATTTCTATTCTTCATCTTATCTTCCCTTTTCATAAAAAATTAGTGCCTAGTTATCAATGCCTGATTACTCTTAAAGATAGGAACGTCCAAATCCTATCTGTTGGTAATAAGAATTGAGTGCTGAGACACGACCTCCATAAAATTATTTTATAGGGTAAAATATTTTACTTTTAAAATTATTCCCTACAAAGGGAATTATAGCAAAAATAATGAGTAGCTTCAAGCTAAAATTGATGAAATGAGGCAGGAATTACGGACTTTTAAGATATTTCATCAACTTTTGTTCTCTTTCAGAAAATAACCACGAAAATACCAACCGATTTACAAAAAAGAAGGACGGAAAAGTAAGTTTTTATTGAAAGAATACGAATAGTAGAATTGAGGAGACGCTAGGGCAAAGTGATGGTATAATAGAAGAGATAGAAACATTTTAGAATGAAAGAGGAATTATGATGACAAAAATTCGTGGATTTGAACTTGTATCAAGCTATACCAATCAGGACTTGCTGCCAAAACGGGAGACGGCCCATGCGGCTGGCTATGATTTGAAGGTAGCCGAGCGCACAGTGATTGCACCAGGAGAAATCGTCCTCGTTCCAACTGGGGTCAAGGCCTATATGCAAGCGGGTGAGGTGCTCTATCTCTACGACCGTTCTTCTAACCCTCGCAAAAAAGGCCTGGTCTTGATTAACTCTGTGGGTGTTATTGATGGAGACTACTATGGCAATCCAGGAAATGAAGGCCATATCTTTGCTCAGATGAAAAATATTACGGACCAAGAAGTCGTCCTTGAAGTTGGGGAACGCGTGGTTCAAGCTGTTTTTGCACCATTTTTAATCGCAGATGGAGATGAAGCAGACGGAGTTCGTACTGGTGGATTTGGAAGCACAGGGCACTAAGATGAAGATTATCTTTGTCCGTCATGGGGAGCCAGATTATAGTATGCTTGATAAACTTGAAAATCCGCAACTCTATAGTGGTTTTGGTCGTGATTTAGCACCATTGACAGGAAAAGGTCGCAGT
>JAGZZN010000041.1 GCA_018377375.1 Streptococcus parasanguinis
CCTCCGCACAGTTGAGTAGGGCTGTAAAAGCTGATGAAATCAGCGTAGTAGAGCCCACTCAACCACTGCGTCTTGCTCGACAATCCAAAGACAATTGAGGACAATTGAGATGCTAGGACTTTTGTCCTAGCCCCCCTTTTCTTTCTATTTCTCACTTTTCGGCTTGTCTTTTTTCAAAGCACGAATCGTAAACCAATAATAAATAACCAGCCCAAAAACGATGATCACTGTGGGCAGAAGAACTGTCATACCAAGATTCTGAACTCCTTGTGCCAAGGTCCAGCGATGTAAGAATCCAACCACTAAAAAGGCGACGATAGGAAAGACGAAGGCTCTGCCAAGCTCTTCTTTCCATTGCCAAAGAATGAGAGCTCCACTAGCTCCTGTCATAAGGAGAGTATCCCATGGATTCGGCACTGTCAACCAAGCAAGTGCTGGTAAGAAGCGAACTCCCACTATTTCACTGAAAAAATAGAATCCTAAAACCAAAACGATTGCTACATGGATTGCTTTTTTCGACTTTTCTTCTGCAAAAATGAGGCGACGAAGGAGATAGAATAGTAGCCCAATTGCTAAGAGCCCTAAAATACCATCCATTAGATAGACGAGTGGTTTAATAACCAGGACTGCTTGTGAAGCAAAATCACTTAAGAGGCGATAGAAAATCACAATTTCCGAGATGATCGCCCCATATTTTAGAACAGATCGCGTGGATTCTTTAGGCATGTTCTCTATGATTTGGTCTGCCATTCCCTTAGGATCCTGTCCAAAATAGTCCTTGGCCGTCCATCCATCACCACTTGCTTGCGAAAAATCTAGCGCTAGATTATAGACCTGCTCTCTCAAAGCCTTCTCCTCATATAAGAAACCGGCGAAATTGAAATAATCCCATAGATCTTGGAAATAAGCTTGGTCCTCCTGGCTAAAGGTTTGAACCAAAGCCTGCGTTTCTTCATAATAAATAACTGATGTCATCTTTCTTCCCCCTTTCTTTGGAGACGAAATACAACGAAGGTCAGGACTAGTCCTATGAGAGGAAGAAGCCAGCCTAATAAGTGAGCAGTTTCCTGATTCACAAGACGAATCCAACATCCAGTAACTAGGAAAGTCAGGCCCATGACTAGTAGACTCATCATCAAACGCTCCCTGCTTCTATAAGCCATAACCGCAAACCCAAATAGGTCTAGGACAGCAAGAACAACCGCCCAACCATCTGATAAGAAGAGACTCCCAATGTGGCCAAAATAAATCGAAAATAGTCGTACGATGTTCAGAAATACCATCAGGCTGATCACACTGATAAAAATAGCCCAAGACCACTTCATTTCTCCATAGCTCTGTTTGGACCAAAGCCACGTGATGAACTGGCTGAACACCAAGAAATTGAGTAGAATGACAACATAGGTCAAGGGCTCGATTCTCAGTGGCATCATCCAGGTGAAATCCATTAAATAGCGCATGCCAACCAAGATCACTCCAAGTAGGAAGACGAGTCCCACATAAGATCCTAAAGAGCGTTTAGGCAAGTCTGAAAGAACTTGATCCACCATCGCCCGTGGATCCTTTCCAAAATAATCCACCGCCCGAACGCCTTCTTTCTCAGCAACTTTTAGGTCGCAAACCATATTGTAGAGTTGTTCACCCAGTAGCTCATCATCATAAAAATAGGACTTAGCCCCAATATAGGCCACCATTTTTTTCACATAGGCTTGATCCTCTTTGTTTAAATGAATCAATTCATCTGACATTTTTTCAGTATAACTTTCTACCATTCTTCTCCCTCTTTCTTGATACGTTCTACTTTTGTGACTAGCTCCTGCCACTGGTCCCAAAATTCCCCTAAGCGCTCTCTTCCAGCATCACTGAGTGAAAAATACTTACGATCGGGACCATCTGGAGACGGCCTCATTTCCCCATGAATAACCCCTTGTTTTTCTAATTTTTGCAGGAGGGGATAAATGGTCCCAGCGACAATCTTATCAAATCCCATCTCTTTGAGACTTTGAATCAATTCGTAGCCATAGATGGCCTTTTTGGAAATAATCTCCAGCACACAGCCCTCCAAGACTCCCTTTAGTAATTGGGACTCTTTCATCCTTCTCACCTCTTTCTTCACATATTTACTAGTTTGTTTTGCATACTAGTTTATTCACTATCAGTATACTCTTTCTCAACTAGTATGTAAAGCAAAATAGTAACTTTTTTAAAAAAATTTTATTCCTTAAAAATCCTTTAAAATCAAGGCTTTCACTGTATACTGGTGTGTAAATATACAAAAAAAGTTCAAAAAACACTTTATTTTATAGATTGATTGGAGTATAATAATTAAAATTATTCAAAAGGAGACACGAATATGAAAAAATCGAAGCTTGCTCTTTTAGCAGGTGTCGCCGCGGCTTCAACGCTTTTCCTTGCTGCATGTGGCTCATCTTCTAATGCGTCAAAAGGGACTACCTACAACTACGTGTATGGTACAGACCCTGATTCCTTGAACTATTTGACTTCAAATCGTTCAACTACAAGCGACATTACTACCAACTTGGTCGATGGTTTGTTTGAAAACGACCAATACGGTAACCTAGTGCCTGCTCTTGCTGAGGACTGGTCTGTTTCAAAAGACGGTCTGACTTATACCTACAAGCTTCGAAAAGACGCGAAGTGGTATGATTCAGAAGGAAATGAATACGCTGACGTCACTGCAAAAGATTTCGTGACATCTCTGAAATATGTAGCAGATAAAAAATCTGATGCTCTTTACTTGGTTCAAAACTCAGTCAAAGGCTTGGATGACTATGTAAATGGGAAAACCAAAGACTTCTCAACTGTTGGAGTCAAAGCTGTTGATGATCACACTCTTCAATATACTTTGAACCAACCTGAATCTTTCTGGAATTCTAAATTGACCACTTCTACCATGATGCCAGTTAATGAAAAATTCTTGGAATCAGCTGGGAAAGACTTTGGTAGCGTGAAACCAAATGGGATCCTCTACAATGGTGCCTATATTTTGAAGTCCTTCACTTCAAAATCACAAATCGAGTTGGAAAAGAACCCTGAATACTACGACAAGAAAAATGTTCACATCGATACCGTTAAATTAACTTACTTCGATGGATCCGACCAAGACTACCTTGCTCGTAACTTCTCAGATGGTAACCTATCTACTGCTCGTCTCTTCCCAACAAGCTCAACTTACAGTACGATTGAGAAGAAATTCAAGGATAACATCGTTTATACTCCACAAGATTCTACTGTTTACTACGCTTACTTCAACGTCAACCGTCAAAATTACGGCCATACGAAGAAGACATCTGATGAGCAAAAGAACAACACGAAGACAGCCCTTCAAAACAAAAACTTCCGTCAAGCTTTGAACTTTGCTTTAGACAGAACTTCCTACAGCGCTCAAGTTAACGGGAAAGACGGAGCATCAAAAACTTTACGTACCCTTCTAGTTCCACCGACATTTGTGCAAGCAGACGGGAAAGACTTCGGTACTCTCGTTGAAGAAAAACTTGCCGCAACAGGAGATGAGTGGAAAGGTGTTAGCTTCGCAGATGCTCAAGATAGCTTGCATAATGCGGACAAAGCCAAAGCGGAACTTGAAAAAGCGAAGGCTGAATTGCAATCACAAGGTGTTCAATTCCCAATCCATATCGACTATGTCGTAGACCAATCTTCTAATGCTCTTGTCCAACAAGCAGACTCTATGAAGAGCTCAATCGAAGCAGCTCTTGGTAAAGACAATGTCGTGATCGATGTACAAAAATTGTCTACAGACGATGCAGATAACGCTACTTACTTTGCCCAATCACCAGAGCAAAAAGACTTTGATATGGATATCACTGGTTGGGGACCTGACTTCCAAGACCCATCTACTTACTTGGATATCTTGAACCCAACAGATGGTTCAACCTTGACTGGTATGGGACTTGATCCTAAGAAAGACCAAGCGCTCATCGAAAAAATTGGTTTGAACCAATACAAAGAATTGTTGGATGCTGCCAATGCTGAAAAATTGGATACCAATGCACGTTATGAAAAATACGCTGCTGCCCAAGCTTGGTTGACAGAAAACGCCATTGTTCTTCCAATCTACTCTAAGGGTGGAGTTCCATCTATCACCAAGGTGACGCCATTCTCAGCAGCAAATTCTGCAATTGGTATTAAAGGTGAAACAAGCTTCTTCAAATACCAAAAAGTGCAAGACAAGACAGTCACAACGGCTGACTACGAAAAAGCTTATAAGAATTGGTTGAAAGAAAAAGAAGAATCAAACAAAAAAGCGCAAGAAGAACTTGCAAAACACGTGAAATAATCGCGATAGAAAACACCGGGGATAAAATCCTCGGTGTTTTTTGTGCTAACAAAATGTTGTATGTTTCATCTTATTTCTATTCTTTTATAGACTCAAACGTTATCTCACGACAATCTTCCGATAACTTCTAGAAGTCAGAAGAAAGACAAGGACATAGGAGATGAAGAAGACAGCGCAGATGTAAAGAGTTGTTTGAAGGACCAAGCCCGCATTGGTTGCTCCTAAGATAGCAACGATCTTTGCGATCATCTTGTAGGCCACTCCTAAGTACAGGAAGGAGAAGAATAATGGAAGGAAAAAGACGGTGAGAATCTGTTTGCGAATGGTGGTGGACGTTTGCTTTTGGTCCAATCCTACTTGTTGCAAGATCACAAAATTTTCCCGATCTTCATAGCCCTCTGAAATCTGCTTGTAGTAAATCACGAGAACCGTAGCCAAAAGAAAGATCACCGATAGAAAAATCCCGATAAATAGAAGAGTCCCTGCTGTTTCACGCCAATCTTTCTCTATGCTGTATCGATCAAATCCACCAAAATAAGTCGCACCATATTGACTCATTTTGTCTGTCGAATACAGCTCTTTGATCAAGCCAGAAATAAAATCTTGGTTATCTTTATTTTTAGCAGTAATAGAGAATTCCAAATTTTTATCAACTTTTAGTCCCAGTTGGTTCAAGTCAGGGAGGACCAGGTACAAGCCCATTTGGTGTTGAAACAGGTCGGATTGAGGGAGTTTTCCTTGGATAAAATTGGAGTTTAGTTTTTCTTTAATTGTGAAGGTCTTCCCATTGATTTCTAATTGTGCGTCTAATTTTCCAGGATACTGATATCCATAGGCTAGGATTTCATTTTCCCCAAGCTCAACTTTTTGACCGGTCAGTTGCTCATAAGTCGCTTGATCAAAAAAGTAGACTGTTCCTTCTGTCTTCAACTCCTGACCATTTGATGGAGTAGACTGGTCATTCACCTCTAAGATCCTTCCATCAATCTTTCGAATTTCAGCTGACCAGTATGTTGTCTGTGCCACCTGATAATCTGACAGATGTGTCGCGTCAGCTGTTTTCTTAATTTGAGCTTGAACATCCTCAACAACCGGTTCTGTCTCAGCATCTGAAGGCATATGCCCCACACTAATCATGTAATCAGAAGGGTAAACAGTATCTAGGTAATTCTGCCCTCCAATAAAGATATTGAGCGATCCGGTTAAGGTGACCAAGACCATGGTGGAGAGAATACTAATAGTCGCAAGACCCGCTGCATTTTTTCTCATCCGAGCTATTAGGTTGGAGACAGATATAAAATTCTCTGGCTTGTAATAGTAGGATTTCCGACCTTTGAGAAATCTTAGGAAGGTAATGGAGCCTGCATTGAATAATAGATAGGTCGCTAGAATGACCAAGATGACGGCAATAAAGAATCCTTGAACCGCTGCAACTGGCCGCTCAACGGTTAGCGCTATATAAAAAGCAATTCCTAAGAGCCCTAGTCCTAACAGAGTTTGAACCAGCAAGAAGCGTCCCTTCTTCTCCCCTGCCTTTTTCTGTTGCATGAGGTGGAGGGAACTGTAGCGCAAGAGACGGAAAGAATTCAACAAAAGAATGAGGCCAAAAGCTAAGGCTAACCCAAGTAAAGTGTTAAGAACAGCCTCTATCTGGAAGGTTGATTGAATGACGACTGGTAGCCCCATACATTTTAGGAGCAAGGCGAAAATCAAGCGATCAAACAAGAGTCCCAAGCCCAGTCCTACTCCAACTGTGAGGATATAGAAGATAAGCAATTCCCATAAGGTCATGACGAGGAGGTGCTTCTTCTCCATTCCCAGAACACTGTAGAGTCCCAGTTCTTTGGAACGATTTTTCATGACATAGCCATTGGCATAAGCCACTAAAATGATGACGACCAGCTGGACGACAAAACTACCGAAACCAAGAACAGTTCTCGCCGCTCCCCCTCCGTAAGAATCCTCTAAATGAGGGGTCGATGATAAGGCGATAAAACTATAAAGGATCATGGTCGTTAATATGACAGCCAGGGCAAAGGGGTAATAGAGTTTGCGATTTTGTTTAAGGTTGGAAAGAGCTAATTTACTCGATAATTTAAACATAGCTATCCTCCTTACCCGCCATGACCGTCAAGGTATCTGAGATTTCTTGGAACATCTGACGTTCCGTTTTTTCTCCCCGGAAGATCTGGTTGTAAAGGATCCCGTCCTTGATAAAGAGCACGCGCTTAGCCCGAGCTGCTGCTGCTGTTGAGTGGGTCACCATGAGAATGGTTTGCCCCATGCTATTGATGTCTTCAAAGACATCTAGTAACGCAGCTGAAGACTTGGAATCCAGCGCCCCTGTTGGCTCATCGGCAAGGAGGATTTCAGGGGAGGTGATGATAGCCCGTGCTACAGCCACCCGTTGTTTTTGTCCACCAGAGATTTCGTAGGGATATTTTTCAAGCAGTTGATGAATGCCTAACTCCCGACTCACGTTCTCCACCTTACTCATCATTTCCTTGACTGCTCTGCGAGAGAGAACTAGAGGCAAGAGGATATTGTCCTTGACAGACAAGGTATCGAGCAGGTTGAAGTCTTGAAAGACAAAGCCTAGTTTTTCCCGACGGAAGCTCGACGCATCCTTGTTCTTGATGGTTGAGGTGTCTATGCTATTTAGGTAGACCCGGCCTTCCGTCGGCTGGTCCAGCATGGCTAGGATATTGAGGAGGGTCGATTTCCCGGATCCTGATTCCCCCATGATGGCGACATATTCACCCTTCTCAACGGTAAAATGGATATCCTTTAAGGCTTCAACCTGCGTTCCTTGAAAGCGGGTTTTGTAGATTTTTTTGATATGTTGAACGTCTAGTAGGGTCATGGTCCATTCCTTTCTAGCTCGATAAAAGCTTCAATCGTTTTTTACAAGTCTATTGTACTAAAACTGAAACGTTTTCACCATAACATAACCTTACATTTTCCCCTTTATTTCTTACATTTTTGTAAGAAAGCAAAAATAGGCTAGGACTTGAGGTCCTAACCTATTTTCATTAATGAATTATTCAGCTGATGAAGATGAAGAGATATAAGGTGAAATCATCTTATATGCACTTTCAAGAGCTTGTTTCATAGTGTCACGTCCAGATTTCAATTGTTGTGCAAAAGCAGTACGTCCTTGTTCAGGAACAACTGTATCATCTGAACCACCAGTTGAAAGCGCCGTATCAAATTGAGTTTTTGATTCGTCCAATGTCTTGAGAGCTGGCTCTACTTGTTGAGTATATATAGATCTATGTGATTCTGGAATTTGATCGCCAAGATCTTGAGCATATTTTTTATAGTTATCCACTAATTTACTATAAAGAGTTTTCATATCACCAATTGTTTTGGCGTTATCGATTTCTTCATCAGTCAACAAGACAATTTCTGGAATTTTAACAGAAGAGGTTGCTGATTTAGATGATTTTGATGAACTGCTTGATTTGCTTTCTGAAGTAGATGATTTTTCTACTTTGCTAGAAGAAGCTTTTGCATCTTTGCTTGATGATTCTGAAGCAGTTTTACCAGAACAAGCTGCTAACGTTGCAACTGACAAGAGAGCCACACCGGCTGTAAGAAGTTTTTTCATATTTTTTCTCCTATAAATAAAGAATGAATATATTTTAAATGATTTTCCTTTAATTGTCAAACATTTTCTGTTTTCAAATACTTATGCACCGCTAATTATCACTAGTTTTTAACATATTTTATATCCTAAAAATTATTTCTTTTATTGTATTTTTATTCATTATTTGAATAAACAAAACCAGAAAAACAGTCTTTTTCTGGTTTATTCTTCTTTTTATTGATGAAGCAACTGTGTAAATTCTTCTTGAAGTTCCTTGTTATCCGTTGGTTTTAGATACATTTTTCCACCATTGGTCGTTGGAGAATGAAAGACAATGCCTTCTCCTGTATCTGTAATGGCAAAGAAATAACTATGCACATCTGGATACTTGTCCCAATTGCTATAGCGTTCTACGATTCGGTATTTTGCATTTCCTTGGCCAGTATCTGTATAAATAGCATCCATCTTGCTATTGTCCCCTAGAGTATAGAGGTTGTCTGGTCCTACATCACCGCCAGCAATGCCTTTTTGGTAGTTGGGTTGCCCCATCTTTTCGCCCCAGGTCTTCATAAATTCTGCTAATTTTGCTGATTTTTCAGCATTCCAAGGCGTTTTCTCCTGGCTTTGGGTACCGCCTCCTGATGGTGTGCTTTCAAAGGTTTGCCAGTCAAAACTCTTGAGGTCCAGTTTATCCGTATCAGATTTTCCAAAGAGGGCATTCAGATCTGACCCAGGTACCTGAACTTCTTCTTCCTGGACTTTTGTCGCGGCTTGAGGTGCCTTTTCTATTCGTGAAAGCACGGCTACACCACGGCCAGTTCCCGACAACCAGCTGACTTCCAGGACATCTCCTCCCTTATAAAGGGTTGTCGCATTGCGCGCTCCTCCGTGTCCAGCGACGAAACCTTCAGCTAGCAGAGTCGGCTTTTGGTCCTTGAGGTAGTAGACTCCTGTCGCAAAGTAGCTCCCATCGGTTTGCTGGTTGGCGATGATCATCTCATCTACCCCATCGCTATTTAAGTCCTTAAAGGCATAGCGAACAGCTGCTGGCTGATTGATGACAGTCTCGATCACCCAACTATTGATCATCCGATCTTCTTTGGCTAATTCATCATTCAATTTGGAAATAGCATCCAAATCTTTTGAAGTGGCAAAAATCTTTTGGTAGTCTGAAAAGACAGACTGGTATAATTGTTTGTTGTCTGCTTTTTTCGCTTGTTTCTTTGCTGAAGTCTGGCTGGTTGCAACCTCTTTTTTAGGACTGGACTGGCGCTGGTATCTTTGGTAACATCCTGTTAACAAGACCATACTCGAAGCCGCTAATCCCAACTGGATCCAATGTTTTCTTTTCATCTAATCTCCTTTAGTCTCCCTTATTTTCATACTAAACTTTATTATACTAAAAAAAAGGTGAGGAAGGAATCCCTTCTTCACACTTAGTTTATTTTATTCGGTTTAGCTCGACGATCCGTTTGACTTTCAATATGCTCTTTCACCAAGGCAACCACCACATCATTGGTTGGAAGGTCCGAGTGCTGGGCATCTTCCCCCGTCACCGTAATCTCCGTATAGCTAGCTGCTTGGTTTTGGTAGATATATTTCCCAGCAGAAACACTGGCATCTGGGACCAACTCATCGGAATCATAGGTGATGGTTCCTGCTACTGAATACATATAAAGCGTATTAGGGGATGGCTTCTTTTCCCTTGATAAAATCGGCTAACATCTCAGATTTGTTTTGAATATTGGTTTCCGTGAAATTATAGGGAGTTCCGATGGTCATGAGGGTCTTTAGATCCACATCATAATCTCCTAGATAATTTTCGATAAAGGCTGTATAAATCAAGCCCCCGTTAGAATGACCCAAGCCCTTGAAATTATAAAATTGTATTTTTCTTGAAGGGCTTCAAAGGCTTGATTGAATAGTTTAGCCTGCTTTTTAATATTGCTATAGCCATCTTTGTTGTTTTCAAAACCAACCACAATCACTGGTTCATTGTCCTTGGCATCAATACTACCGCTATAGGTGATTTGCCCATCATTCCATACCTTGACCTTGAGAAGACTGTGCTTGGTGCCTTGGCGGCCTTGGTTGAGCTTGGTCACCAAGCCATCAAAGCGGTTCTCTGTTGATGAGCTTCCTGGAATCATGATGATGGGCGACAGTTTGGAATTATAAAATTTCTCGATTTTTGAAACATTGGTTCGAGTCCAGCTATAAGAAGGAATGGCTAAACCGATCAAGAAAAGACAGACCAAAGTGAGGACGATGGCTGTTTTTTTAGAGACTTTCATCGCTTTCTCCTTTCACTTTTAGATCTTTTCGAATACGATTTCCCATGCGGACAAATGGTAGATAAAGGAGCACGTCTATCGCAAAACAAAGTATACTCACAGCTAAGGCTCTCAGACTTCCTCCCGTTCCAATGAAAGCATAGAGAAGGCTAGGAGTCCCATCCGGCACTGGATAGACGGCTGCTGGCATCAGCTTAAAGCACAAAGCCACAGCAGCGATGGCCATATTGACCAAGGGGATCAATAAGAAGGGAATCACATATAGAAGATTGAACAGGACTGGAATCCCTACCATGAAGGGGGCACCGTTATTAAAGAGGCCTGGAAAAATACTGAGGAGACTGACCTTCTTGTCCTTTCGACTGTGGGAGACCAGTAAGATCGCTACCAAAAGTGCTAGGACAGCGCCAATTCCAGCTACCATGCCAAAACTCCGATACAAATTGGTCAAAGTATAGAGATGAGGAATCCCCGTCGTTGTATGATGGGTCACAGCGTAATTCAGATTTTCTAAAGCAAAACTGTCATCCACAATTGAGTTTAGGGCAAAAGCCTGACTGTTGCCGACCCAAGCTGATAAGCCACTGAAGAACCCCATGACAAAGGTAGACAGGAGATGATGACTGCTTTGAGTCAGAAAACTAAAGAATTGACCGATCATTTGAAAAATACGGTACTGATTGCCAAGAAGGAGGAGAATATTCAGGCTAACCCCTAGAACCAAGGACAAGAAAATGGGACGCACAGTCTTGGGCTGATAGATAAAGTCTTTGTCCACAATCTGGTCGTCACTAGCCTTGGATAGTCGAAAGATCTGTCCGATTAGATAGCCTAAAACAATGGCTAAGAGGATATTGGTCGTCGCAGGTAAGTTAATTCGCGTCAGTTGCCCATCATTGAGTGGTCCCACCAACAATTCCTGAGACCCTACAATCAAGCTGACCAAAAGAGCAGTCACGCCGGCTGTCCCCGTACTTCTACCATAGTGCCCAGCTGTATATTTCCCAGCGAAGTAGGTTGCTAAAGGCCCTGCTAGACCTCCTAGAAAGCTAGAAAAATTAATGAGGACCTGCCTCATGGCCTGATCCCATGGCAACCAACTATCCATCGAAAAGAGCTGATGGATATAGCCTCGATCGGAAAAGACCGATAAGGCAATCACTCGAACGATTCCTGAAAATAAGAAAAAAGGAAATAAGGAAACGAGGGTTTTCTGGGATATTTGAATCAAACTTTTTTCTCGTAACCAGAAAAACTTCTGGACTAAATACTTAGTCATGGCGCCCCCTATTGGTGTGTTCACGTTGCTTGCTTTCTTCTTATTATATCATAGTGGTGAGCAATCCCTTTCATTTGAAAAAGCACCATCTTTTGAGAATACTTTTAAAATTTTCACAATTTTTCAAAAACTCTTTGACAGAGATCTTCATTTCCTCTATACTATTTGTTAGCTAACAAAACGATGAATCAGGTTAACGTCGGTCCTGCTATGCTCATAGCAATTGGATTTGACGGGAAATGAGATCGCTACGATGAATTTTCAGACCATTTTTACAACATTATAGGAAGATTTAGGAGGAATCAGACGTCTATGTCACAAGAAAAAATTTCAGCCAAGGTCTTGTTCGCGATCTTTGCGACAGGGATCCTGTCCTTTTGCGGGGTGGCTGGAGAAACTGCCATGAACATCACCTTCCCGATATTGATGAAGGAATTTGAGATCAATACCGCAACCGTCCAGTGGGTTACGACCATCTATCTTCTAGTGGTTGCCTGTGTGGTCCCCTTATCTGCTTATCTCAAGCGTTCCTTTAAAATGAAGTCCATCTTTTTAGTTGGAAATCTCCTATCTGTTTTAGGTGTTCTTATCGACTTCTTAGCTCCAAATTTTGGCTTTGTGGTCCTGGGGCGATTGGTCCAAGGAATGGGGGTTGGTTTTGCCCTCCCTCTGATGTTTAATATCATTTTAGAACAAGTCCCAAAACGTAAGATCGGTCTCATGATGGGAGTGGGGACCTTGATTACAGCCATTGCACCCGCTATTGGTCCTACTGTCGGGGGACTCTTAACAGCTAACTTCGGCTGGCGGTCCATCTTTTTAGTTCAATTCCCGATCCTTCTAGCTTCGCTGGTTGCAGGACTTCGCTCCATTGAGCAAATCAGTACAGTCAAGCGGGAAACGCTTGATATCGTGAGCCTTCTTGCTATCATTGCCCTTTTCTTAGGGTTGATTCTAGGTATTCATGGCCTAGCGGATCATGCGTTCTTCAGTTTTTCTGTGCTTGGTTGGCTGATGATCGGAACCTTGGGACTGGTCCTTTTGGTCTGGCGGTCCAATCAGTTAGAGACTCCCATTATCAATCTTTCTATTTTAAAAAATCATCGTCTCACTGGCCATATTCTAGCTTTCTTCACCTTTCAATTAGGCTCTCTTGCCATGAGTTTTCTTCTTCCTAATTATATCCAATTGGTCAACCACTCAAGCACGACGCTTGCAGCCTTGATGCTGCTTCCAGGAGCCATCATTGGAGCTGGCTTTGCTCCTTTCTCTGGTCTCATTTTAGATAAGTTGGGGGCCCGCAAACCGATTCTCCTTGGTGCTGCTTTCATCCTTCTGGCCCATTTCCACTTCACCCTCTTAGGCCTGAAGCTGACAAATGGCTTGATTCTCATCTTTTACATGCTCTTCATGACCGGTATGGGACTTGCCTTTGGCAATATCATGACAAACGGACAAAAACAACTCTCTCTGGAAGAGCAACCCGATGCGAACGCAATCTTTAATACTTTGCAACAATTTGCAGGTGCTGTTGGAACAACTCTGGCTTCTTTGATCGTTGCCATGAGCCAAGCCAATCAAAAGCTGGATTTCACCCAAGCCACAGCTAAAGGAAGTCGCAACGGTTTCATGGCCTTATTTGCCTTAGGTATTTTCCAACTCCTTCTCTTATTTTGGGTGGTGGGAAAAGATAATGAAAACAACTAACTTATCTCGTCAAAAAACAGCAGGAAGCCTGCTGTTTTTTGTTATCCTTTCCGCACTCGCGTTAGAATGCCATCAGGATCCTCAAAAATTATGCACTTCTGCTAAATAAACCTTGATAGGATAGGTGTATGTCAAATTCTCTCTCCATTTTGCTTGTAATGTCAAATTTTACAACTAAAAGGTTCCATTAAATTGTCTAACTTTTATCATTTGAGTTAAAATCCTTGATTTCTTTCTGTATTTTATTTATAATCATTCTAAATAAGGAAAAGGAGACATTGTATGACTGAAATAAAACATGGAGTAGATGAATCATTTAGCGATCGCTTGAATATTTTGAGAGCTGCGGTTCTAGGGGCCAATGATGGAATCATTTCTATCGCTGGAGTGGTGATCGGGGTGGCCAGTGCCACGCATAACATCTGGATCATTTTCTTATCTGGCTTGTCTGCAATTCTGGCCGGTGCCTTTTCGATGGCGGGTGGTGAGTATGTTTCTGTTTCCACACAAAAAGACACGGAAGAAGCTGCTGTGAACCGCGAACAAGCCTTATTAGATCGTGATCCAAAGTTAGCTAGAGACTCTCTCTACCATGCTTATCTTGAAAATGGAGAATGTGAAACTTCAGCAAAAATTCTGACAGAGCGGGCCTTTCTGAAACACCCCCTCAAAGCCTTGGTCGAAGAGAAATACGGCATTGAATACGAAGAATTTACCAATCCTTGGCATGCAGCTGCATCTAGCTTCCTTGCTTTTTCTATTGGTTCCCTTCCTCCAATGCTCTCTATCATTCTCTTTCCAGCTAACTATCGCATTCCAGTGACAGTCTTCGTTGTTGGACTATCCTTGATCTTCACTGGCTATAGCAGTGCGAAACTGGGAAAAGCACCTACCAAGCCAGCCATGCTTCGCAATCTCATCATTGGCCTTCTCACCATGGGAGTAACCTATTTCTTTGGACAACTCTTTAGTATCTAAAAAGCTGAGACTTTTGTCTCAGTTTTTCTTATGCTTCTAATAAGGCTTGTGCTTGTTTTTCCAGTCCTGCGACCGCTTCATCTGTCAAGATTAATTCACCTGTTCCCCAAGCTTCTGGGTTTACGGTTGTTCCAGTGAACTCTCCAACTACTTGAGTCCGAACGAATGGCAAGAGCGCTTGGTATGCCGCAAACATTGGTTCGTGTCCGGCATTGGCTACTGAAGAAACCGTTACGATCTTGTCTTGAAGGGCAGATGGACCACGCGTTTCTGACAGGTCAAGCGCACGGCTGAGCCAGTCGATCAAGTTTTTCACCACACCTGGAATGGCAAAGTTATAGACTGGCGAGAAGATCCAGATGGCATCCGCAGCAAGAACTGCATCACGCGCTGCCTGCACAGCAGGCAAGGTTGGTGTTTCCAAATCTTGGTTCATCATTGGAATGTCCTTGTAGTCCAAGTAAGTCACCGTTGCTTTTCCTTCCAGAAGGCTTTCTGCTTTCTTAGCCATTTGGTGGTTAAAAGATCCTTGACGAAGAGATCCGACGATAAATAAAATGTTTTTCATAGTTGTTTCCTCTTTCTGTTGTAAGATTTTTTGTTACAATAGCTATTATACACGATCATAATGTAATGCCAGGTGTTACAACTCGGATATTTTAAACTTTTATTCCATTTCACTAAGGATGGGCCAAGAGGAATGAGAAAAAAGGTTGGACAAAAGTCTCCAACCTTCAATAAATCACAACCGTATAAATCTGTAGAGGATCAACCTTCAATAAATCACAACCGTATAAATCTGTAGAGGATCAACATCCAATAAAAACGACCCCCAGACGATCTTTACAATCCATTTTAGAACTACTTTTTTATAAGCAAGGCAATTCTCAATCCCAAAATTCTGTTCGCGCTACTACTCCTCGTCAGACGAATCAGTAGCCAACATTTTTTTGATGGATTCGCAGGATAAATCTGTCATTTCAGCAATCATCTCGATACTCATCTCCTTCAAAGCCAGTTTCTGAATTAGAGACTGCTGACCAGCTTGAATCCCCAGTTCCATGCCTTCTTGTCTGCCTTGTTCCAATCCCTGTTCGATACCACGCTCGAGACCTTGTTCGAGACCTTGTTCAAGTCCTTGTTCAAGACCTTTTTCCAACCCTTTCTGAAAACCAGCTTCCAGTTGTTCTTTCCGAAAGGTATCCATGCTCATTTCCCAATTTTCTCTGATACGAATCCGTTCATCAATCATTTCTTTTTCCTCCCTTGTCCAATTTGATGGGATCAGGAGTGATTCTGCCTGCTCGATCACTTGATCTGGTTGATGACTGAATGGGCGATTGCCAAAAAATTCAAGCCATTGTCTCCAGTGAGCATTCAACTCCGTATCTCTACTTTCATTATACTTATCCAACTCTAAAAAGGCAACCTTTAACATATTATGAGCTACCCCATTCCTGCGAGAACTATAAAGAGGTGTCCCATCTACTGTATGGCGCATTTCATAGACATTGACAGGTGAATCTAAATGAGGAAAAATACTTCGCTCCAGGATAGCGATCCCATAGACCGGCTCCAGCTCCTGGTACATAGAATGGGTCGCCCCTTTCTTTCGCTTGCGTTGGACATTTTCTACCAGTTGATTGGCTAAATAATAGTGGAAACGATTCAAGAAATACTCTTGCTTCAAAACTTGAATCTCAATGATGACTTCAAGCCCACTATCTAGTCTTGCTCTCACATCAACAGATGTTTCAAAAGGAAGATCTCCTAAAAACCCCTGCTCATGGATCTGGTCTCCTTCTAAAATCTCAACGGACTCTACTGGCAGATCCAAGACTTCGCGGATGAATTTGGCTGTCACATCCGGCAGACTAAAAATCTTTTTCGCCATTAAATCCAAGGTGGGCGATACATACTCGTGTCGTTTCTTCATAGCAACCTCCAATGATTTCGTGTAGGGAGTCCCCTCACTTATACCATTCGAAAAAATTGCAGAAAAAGAGGCTGGGACAAAAGTCCTAGCCTCTCAATTATTTTTGGATTGTCGAGCAAGACGCAGTGGTTGAGTGGGCTCTACTACGCTGATTTCATCAG
>JAGZZN010000042.1 GCA_018377375.1 Streptococcus parasanguinis
AGTTGTTGCAGAAGCTGTTAAATTGAACAAAGAAGGTAAAACTGTTGTTATCGATGCTCGCATCACTCCACACCGTCCACTTCCAGTAGAAGTACTTGAGTTGGATCCAAAACAACACTCAGAAGAAGCGATCAAAGCCTTCAAGGAAAAATACGAAGCTGAAGAGCTTGTACCATTCCGCCTCTTCTTGGAAGAAGAAGGGTTGCAATCACGCGCAATTAAATAATTCCTCTCATCGAAAATCAAATGTAAACTGCGTTATCTTCACCTTGCCGTACTCCAGTACTGCCTGCGGTTTGATGCCTTGTTTATTCTTTGATTTTCATAGAGAGAAACTTGAAAAGATCGGAGCCATCCGGTCTTTTTATGGAGATAGTAAATGAATTTAAATCAAATAGATATCATCGTTTCAAATGTTCCCCAAGTCTGTGCTGAATTGGAGCATATCTTGGATAAAAAGGCAGATTATGCTGATGATAGTTTTGCTCAGTTCACGATTGGCAGTCACTGTCTTATGTTGTCAGAGAATCATTTGATACCTTTGGAAAATTTTCAGTCAGGAATCATCCTACACATTGAAGTTGAAGATTTGGAACAGAATCAAAAGCGTTTGAAAGAATTAGGGATTGAGATTTTACACGGTCCTTGTGAAACGGATTGGGGAACAGAGTCCTTATTAGTTAAAGGCCCTGCTGGTCTAGTCATTGATTTTTATAGAATGAAATAAGGGCGCTTAGTCATTTGAAGTTAACCATAATTATTCTTAAAACAGAATATGAACTATTAAAAGATCGGAGTCATCCGGTCTTTTTGTGTTGCATGAAAGCGATCGTTACCTTAGAATAGGTTCGGTTTTTCCTAGGATCTTGTAAGACTTTTGGGTTAGAGAAGGGTATAATAGAACTATCAAATCAAGTGAGGTAGAGAGATGACCGACAAACTTCAATTTCCAGATGGTTTCCTTTGGGGTGGAGCGACGGCTGCTAACCAGTGTGAGGGGGCTTATAATGAAGATGGCCGTGGCTTGGCGAATGTGGATGTGGTACCAATTGGGCCTGATCGTCATGCGATTATTACGGGTCAGAAAAAGATGTTCGACTTTGAAGAGGGCTATTTTTACCCGGCTAAAGATGGCATTGATATGTACCATCGCTACAAGGAAGACATTGCCTTTTTTGGGGAAATGGGCTTTAAAACCTATCGCTTGTCCATTGCCTGGTCTCGGATCTTCCCACAAGGGGATGAATTGGAGCCGAATGAAGCGGGTCTCCAGTTCTATGAAGATCTCTTTAAGGAGTGCCACAAGTATGGCATTGAACCCTTGGTGACCATTACCCACTTTGACTGCCCCATGCATTTGATTACTGAGTATGGTGGTTGGCGTAGTCGCAAGATGTTGGAATACTACGAACGCCTCTGCCGAACGCTCTTCACTCGTTACAAAGGCTTGGTCAACTACTGGCTGACCTTTAATGAGATCAATATGATCCTTCATGCGCCTTTTATGGGAGCGGGCCTTTGCTTTGAAGAAGGGGAGAATGAGGAGCAGGTCAAATACCAGGCGGCTCACCATGAGTTGGTCGCTTCAGCCATTGCCACCAAGCTAGCCCATGAGATTGATCCGAACAACAAGGTGGGCTGTATGTTGGCAGCAGGACCAAACTATCCTCATACCTGTGCTCCGCGAGATGTCTGGGCTGGTCTAGAAGAAGACCGCAAGAACTATTTCTTCATCGATGTGCAGGCGCGTGGGGAATACCCAAACTATGCTAAGAAAGAGTGGGAGCGTCAGGGAATCACGGTTGAGATGACCGAGCAGGACATTCAATTATTGAAAGAGCATACGGTGGACTTTATTTCCTTCTCCTACTATGCTAGTCGGGTCGCTTCAGGGGATCCAGCTGAAAGGGAGAAAACAGCGGGCAATATCTTTGCCTCTCTGAAGAACCCCTACCTAGAAAGCTCGGAATGGGGTTGGCAGATTGACCCTCTTGGTCTCCGCATTACCCTCAATACTATCTGGGATCGTTATCAAAAGCCCATGTTTATCGTGGAAAATGGATTAGGGGCAGTTGATACACCAAATGAAGCAGGGGAGATTGAGGATGATTACCGGATTGACTACCTGGCTGCCCATGTCAAGGCCATGCGAGATGCTATCCATGAAGATGGCGTTGTCCTTTGGGGCTATACGACTTGGGGTTGTATTGACCTGGTCTCTGCCGGGACTGGAGAAATGAAGAAGCGCTATGGCTTTATCTATGTGGATAGGGACAATGAAGGGAAAGGAACCCTAGCCCGTTCGCGCAAGAAATCCTTCTATTGGTACAAAGAAGTCATTGCGACCAATGGAGCTTCTGTTAAATAAAAGTCTCCTCTAGAGCTAAATCATCTTCTGGATGACTCTCTGGCAGCGAACTAAAAAGCTTAGAATTCCAACCACAAGTTGGGGTCCTAAGCTTTTTGTATGTAGCTAAGCCAATTCCTTACTGATTTACTGGTCGTAGTCTAAGACATTGTTTTCGATGACAAACTTAGATTCAGCGGAAATGCTGGCTTCTCCTAGTTGCAACTGTGAACTTCCGTCTGGTTTCATGATGTGCCACTGACCGTCCTTGTGGGCAAAGATAGCCTGAAATGTGACGTTATCACTCTTGTGTCGAATAGGTAGAACAAATGCTTGATCAGTATTCTCTAAGAGAATCTCTTCTTTTTTTTCAAAGTTATAGATATAAAATTGCCCAGTTCTTTGTCCCAAACCATGAAGTTCATCGACTTTTTGCCAATTCTCAAACTTATTCCGAACAAGAGATTCATTATAAATCTTGTTGAAGGTTTCGTTCCGTTTCTTCGTTTCTTCTTCGTCTAGTGTTTTCTGAAACTCTGCAACCTTTTTAGTCGTTTGAATGGTTTGTCTGTTTTGCTCCCTGATTTGCTGGCGGTGGATGACTCGTATCATTCTTGCAGCAACGCCCAGGATGACGAGGATGGATACAAGGCTGATTTTAGTTTTGGCATTATTTTTCATAGATGATTCTCCCTGTTCTATCATTAGTCCTATTATACCCTTTGAAAGAAAGGATAGTCAAGTTCATCTTGTGATGACCTAACATGCAGATTTGCAGGGGTACTATAGGATTTTATCAGATTTTCATTGACGAAGGTCCCTTTATTTGATAGGCTAGAGGAATAGAAATGATTTGGAGTTCAAAGGAAAAAGGAGTGAGGCAAGTGGCACGGGTTTTATTAATCGAGGATAATAATGATATCCAAGAAATTTTATACAGTCTCTTAAGTGAAGACCATGAGGTCCTTCAGGCTTTTTCAGGTACAGAAGGGCTCCGGCTCTTCCAGCAAGAAGCTATTGATTTGGTCCTTCTGGATATCATGCTTCCTGGAAAAAATGGGGATCAGGTCCTGGAGGAGATCCGTTTGCAGGGTCAGGTGCCAGTCATCATGATGACCGCTCTTGGAGACAAACACCTCATTAGCCAGTATCTCCTTGCAGGTGCTAATGATTATATCGTCAAGCCCTTTAATCTGGATGAGGTGGCAGCTCGGGTAACGGTGCAGTTGCGAAATCAAACGACGGTAGCACAGGAAGCTCAAGCGTCGCAAAAGCTTTCCTTTAAAAATCTGGTCCTGAACCCAGAAACCTTTGAACTGGAGTTTGGAGAACAGACGCTTCGCTTGGGCAAAAAAGAATTTCAAATTTTTGAGACCTTACTGGCGCATCCAAAGAAGATTTTTACCAAGGAAGAATTGTATGAAGCGGTCTGGGAAGAAGTTTATCTGCCTGGAGACAATACGCTCAATGCCCAATTGAGCAATCTCCGAAAGAAAATTGCTCAGCTCGATCCAGATGAGGACTATATTGAAACCGTCTGGGGCTTGGGAGTTCGCTTGAAAGGAGACAAGTAATGTGGGGATTGGTTCTAGTTCTAGTCGTCCTTGTCCTTCTCTTGGGACTAGGTTACCTTCGCCTACTCTCTGCTCTCAAAGATTTGCAGGAGCAAATTCAACAGAAGCTCCAAAATGGGAGTGGGGTACGGTTGACCTCTCAGGTCTCAAAAAAAGAATTGGTCGCCTTGACCAAGCAGGTCAGTGATCTCTTTGATCAGATCGAGCGGACCAATCGGATTGCCTTTCAAGAGAAGAAAACCTTGGATATGGCCATCAGTAATATTGCTCACGATATCCGGACACCTTTGACCATTGCTTCGGGCTATACCCAACAAATCATCAAAGGAGGGACGCAAGAAGAGGAAAAGCTGAAGAAAATTGCTTCCAATCTTCAAGTTGTCTCAAAACGCTTGGAATCTCTCTTGGAGTACAGACGCTTGATGGAGGGAGCTATCCAGCCTCGGATTTCAGACGTTAATCTCAGCCAAGTGCTAACCCAGCAGTTATTCCAGTATTATGATAGCTTGTCTGAGGCGGGGATTGCCTTAGAGGTAGAGTTAGAAGAACATCTCCATTATGCTACCGATCCTGAGCTTTGGGAGCGCCTCTTGCAAAATATGCTCAGCAATGTCCTCAAGCATGGGAAGGAGCAGGCCCGTCTGACCATGAACTCGGATGCGGACACGATTCGGGTCGATCTGCGCAATATTGTGCAACAACCGATTCAACACTTAGACCAACTAGCTAGTCGATTCTATTCCGAAAATCTATCGGATACAGAGGAGTCTTCTGGTTTGGGTCTCTACATCATTCAAAATTTTGTAGAGATCTTAGGGGGAGACTTGCAACTGGCTACTGAGGCAGACTGGTTTATCTTAACCATTACACTAAGAAAAAAGGCTTGAGCAGTGCTCAAGCCTTTTTGTTATAAATCTTTGTGTTTAAACGTAGTTAGTCCTAGGAAGCCGAAAACAAGGATGAAACCAAGGGCGATCGAGAGGGTGTTATTTGTTGCTGTCGTACTTTGGACCATGGAATATTGGAATTCCAAGTTTAGATAGTGGAGAAGATCAATATCTTTAAAGAAGAGCGCAGGAAGGCTTAAGAAGATATTTCCAATGAAGTAGCCAACGAAGGCCAAGGTGATGGATTGGCTGGCATAAAGGAGGAAGGAAATGATGCTGACCCAAGCCAGGGTGGAGAGGAACTGAATCAGCACGGTTAGTCCAAAATGAGCGAGGAAGTGCTCAGGCATGGTCCCGATTCCATTGTAGAGGGTCGCGAGCAAGAAGACAAGACCATAAGAAACAAGGAATTGGAAGAGAGCAATGGTCAGAACAACGGCACTTTTGGCAAAGTAGTAGCTGGTGCGCGAAACGCCGTAGGCCAGACTATTCTTGTATAAGTTTTGTGTTAAGTCTGTTCCCAGGACCAAGGTGATGACAATAATGGTAAAGAGAATGGTCACACTGATGCTGGCGGAGTAGTTGGTCAAGGCTTTAAAGCCCGTCCAAACTTCTGTCGCTTGGGGTAATTTGGATTCCGTATTGACACCGACGTGACCGGTAGCGCCAAAAATGACTCCAGACAGGATGTTGAGAACGAGAATGGCTTCTGTAATCCAAAAACCTTTGGAGCGAACAAGTCTATAAAAATCTGCTTGAATGGTATGCAACATGATAAATCTCCTAAATGAAATGTGTGGGATAAGTAATACAAGACGGTGCTTTGACTAGTCTACCAAGTCCGTAAAGAATTTCTCCAAATCTTGGCGGGCATAGTAGATTTCATCCACGTCAATATCCGCTTGAACGAGAGCTTTGACAATAACTTTAATATCGTGAGTTTGTCCGAAAATATGGATTTCTCCATCCTTATCGATGACTTTGATACGGTGATGGAGTTGATCTTGAATCAGTTGACTGGCAAGGGCTAGCTGGCTGGTCTTGAGGATGATGTAATCTTCTCCTTGTTCTTCGAATTCAGCCTTGCTAATTTCTTTGATCAGGCGTCCTTGGTCGACAATGCCAAAACGATTGGCAACCAGATAGAGTTCAGAGAGGATGTGACTGGAAATGAGGATGGTCATGCCGAGTTCGTCGTTGAGGCGCTTGATCATCTGACGGAACTCCTTGATTCCAACGGGATCAAGGCCATTGATGGGTTCGTCCAGAATGAGGAAGTCGGGTTTGGCAATGAGCGCAATCGCAATTCCCAACCGTTGTTTCATCCCCAGTGAAAAATCACGGAATTTCTTTTTCCCAGTATTATTCAGGCCCACATAGTTCAAAGTTTCTTTGATGACCTGGTCGGGATTCGGAATATGTCGTGCCTTGCAATAGTATACTAAGTTTTGGTAGGCGGTCATATGCTTGTGAGCCACGGGGCTCTCAATGACGGATCCGACCCGTTTCAGGGCTTGGGTCCACTGGGAGCGATTTGAAGAAGCAAAGAGGGAGACGCTTCCGTCCGTTTCTTGAATCAGCTGGGTGATGACCTTGATGAGGGTGGTTTTCCCAGCTCCGTTCTTACCGATGAGGCCGTAGACATCACCTTTGCGAATGATCAGATTCACATCATTTAAGGCGTATTGTTGACCGAACTTTTTACTCAAATGGGAAATTTCTAATACTTTTTCCATGTTTTTCTCCTTCGTCCAAATGACTAGTTGTTTTCTTTACACTCTTAGTATACAGCTTGCTTTTCAAATAACTATCAAGCAATTCTCAAATATTTCTAAAAAATCGCGGAATAGAATTCTTAAAAATTAAAAAAATTGAATAGGTAATTCTGCAAAGAAATAAAAAGAATTTCTAATGTTGATATTCAATACAAAATATACTAAAACTTTCCGCTGTGAGAAAAGTGCTAGAAACATGATTGTTTCTAGCACTCGGGAGTTTTGGAACCTTAGGTCCAAAACTAAGTCATGGAACTTCTTTGAAGTTCGCTGACGTCCGTACTCACCTAAGGAAAGTTTTATAAATGACTTTATCTACATTAAGAGGAACTGTTTTTTAAGCTAGCCTCTTCATTTTTAAATTCACCAACAAACTCCTTGATGGCTTGCGCGAGTTCATAGGGTTTCTCTGTATTGAGTAGATGGCCTCCGTCTGCGATTTCTTGATAGCGACCTTTGGGCAGGAGTTTTGCCAACTTCTTAGAAGAAGACTGATTGGCCCAATCTTTGCTGCCACAAATCACCAAGCTAGGGAGAGAGCAAGCTTTAGCAGTATCGGTTAGATTGAGTCCTTTTAATTCGGTCAAGATTTGAAGCATCTGTTGTTTATTGGCATCTTGCTTTTCAAAGACATGCTTGGGAAGCAGACGAAAGAGGAGGATCTGGAGCCTGTAGAGGGGATTGGTGGTGAGTTTATATTGTGTTCCTGCAAGGACCAAGCCCTTGAGTTGTGGAAAGTCTTGGTTGGAGAGATCAAGAGCGAGAACACCTCCCAGTGAGAGGCCTACCAGAATAAAGGGTTCGCTCTCTTGCTGGAGGCGTTCCATCAGCCTTGCTTTGACCTCCTGATAGCTTTCGCTTGGATGAGAGAAAATATCAAAAGTTTTGGAGTGCAAGGGAGAAAGGGCATATTGGACTCCTTGCCAAGAGAGGACATCCTGCCCTAGTCCATGTAAAAAAATCAGTTTCATTAGGAATCCTTTCTTTGAAAATCGAGTTCGTAGAGACCACGAAGAGCATTGCAGGCATAAATACGATCGGCGGTTTTTAAATCCTTCAGCGTCAAGAGTTTTTCTTCCACCTGCTGGGTCTCAAGAAGATGGCGCCGGTAGATGCCATCTAATAATGGGAGATGAGCTGGTGGGGTATAGAGCTTGCCTTTGATCTCTAGGATGAGATTGCCAATGGTCGTTTCTAACAAACTGCCATCAGGCAGATAGAAGATCTGCTCGTGATGTTTAGCTGCTAGATGATTTCTCAGGCTAGTCTTGAAATAGGTAAACGGAGTTGCTAGATCAAGCTTTTGTTCGGTCAATTGGGCCTGCAGATAGCTAGCTGGCAAGTCTGTTAGCTCGGTGATCGTCAGTTGGAAGCTTCCGTTTTTCTGCAAGGCAATGCGACAACGGTAGTCAAGGCTAGGATCTACATGAGCGAGCTCTTCTTGAAGGTCGTTCAGGAGTTTTGGTTCGTCAAAAGGGTAGGCAAAGTAGCGACTAGCCTCTCTCAAACGGGTCAGGTGTTGCTCCAGGAAAGACAGCTCTCCTTGATGGATGAGACCGGTCGTCAAAAGCTCAAATCGAGGCTCTTGCCGGTAGAGGACAGCTGATTTTTGTTTGGTTTCCTGGTATTCGCCTTCCCATTTACTATCCCAAGTGATGCCACCACCAACGCCATAGATAGCTTTGGTGCCTTGCATTTGAAGGGTCCGGATGGCCACATTAAAAATCCGTTTCCCTCTTGGAAGAAGGATCCCAATCGTTCCACAGTAGACGCCACGAGGAGCAATCTCTGTCTTTTGGATGATTTCCATAGTAGAAATCTTTGGTGCGCCTGTGATCGATCCACAAGGGAAGAGGGCTTGGAAGGATTGGACTAGATCGACTTCGGGGCGCAAGTGGCTTTTAATGGTCGACGTCATCTGCCAAACGGTGGAGTATTGCTCGACTTGGCAGAGGCGGGTCACTTGCTCACTTCCAATTTCCGAAATCCGATTCATGTCATTGCGCAGGAGATCCACAATCATCATGTTTTCCGCCCGATTTTTGGGATCTGCTTCTAGCCAGGCTGCCTCTTGAAGATCCGTTTGGTTGGTGAGACCACGACGAGTCGTTCCCTTCATAGGGCGCGTGGTCAGTAGTCGGTCGTCTTGCTCAAAAAAGAGCTCAGGACTAATGGAGAGGATGGCGACATCATCGTGCTGGATGAAGGCATTGTAATGGGCCTTCTGCTCGACCACTAGTCGGTTGTAGATGGCCAAAGGATCAGCCTCTAGCTCTTGAGAAAGCTGGACGGTGTAGTTGACTTGGTAGGTGTCTCCCTGGCGGATGTGGTGATGGATGGTCTTGATCGCTTCTTGGTAGGCAGGAGCCTCGACCTCTTCCTTCCAATTGGCTGGAAGGTCCACAGCCTCGTAGTCCTCTGGGAAAGGAAGGGTTTCGACCTCTTGGTGGATGGTGAAGTAGAGGAGATACTCTCCCATGAGAGGTGCTGGGTGGACGGCTAATTTTTTTTCAAAAGCAGGAGCGGCTTCATAGCTGATATAGCCAACGGCATAAAAACCAGCCTCCTGGTAAGTTTCCACTTCTTTAAGAAGTGCCTCTACTTGGTCGATGTCTCTGGTTTTTAATTCCTTTATGGGCTTGGTGAAAAGGTGTCTCAATCCAAGTTCTTTAAAATCAATAATGGTTTGTTTATGCATGCTTTGAGTATATCAAAAATAGAGGGAAAAAGGTAGATCAGGTTCGAAAGATTCCTTGCCTAGGCCTCTCTTTCATGCTAAAATAACCATAGAATCTGCATTTTGCAAGGAGCAGGAACATGCAAAAGAACTCCCTCTACAATACTTCTAGTATTAGTCTCTTTCAATATCTCTTTGCGATTGCAGTGATTTTGGTGCATAGTGGTCGCTTAACATCCTATGAACCACTGCATTTTGGACTCAAGAGCATCCTTGGACGGCTAGCGGTGCCATTTTTTATCATCTGTGCTAGCTTTTTTCTCAAGAAATCCCTAAAGGGTGCAAGGAAAATGAAAGCCTATCTGGTCAAAATCGTTAAAACCTATGTATTTTGGAGTTGTATCTATCTTCCCTACGCTTGGATCTTTTTTTCTAGTCTCCAACTCCCTGTCTATCTCTTTCCTGCAGGAGTCTTGATTGCTCTGGTCTATCTGGGGATGTGTTACCAACTCTGGTATATCCCAGCTTTTCTACTGGGCTTGTTTTTGGTCAATCAATTAGTCAAACGCTTGGGCATGGTTTGGGCAGGGGTGATCACCTTTCTTCTTTATTGCTGGGGCTTGATCGAGACCTATTCGGCTTATCTGGACACCACGAGTCTTCTTAAAGGCTACCAGCTCTATAGCAACCTATTTTTCACAGCGCGAAATGGTCTCTTCTATACGCCTATTTTTATCTTTATGGGTTATTATCTGTATGATCATTTTGATTCACCAAGCTTTAGGGTTCACCGTTGGCAAAAAGTAGCTCTTGCCTTTGGTTTGCTCTGTCTAGAAGGGATCATCATTTTTCAACATGAAGGAATCGATAAGAACTTTTTCTTTCTCCTTCCCTTTGTGACCGTTTATTTTGTCAATGCCTGCCTGCGATCGTCCTTTTTGAAAAGCTATGATTTGCAGTATTTAAAACAGATGAGTATGGCCCTTTACTTTTCCCATCCGATCTTTATCGAGTTGGCACGCTATGGCTTTAGGACTCTCCCTCTTTCTTATCCCGATAGGGGCAAGCTGATTTTTGTGGTGGCCTTGTTTGGAAGCCATCTCTTTGGAGTGGCCATGCTGTGGGTACGAGATAGAAGGGAAAAACAAAAGATTCCTTCAAATGGTGAAGAGTTAGATGAAATAACCAACCAATAGCAGGGTGTACAAACCTCAAACAGTTGTGTTTGAGGTTTTTTGTATGGACAAATTAAGGGGGGATAAGGATTGTTAGGCCTGCTTCACCTCATTTATAGATGTTTCATTTGATTGCCCTTGGATAGAAGGACGGGGAAATCATTACCAGATAGTGACTTATAATATAGACATTAGTGCAAACAATGTCTATATTATTAAATATTTATTATTTAATTTGAAAAGCAATAGATATTCTAAAAAATAATTGATAAAATTAAAGGGAGGGCCTTTTTGGAAGGCTAACAAAAGTAAGGAGATAAAACATGAAAAAGCTTAGTTCATTATGGAAAACCTTTTTCAAAAAAGGTTTTGCCATTTTAACGATTCTCATGATGCTAGGCCAGATTGGTCAAGGGGCTGTAACTGCCTATGCCAACCAGCTAGCAGTTGGAGATAACGGGGCCTTGGATGTTACCCTCTTGTATGGGGACAAACAAGACCATCCAGGTGGCATGTCCTATTTTACAGGGGATACCATGTCTGGCTATATCCAGATTACCCCTAAAAATTTGACAACCGACATTAACGATGTCGCGATTACTTTGAAAGTACCAGGCAAGTACCTCAGAGAAGTCAGCATTCCAGACTTTAATAGTGCCTCAGAGCATGATAAACCAACGGTAACAAAGGTTGGTGATGATTATCAAGTCACCCTTCACTTTAGCAATTACCAAAAATCAGAAGTGTTGACCTTGCCTTTTATCGGGAGGTTTACAATCGGGTATCCACCGACGAATTACTCGCTAGATATCACAGGAACATTGAACATCAATGGGCAAGAAACAGCGCTCAATGATATCATTTGGAAGCCTAAGTATAACGATTATCGTTTCACCAAGTACATCAACCAAAACTTGAACGAAGCCATGTCTAAGGACTATGCGGAAGCAATGCCAGGTATTGTCAAAGGTGCAGATGGAAAGAACTATATTGAAACACCAACTTCTGTCCCATTTGCCTTCCAATTGGACGGAATGCATGGTCAATACGGTGGTCAATACCGTCAGTTAGAATCAGCAACGATCACTGATAAGTTACCAACCTATACAGATAAGGGTGGGAAGACTCGCACAGCTGTTCTCGATACAGCCAAGTCTGAAGGCTGGGTAGACAATGGAGATGGAACTGTTTCGAAGACGTTCAAGGCGGATGCAAACGACAATCCAGCAGCTTATCACCAAGAATTTATGACTAAAATCAAGGATACAAGTTACCTCTACTTGAAATTCCCTGATTTGGTCTTAGAAAAAGACCAAACCCTCAAGGACGTTCTTAGTAAGGATTTGACCAATACTGGTAGCATCGTAGGAATTCCTGCCAACCGTGGAGAGGGAGAACCAGATATTACTGCGGAAGATTCCCTTATTTTCCGTTTGACTTCACGTGACCTTGAAGGAGCCGGAAGCTTTGCCAAACGGGCTGATGGGGATGTTTATGATTCAACAGATTACAAGGCTGCTAATTACAAGTGGATTCTAAAATTTCATAATAACACCCCTTCACCTCAGAAGAATTTTGTTTTTTACGATGAGACTGTGGACCCTCGCTTGAAGTTTACCAGGATCGATTATAGTCGCCTGATGGAAGGAAACTATGGGATTGGGAAACAAATCCATACCATTGTCAAACGAATCATCCTGACTATGGAAGATGGTAGTACGAAAGAAATTCAGTCAGAAGCAGATAAAGACGGGAACGGTCTAATTGATTTGACCAAGTATGGAACCGTTGTGGGCTGGCGGATGGAAATGAAGGATGATTTTGTCCTTCAATCTGGTCAGGGAATTACCCTCAATAGCTATACAAGCTTCAAGGATCCTGAAAAGACGCGTTACGATGAAACGGATGCGACCAAAAATGTTTACAAGAACACAGGCCGTGTGACCTATAAAACACAGTCAAACGTTGCCAAAGATCAGTCAGCAGATTGGAGCTTTAAGCTGATTCCTATGAAGGAAAGCTTTGAAATTGCAAAAACGACTGATTACAATGATGTTCGCTATACTGATGGACAAAATATTCGTTTTGGTTTGATGGCAACCAAAGTAGTTTTAGATCCTGATAAGAATTATGGAGACCTACGGATTATTGATCTTTATGATCCGAATACCCTTAAAGTCGATTTTAAAGATTTTGAGAGAAACCTTGCCTCTAGTGAAAAAGGTATGAAATTCCTTAAGAGCTACGAGGTTATTGAAAATTACCACAATTCAGGTCGAACCGCTATTGTGATGCATTTGGACCAAAAAGAGTTTATTAAAGCTTCTCTTATGGATCTTAATCGTGTGCGTTTACCGTTTATCGTGGCCGATTTAAAAGGAAAAGATGACGGTGGAACCTTCACCAATAAAGTATATGTGGCAGGAGACGGAATCCACGATCTTGAAAATGCCAACCCTGATCGAGTTACCGAAGACGTGTATGACCTAAACGGGAATGGTTCAACAACGGATAAGATTCCTTATGCTCAATCAAACTATACAATTGTCGCAGCTGAAGGGATCTATGCCCGCAAATACATCGCTAAAAATGATGATCTATCCGATGCATCTACTGTTACTCGTACCTTCAAGCCTGGTGAAACCTTTAACTACAAGATCACCATTAAAAATAATACAGATAAGCCAGTCGAAGACGGAGTTGTTTACGATGCTCTACCAAAAGTACACGATGTCAATACCCTAGATGGTTCAAATCGTTTGACTGAATATACGGTTAGCCTCCGTGGACCTATAGCTGCTCCTGAAGGCTGGACAGTCTACTACACGACAGATCCTAGTGTCACAAGTGACACCATGGAGCAGGCTGCAGATAAGGATATCTGGACGACAGCTGTAGCAGATTACAGTCAAGTGACGGGTATCAAGTTTGTGGCGGATAAAGGAACGACGATCCCAGCCCGTAGTGAAGCAAACTTTGGTGTCCCAGTTGTTAACCCAACGGAGTTGACAAACGACGTCAAAGACTTGATGCAAAAACGTACCAAAGATAACGAAGACAACGGTGGACGTTCCGGTGTAGTCCAAGCCCATAACCAATTTGGATACAAGGCTAAAGGCCACGAAGGAAACCGTGAGTCCAATACCGTAACAGCACAAATCTTCTCAGCAGCTTTCCAAGTCAAGAAAGTCGATAAGGACAATCCGAAGAAAGTCCTTGAAGGTGCTACATTCACCTTAACAGATGCAAATGGAGCTGTTGTTGCGACGGCAACTTCTGATAAGAATGGAGAACTTTCCTTTAACACCTTAACAGAAGGAAACTATACGCTAAAAGAAACACAAGCACCTGCAAATTACAAGTTGGATGAAACAGATCATGCAGTGGTTGTGACCTATGATGCAGACAAGCAAATCTACCACGTCACGGTGGATGGAAAAGCTGTCGGCTCAAAAGCTCTTCCTCTAGAAATCGCGAATGAAGCAGATATCAAGTATATCGATCTTGAAGCTTCAAAAGTTTGGGATGACCAAGACAACCAAGAAGGGCTTCGCCCAGAAAGTGTCGAATTCCAACTTTATAAGAATGGAAAAGCGCAAGGAAAACCAGTCACGGTCTCAGCTGCAACGGACTGGAAAGCTCACTTTACGAACCTTCCAGATAAAGACAGCAATGGCAAGCTCAATACCTATACGGTCAAAGAAGTGAAAGTACCGACTCATTATACGGTTGATACAGAAGAAGCCAGCTTCACTGATGGAAAAGCAACTATCACCAATAAACGCACTCCTGAGACAACGACAGTTACCGTTAAGAAAGTCTGGGATGATGCCGATAACCAAGACGGTCTTCGTCCTACAACTATCAAAGTTCACCTCTTAGCCAATGGAAAAGAAGTGCAATCAATCGATCTTGCTGGTCAAGGAAATGAATGGACCTATACCTTCACAGACCTCCCAGTCTACAAAGATGGTCAAAAAGTTGTCTACACAGTGACAGAAGACAAGGTGGATAATTACACCACTAAGATTGATGGAACAACGATCACCAATAGCTACAAACCTGGTAAGACAAGCCTCACTGTTACGAAAAACTGGAAGGATGCCAATAACCAAGATGGCCTCCGTCCAAAAACGATTAAGGTTCAATTGTATGCTGGGGATGAAAAAGTTGGTCAAGCTGTTGAATTGTCAGCAGATAACAAATGGACCCATACCTTCTCAAACCTAGACGAGAAGAAAGCTGGCCAAGTTATCAACTATACCGTCAAAGAAATCGATGTCCCAGAAGGCTACACCCAAGCCGTCGAAGCAACGAATCCAGGCCAAGTAGTCGTGACCAATACGCACGCTCCAGAAAAGACCAAGGTAGAAGTGAGCAAGAAGTGGGAAGATGCTGATAACCAAGATGGTCTACGCCCAGCTAGCATTCAAGTTCAATTGTACAAAGATGGCGTTCCTACTGACCAAGTATTAGAACTTTCTGCAGCGAATGATTGGAAAGGTGCATTTGAAAACCTTGATGCCAAGGCAACTGGAAAAGCCATTACTTATACCGTTAAAGAAGTTACTGTCCCAGATGGTTACAAGGTGACGGTAAATGATAAGGACAAGGCGAATGTTGTCTTGACCAACACGCATGAACCAGCTCTTACAGAGATGAAAGTCACTAAGAAATGGGATGATGCCAATGACCAAGATGGCCTCCGTCCAAAATCCATTAAGGTTCAACTCTATGCTGGTGATGAAAAAGTAGGAGATCCAGTTGAATTGTCAGCGGACAATAAATGGACTCATACCTTTAGCAAATTAGCTGAAAAGAAAGCTGGCCAAGCGATCAGCTATCGTGTGGAAGAAGTAGATCTTCCAAAAGGCTATGAAGCAAGTAAGGTTGAGGATGGTAAAGGAAATGTGGTGATTACAAACAAGCATGTTCCAAAAGAAACTCCGAAACAACCAACTCCGCCAAGTTCATCTGAACCAAAGAAACCGGGTCAACCCGAACCTAAAAAACCAAGCCAACCAGAGCCGAAGAAACCAGGCAAAATCTTAGGATTCTTACCAAATACGGGTACGACGATCTCTATCATTAGTCTTGTCTTAGCCTTTGTTTTGGCAAGTATCGCTGCTTATATTTTGAAGAAAAAGAAAAAATAAGCTAGCCTAAAATGAAGCAAACACCAGAAATGGTGTTTGTTTTTGTTCTTCTGGCCTTAAATGATCGGATGATGGGGGGTACAACCCTTTCAATTAGGGTTAGGGGAGTAGTTGAAATCCATTTTCCGAACGTTTTCAAGAAAAATTTAGAAAACTCTTGACTTCTGATGAAATAGGCGTATGATTAATTGTGAACTGTTGAACAAATATTTTCAAGGAGAGGATCCGATGTCGACTAAGGTGATTCTGCTAGAATGAAGGCAGTTCAACCATAAAAATCTATAGAGCGTTGCGTCCGAAAGTCTAAACAGACACGGCTCTTTAAAAACAAAAGGAGAAGATTATGAAAACAGAACCGATTCATCGTACCAGTATGTGGAAATTTAAGTTAAGTGCTGCCACCATGACT
>JAGZZN010000043.1 GCA_018377375.1 Streptococcus parasanguinis
TCTATGATAGCAACATTATATTCTAAAACTAAAACTCAGGCTGAGATCTCCCATATTTGGGACATTAATTTTATTTCTTTACTATATTTTGGCTTATAGACATCCGTTGTATATCCAATGAATTTACAATAGCCTTCTTTTTTGTTAAAATAAAAGATAGAAAGAAGGTGAGAATATGTCAAAGACGAGCATGAGTATCCGTTTGGATAGTGAGGTTAAGGAGCAGGCCCAACTGGTGTTTAATCATTTAGGAATGGATATGACAACGGCTATCAACATTTTCCTTCGTCAGGCTATTCAATATCAGGGCTTACCTTTTGATGTTAAATTAGACGACCATGGGAAGTTGCTCCAAGTCGTAACGGATGTAGAGCAAAATCGGAATATGAGTCAACCCTTTGAATCAGTCTCAGACTTGATGGAGGACCTACGTGCTTAAGATTCGTTAGTGGCAGACAATGTCCTGCCCCTTTCCACCGCCATGCTCTCAGGAGCGATTGCTCTAGCCGGCTTATTTTCAGCTTTAAAAGATTAACTGATAGCCTCTATTTTCCTGTTGAAAATAGAGGTTTTTCAGTCCGTTCAGACCGGATAAGTGTTTTCTTTGGATCTGGATTGTGTTACAATTTTTAGTGACAAGTGTTTGTAAACAGGAAACAGAAAAACAATGGATGTTCTTCCAAAAAAATGAAATAGAGGAGAAGCGCGTGGCAAGATATTTAGTAGGCCCTTACAACAATAGTTGGAACTTTATGGATGCGGTTGAAAAAGCGCAGGATGGAGATACCATCGAGTTTGAAAATGGGTATGTGTTTCAATGGCCGACAGATGAGGTGATTGTGATCAACAAGAGCCTTCATTTTGTGGGGCATGTGGTTCCAAATCCAAATGGCAATGGACGCATGTTTAACAACACGATTGAGGCTTGTTTCCGATTTGTAGAGGGAGCTCAGGTGACATTTGAAGATCTGTGGTTTAAAGTTGGTGGGAACTATACTGCCTTGACCTTATGGAATGAGTCAGCTATCACCTGTAAACAGGTCTATTTTGAAATCACTACTCCGACAAATAGTGAATTTTTTATCTATATGGATACGCATTCGAAAATGACATTGGATGGAGTTGGGATGAAGGTTCCGGAAAAACACCAAAGTGTCATCGGAATGTCAGCATCGGAATTGTCCATTCAAAATTCAACGATTTTTTCTAAGATTGATCTGTCAGAAGGATCCAAGTTGACCTTAGAAAAGGTCCATATTGAAAAATTTGGGAATAATACGATCCATGCCAAGGACTCAGAAGTGATCGCAAAAAATTCAACGATTACAGGCGGGGATCTGGAAAAGGATTTTCCACCAGTTTGGTTGAGGAATGTCATCTGGGAGTCTGAAAACTGTAAAATGGAATTGCCTACCGGGACTGGAGTCTGTCTTGACAACAATGTTCAATTCAATTCGGATTCGGATCGTATCACCTCCATCAATTCATTCAATAGTATGATCCGCGCTCACCAAGCTACATTTTCAGAATGTTTATGCGTCTATGAAGAATCCTTTGCTTCCCTGACTGGGGAAACGACCTTCTTGAATGAGAATGCCCAAACCATTTCATTTGGAGTTTTTGATGATAGTGTGCTGATGGCTGAGCATATGATTTGTCATAAGATTGCGGATCCTAATATCCGGCTTCAAGGTGGAGCCTTTGTGAAGGCAGGTAGCATGACCTATAGGCAGGGTGATGCGCGTGATCTGACCAAGGAAATTGAGGATGACTGTGACTATCTTGTTGGCAGAGAAGTGGCTAAGGGCAATGCGCAAGTCGTTCCTGCGGGGCAGGCAATGGATGCAACGGTGGCATCAAACCCTACAACGGGCTCTGGACCAGAGAAGAAACAAGATGCTCTTCAAGAACTCAATAGCCTGATCGGTCTTGAAAAAGTCAAACATGAGATCAAGAAAATGATCAACATGGTGGAATTTAACAAGAAACGGATTGCCAGTGGTAAGGCGCCTGAAAAGCAAACCCTCCACGCTGCCTTTATGGGAAACCCTGGTACAGGGAAAACGACGGTGGCTCGTCTGTTGGGACAAGTGCTCTTTGATGCGGATGTTCTCTCAGGAGAAGAATTCCGTTTCGTGGAAGCAACGGAGTCCGATCTGATCTCTTCGAATATTGGAGGAACAGCTGAACAGACCCAAGCCCTGCTTGAAAAAGCGCGAGGAGGCATCCTCTTTATTGATGAAGCCTATAGCTTGGATAAAAAGGATAGCGGTGCGGACTTTGGGATCGAGGCGATCAATACCATCCTCAAATTTATGGAGGACAATCGCGATGACATCATGATTATCTTTGCCGGCTATACCAAGGAAATGGAGGAGTTCTTGAAGACCAATCCAGGACTTCGTTCTCGGGTGCCAAATAATTTTATCTTTGAAGATTTCACAGGAGATGAGATTGTCCAACTGGGCGAAATGATCCTAAGCAAAGGAGACTACAAACTCGAAGACCGGGATTACTATGCGCGGCATGTTAAACGGGCTTATGATGGCTCGCTAGATAAGAGCAATGGTCGCTGGATCCGTAACCTGGATGAGCAATTGACCAAGACCATGGCAGATCGGGTGGTGGCCCAAGGTTCTGACGATATTGAGACCATCCTCAATAGCGATATTGATGCTGTCCTTAACCAAGGTAAGTACCAGGCAGGAGCCGATAAGGAAGAAGATGGAATGGCTGCCCTCAACCGTTTGGTTGGAATTGCCAAGGTGAAAGAGCAAGTTGAACAATTCGTGGCCATGGCTGAGTTCAATCAAAAACGGGCTGAACAAGGTGGCATCGTCGAAGATACGACCTTGCACTCTCTCTTTCTCGGAAATCCTGGTACAGGAAAGACCACCGTGGCCCGCATTTTGGGCAATATCCTTTTCCAAAAAGGGGTTATCAAGCAGAAGAAATTCATCGAAGTATCGCGGAGCAATCTGGTTGGAGGCTACCAAGGTCAAACAGCTTTGAAGACGCGTGAAGTTTTAGAGAGTGCACTGGGTGGAGTCCTCTTTATCGATGAGGCCTACACGCTCTATACCGGTTTAAATGATGATTTTGGGAAGGAAGCCTTGGACGAAGTCCTCAAATTTATGGAGGATCACCGTCGCGATATCGTTATTATCTTTGCTGGTTACACAAAAGAGATGCACGACTTCTTGCAGGTCAATTCAGGTCTACAAAGCCGGATCCCAACTACATTTGATTTTGAAGACTACAGCCCAGATGAGATCGTGGAGATCGGTTTGTTAGGATTGCGTAAGCAAGGTTACCAGGTCAATGAAGCCCTTTATGGAGAGATTGTAAAAGGGAATTATATGCGTGCCAATGACCAAAGTAATGGTCGCTGGGTTCGCAATCTCAATGAAAAACTCTTGCGCCAAGTATCAACTCGGGTAACCCGTGAAGGTAGTACAGACTACAATTCCATTTTGGATCAAGATTTGGAAGCTTTGAGAGAGAATAGCAGTTCTGAACAACCTCATACCGTGGATGATCAAGGTTATGTTCTTCCTTAAGCTAGAAGGGACAAGAAAAAGGATATCCCTTCAGTTGAAGACAAAGTCTTCTTAGAAACTTTCCTTAGGTGAGTACGGACGTCAGCGAACTTCTACGAAGTTCCATGACTAATTATTGAGCCTAAGGTCTCAATAATTCCGAGTGCCTGAAACTATTAAGTTTCAGGCACTTTTCTCACAGCGGAAAGTTTCGGTATTTCTTGATTTGTTCTAAAAAGAACTCATTTTTATTTCTTTTCAGAATCACTTAACCTATCTTATATTAAAAAAGGTTGTTTATGTTCTAAAAGAATTCTATATGGACTTATGGTATACTAGGAAGAGATCATTCACTTATGAAGGAGAAAAAAATGGTTTTACCAAATTTTAAAGAAAACCTCGAAAAATACGCAAAATTGTTGGTGGCGAACGGCATCAACGTGCAACCTGGCCATACCTTGGTCTTGAACATCGATGTGGAACAAAGAGAATTGGCCCACTTGATCGTGAAGGAAGCCTATGCCTTGGGTGCGCACGAAGTCATTGTCCAATGGGCAGATGATTTTACTACCCGGGAAAAATTCCTCCATGCACCGATGGATCGCTTGGACAACGTGCCTGACTACAAGATTGCAGAGATGAACTACCTCTTGGAACACAAGGCCAGTCGTCTTGGTGTCCGTTCTTCTGATCCAGGTGCCTTAAATGGTGTTGATGCAGAGAAGCTTTCTGCTTCTGCCAAGGCTTTGGGCATGGCCATGAAACCAATGCGCATCGCCACTCAATCCAACAAGGTCAGCTGGACAGTGGCTGCAGCAGCAGGTTTAGAGTGGGCGAAAAAGGTCTTCCCAAATGCGGCGAGCGATGAAGAAGCAGTGGATCTCCTGTGGGATCAAATCTTCAAGACTTGCCGAGTCTACGAGGAAGATCCAGTCAAGGCTTGGGAAGAGCATGCAGCTATTCTCAAGAGCAAGGCAGATACACTGAATAAGGAACAATTCTCAGCCCTTCACTACACTGCGCCAGGAACTGACTTGACTCTTGGCTTGCCGAAAAACCACGTCTGGGAATCTGCCGGAGCCATCAATGCCCAAGGTGAAAGCTTCTTGCCAAACATGCCGACAGAAGAGGTCTTCACAGCTCCTGACTTCCGTCGCGCAGAAGGCTATGTAACGTCTACAAAACCGCTTAGCTACAACGGAAACATCATCGAAGGCATCAAAGTGACCTTTGAAAATGGAGAAATCGTAGATATCACAGCAGAAAAAGGCGATCAAGTCATGAAAGATTTGGTCTTCAAAAACAAGGGAGCGCGTGCCTTGGGTGAATGTGCCCTCGTACCAGATCCAAGCCCAATTTCCCAATCAGGCATTACCTTCTTTAACACTCTCTTTGACGAAAATGCCTCTAACCACTTGGCTATCGGGGCAGCCTATGCAACCAGCGTAGAAGGTGGCGCAGAGTTCACAGAAGAAGAACTCGAAGCAGCCGGGCTCAACCGCTCAGACGTTCACGTCGACTTCATGATCGGTTCAAGCCAAATGAATATCGACGGCATCCGAGAAGACGGCACCCTCGTCCCAGTCTTCCGCAATGGAGATTGGGCAATTTAAGGAGAAACTATGATTGGAAGTATGTTTGTCGGTCTTTTGATCGGACTTCTAGCTGGAGCTATCACCAATCGTGGCGAACGCATGGGATGTTTTGGGAAAATGTTCCTGGGCTGGATTGGTGCCTTTTTAGGACAATTACTCTTTGGTGCTTGGGGACCAAGCCTAAACGGTACAGCCATTATCCCATCGATTCTTGGTGCCATGATTTTATTAGCCATCTTCTGGGAAAGAGGAAGCTAGGTTTAACTTGCTAAAACAGATAGAGTGGTTGGAAATCTTCCAACCTCTTTTTTAGTCAAAACTTGATCATCAAAGTAAAATCAGGTATGATGGAAGGTATGTTCTGTTATGATTAAATAAGATAATTATGGCTGTGGTAGACTGGTGAAAAGTTAGTTTAGTTTCTCCGTCTAAGAATGAAACAGTATAGAAAGTAAGAGACATCTATGTTTAAACCAGCAAAAATCGATCGTTTGCCGAAAATGAATTTTCGCTATCGTTTGTTAAAAGTAGAGAATGAGTGGTATTTAATGGAAGCCGATCGTCCAATTATCATCACCTATTTTCTTCCGTGGCTTGTTTATTTCATCCCTCATAAAGCTTATCAGCTGACAGAGGATGAAGTAGAATCCATAGCTCCAAAAGTGCTTGAAAGAGATAGGAACATACTTTCAAGTCAGTCTAAAGCAGGGATTTCAGCTCTTGGTGCTGGTTCCTTAGCAGTTTTACTAGGCAGAGCCTTTCCGATAGAAGATTATTTATATTTTAGCTCCCATCTACTGAATCTAGTGCTAATGGTAGTTGTTCTATGTATTGCTTTTGGGATTCGTATCTGGATCAGCATTGGGAAAAAAGAGACGGTCAGAAAGCCTTCAAAGAAAGCTAATAGAATCTATTGTCGTCCAATGAAATTGAGGATAGTACTAAAAAAACTTTTTTTAGCGACTTTTTCTTTGTTTTTATCAAGTGCAATGTTTTATTCAGTTTTGAGTAAAAGTAAGCCAAATCTATTTGTTCATATTGGCTTATGTGTTTTTTCATTTTTTTATTTAGCATCAGGTAATGTAGTATTATATGCTTCAGACGATGATTATAAGGTGAAAATTAAAAAAATAAAAAGAGCGGACTAGTTTTTCTCCTAAAGTATAAAACGACCAAGAAAGGACAATCTATGTTTCAACCAGCAAAAATCGAACGGTTGCCCAAAATGAACTTTCGCTACCATTTATTAAAAGTCGATGGGATGTGGTATTTGATGGAAGTCGATCGGCCGATTATCATCACCTATTTTCTTCCGTGGTTTGTTTATTTTATCCCTCATAAAGCCTATCAGCTAACAGAGGCTGAAGTAGAAGTCCTAGCTCCAAAAGTATTTGAAAGAGACAAGAAGCATCAGAGTTTAGTGAATAACAAAATTGGGAAGACCTCGCTTGGTCTAGGTGTAACCTCCATGCTATTAGCAAGGGCGTTTCCAATAGAAAAATACCTCAATTTTACCTCTCACTTGCTTAATCTATCCTTGATGATGTTGATTTTAATTTTTGTAGTGGAACTTCGGATTTGGATGGGTAGAGGGGAAGGGATGCATGAAATTGTGGCAGATAAAACACCTCGAAAAGTGTATTGTTTTCCAAGTGAGATAAAGAAAATACTATTGATTCTAACTTTAACATTATTTGCTTTAGTAGTATCAATTGCAGTATGCTACGTGATTCTTTTAAACCTTAGTCCTAATTTTATTTTTCATATAGTTTTATTAAGTATTTCATTTCTATTTTTATCAGCTGGGAATTTAATTTTTTATTCCCCAATCATCTCTTTCAAAGCTAAAGTCAAGTAGATCCAGTCGAGTGAAACTCAGAAGCAAGAGAAACCTCCATCCGTTTTTGGAACTTAAAACAATTTTTTAGAAAGGAGCATGTCATGAAAAATGAAAAGAAAGTCGATATTGAGCAGGCGAACAAAGTCTATTTTCAAAGTTTAGCCAATACACGTGCTTCTGCGGCTATGATGATCAATTCGTTGGCAGGCGTATTTCTGTTCGCAATTGAAATCCTTTGCTTTTATTCGTATGATGTATCGAAAGGTATAAAACCATTTAGTCATTGGTTTTTTGATATCCTCGTCATCTATTGTCTTTACCATATTATTGCATTCTTCTTGCCGTTAATGGGGGCATTTATATATAGAAGACAAGTATTGTCAACGACTCTACTCTTATTTACCTATGCAGGAATGTTTTTATCGCTCCAAGTCATGGGCTTGCTCATCATTGTTTCTGCTCTGGCAAATAAAGAATTTGAAGTAGGTTTCCCAAAATATGGCTTCCTCGTCATTCCTTTTCTTGTGATTTGTACCTTATTGGGCTTTATTTATCATTATTTTTGGCTTAAGAATCAGTTAAAGATTGGCTTTTCGCCAACTAGAACCTTGGGAAATTATTTCGCAAAATCAAGTAGTTACAGTAGCAATGCCCTAACGATCATCTTCGTCTGCTCCATGCTAGGAGCTATACTTTCTGGCTATTTTGGTGTGGTGTTAGGGATAGCCTTAACGATATTATTTAGTTACGCCTTTAGTCAGTTGTTAACAGAAGTGGGCTACCTCTTGTATTTGAAAACAAAAAGCAAGGAATACTGGGAAGATGAACCTGAGAATAATCCGACGTTGTGGGATTTACTATGGGATTGGTTGAAAGGCTTCAGTTTGAAGAAAGCCAAAATTCGCATACCACTAGAAATAGTATTTTTTGTATTAATAATTGAATTACTTGATCATTTAGGATATAATGGCTCGAGTCTAGCACGACCAATTTTATTAGTGTGGATTGTCAGAATGCTTACCTTGGGGCTCGTCTTGGATTTCTTCACTAGTGTAGCACGTGCCATCATGCGTAAGTTTTCAAAGAAAAAGCAAGGCAAAAAATAACAAAAAAATACCTAACCGAGAGCTTTCTCAGTTAGGTATTTCTGTCATTTACGCCTATTCTAAAATCAAGAGGCCTTCTTTGATTTCAAATGGGTTGTTTGGATTGATGCGGTCATAGAACATGATGCCGTTGGTGTGGTCGATTTCGTGTTGGACGACGATGGAGTTGTAGCCTTTGAGTTTGATGCGTTTCTTTTCCCCATCTTTTGTGAAATACTCAACAGTCACGCGGGCATGGCGAACCACATAGCCTGGGACGTTGCGGTCTACAGAGAGACAGCCTTCCCCATCTCCAAGAGCCGCATCTTGCACAGAATGGGCAACAACCTTTGGATTGTACATGACTTCTTGAAGGCTATAGGCTTCTTTTGGTGGGTTGCCATCGGCATCTTCTGGATTGGGCACCAAAACAGCGATAATGCGTTTCGAGATGTCCAGCTGAGGGGCTGCGAGTCCAACTCCTCCCCGGAGGCCAAGTTTTTCAGCCATAACAGGGTCTTGAGAATGGTGCAAGAATTGCATCATTTTTTCACCCAGGATAATTTCCTGATCAGATAAAGGGAAGGTCACATCTTCCGCAACAGCTCGAAGTGTTGGATTTCCTTCGCGGATAATGTCATCCATATCAATCAAATGGGATGCTCTTGTAACTTTTTCAATTGCTTTCATTGTCTTACTCTCACTTTCTTTCTAACCTCCATGATAACACAAAAGAGCCTAAAATTAAAGTTTTCTGTCAGTTGTTTCCATGTGTTTGATGGACAAGTCGCCCATTCTTTTTCGGTCTAAAATCGTATAGACCCGTCCTTCTCTTTTGATCAACCCCTCGTCAATCATCTGCTTGATCACGCGGCTAAGGTGGCGGTAGCTGATCCCAAAACGCAGGGCCAGTTGATTCATCTTGGGCTTGAGGGTCCCATTTTCATCACCATGTTCCAAAAAATGTGTAGCGAGGCGTTCCTTGACCGAATAATGAAAGTTGGCAGGAGCCAAATAGTTGATCTGGTGCAATTTCTCAGCCAAGGTCTTGGCAGTAGAGTGCAAAAAGGTTGGATCAAGCAGGAGGCGCTTCTTAAAGTGCTGGGCTGGGAGCTGGACGACTAGCGAGTCTTGGTCTGCAATGACCGATGTGATACAGACCCGATCGAGCAGGAGCTCAATCTCTCCTAAGAGTCCAGGTTTTTCTTGGATTTCAAGAATGGTGTCACTGCCGTTTTCAAGACTATGAACGATCTTGAGCCGGCCATTGAGAAAATAAGGAATGACATCTTGCTCAGAGCCTTGGCGGCAGATATAATCTCCAGCCTGGTAGAGAACGAGGTCCAGCTGGCTGAGGCAGTCGCCTGGAAAGATCTGGTCCAATTGGTAGTCTGTGATGATTTCCTTGAGTCTGGTAGATGGGGAAATTTTTTTCATCTTAATCTCCTAAAATAGGACAAATGTCCTGTTTTTCTATTTCTAAATTGATTATACTAGGATTCTATTGAAAATACTAGTTTGAATCTTTTTTGAGAAACTAGTGAAATCAAAGTATTACCAGTAAAGTATAGGAAATAAAAAAATGAAAAAAACAATGGAAAGAATCAGTCTCTTGAGCTTGTCGCTCATGCTGATCTCATCCTTTTCAATTACAGCCGGTTTGCCGGCTATGAAGGCTTATTTTAGCCAATTCGGCTATACAGCAAGTCAGGTAGAACTCTTGGTTTCCCTGCCAGCTTTTGCGGTCGTGGCCATGCTCTTTTTAAATAGCCTGATCGAACGGTGGATGAGTGAGCGCCAGATGATTGTCGCAGGGCTCTTGCTCTTTTCAACTAGTGGTCTCGTTCCTTTGGTCGTGCAGGACTATCCTCTCATTTTTCTGAGTCGTTTGCTCTTTGGCTTGGGGACAGGAATGATCAATGCCAAGGCTATTTCGATTATCAGTGAGCGCTACTCGGGCAATGACAAGACTCGGATGCTGGGCTATCGGGGATCTGCTGAAGTGGTGGGCTCCGCCGTCTTGACCTTTATTGTGGGACAACTCTTACCCCTAGGCTGGCCAGCGATCTTTGCCGTATATGGTTGTGGTTACTTGATTTTACTCCTCTATCTCCTTTTTGTCCCTTATCCTAAGGAGAAAAAACAGGCTAGCTTGAAGGTGAAAAAGTCAGGATCCGTCCGCCTTCGCTCCCCTCAATGGCGTTTTAGTCTAATGCTAGCTGTGATTGCTGGTATCATCATTTGCTTCAATTCTATCATTAGCCTACGAGTGCCGGATATCATTGTTGACGCTCATATGGGAACAGCGACAACAGCTGGAACTGTCTTGAGTCTGATGCAATTAACAGGGATTGTAGCAGGAGTGGGCTTTGCCAGTTTGACACATGTTTTCAAAAAGAACTTGCTCATGATCATGTGCTTTGGCTTCGGTCTAGCTCTGGCCTTGATTGGCTTGTCTGGACAGCTGTGGAGCTTGGTTCTAGGAACCCTCTTAGCAGGATTTACCTACAGTACGGGGGTCACCAGTATCTTTTATCACTTATCTGAAAAAATCCCGACCAGTCTCCTGAACCTTGCGACCTCGCTTGTCTTGATTGGCTGCAATCTCGGGTCAGCCCTCTCTTCTTTCTTCATCCAGTTGGTGACGCCACTAGCTCCCTCTAATCACCTGCTCTTTGTCTGGATTGGTGCTTTGATGGTTGGAACGGGAGTCTTCGCCTCACAATTACTAGCACGAACGAAATGATGGAGAAATCATTTCGTTTTTTTAATTCAATCTATTGCGTCCTGTCACTAGCTCGTGTTATTATAGGAGGAGTGTGAAAAAAAGATTAGTTTAAAGGATAGAATAATGAAAAAAATCATGGAGAAAGTGAGTATTCTCGCGCTTTCATTTATTTTGACGACCTCGTTTTCGATTTCGAGTGCGCAGTCGGCCATGTTTGCCTATTACAAGGGAATTCCTCACAGCATGATTGAGCTCTTGGTCTCGCTTCCTTCTGCCGGGATCATGGTTTCACTCATCTTCAATAAATGGATTGGACGCCTATTTTCAGAGCGTCAGATGATTGTGACAGGCTTAGTTGCTTATGCTCTATGTGGCTTTATTCCCTTAATCAGTCCCGCTTATCCGGTTGTCTTTTTGTCTCGGATTATTTTTGGGATGGCAGTTGGTTTGCTCAATGTTTCTGCCATTGCCATTATCAGTGAGCGCTATAAAGGAAAAGAACGCGTCCAAACCCTTGGCATTCGTGGTTCTGCAGAGGTTGTAGGGACGGCCGTTTTAACCTTTGGAGTCAGCCTTTTGATTCGCTTTGGCTGGCAGGCTGCCTTTCTCGTTTACGGCATCAGTATTCCTATCTTACTTTTGTATCTCTTATTTGTGCCTTATGGATCTACGACGGAAGCAGTGGAGGAAAAACACCGGGATGTCAAGATGACGGGGGGACAATGGCGGACTGCGCTCGGCTTAGCGGTCGTTGCGGCAGCTATCGTCTTGTCCAATGTCATGATCACCGTTCGGATTCCAAGTGTGGTAGAACAAGTTGGACATGGCACTGCCCAAACTGCTGGGGTTATATTAGCAGCCATGCAATTTGTTGGGATCTTGGCAGGTTTGGCCTTCTCGCCCTTGACCTATCTATTCCGTGATCGTTTATTATTGGTTTCGGGAGTAGCTTATGGTGTGGCCCAAATGTTGATAGGGGTCTCTCCAAATCTCTCGATTCTTGCCCTTGTAACCATTGCTTCTGGCTTCGCCTACAGTGTGGCTTTGACAACAGTTTACAATGTCTTATCTGATAAGATGCCAGCAGGGGTCTTGAGCCAGGCAACGTCCATTGCGGTTTTGGGATGTAGTGCAGGTTCGATCGCAACGACCTTTGTCCTTAGTCTATTAGGGACGATCTCATCTGCTCCAGTCTTCATTTTTGGATTTTCTGGTATCCTCATGATCCTGGTTTCCTTTTTTGGTCTTTGGATTGTACGAAAGAGCGGGAAGTAATCATGCGACTAGATAAATTTTTAGTGGATTGTGGCGTGGGGAGCAGGTCCGAGGTCAAACAACTCCTCAAGCAAAAGAAAATCGCAGTAAATGGAAAAAAAGAGACAGCAGGAAAACTACAGATTGATCCAGACAAGGATCAGGTGACCTTTATGGGAGAAGACCTGGTCCATGAAACCTTCGTGTATTATCTGCTTAATAAACCAGCTGGGGTCATCTCAGCGACTGAAGATGACCATCACCAAACGGTGTTAGATTTATTGGATGAGACAGCCCGTCACAAGGAAGTCTTTCCTGTCGGGCGTCTAGATATCGATACCCATGGCTTACTCCTTTTGACCAATAATGGCAAGCTCGCTCATGCCATGCTTTCGCCGAAGAAGCATGTGTCGAAGATCTACCGCGCCCATGTGGCTGGAATCATGGATGAGGCAGATGTGGCCCGTTTTGAAGCAGGCATTGCCCTCAAAGACTTCACGACTTTGCCTGCGAGATTGCAGATCTTAGAGGCGGATGAGGCAAGCATCAGTTCCTATGTCGAAATTGAAATTGCAGAAGGAAAATTCCATCAGGTCAAGCGCATGGTCGCTGCCTGTGGCAAGGAAGTAGTGGATTTAGAGCGGATCTCGATGGGTCCTCTAACGCTAGATCCCACTCTTCAATTGGGAGAATGGCGGAGACTCCAACCTTCTGAACTCAAGTCCCTAGAGGTGTTCGGAGTTCCCTTATAAGCAAAAAACCAAGAGGCTGGGACAAAAGTTCTAGCCTCTCAATTATTTTTAGATTGTCGAGCAAGACGCAGTGGTTGAGTGGGCTCTACTACGCTGATTTCATCATCTTTTACAGCCCTACTCAACTGTGCGGAGGTGGGACGACGAAATCGAATTCTAACGAATGACCGATTTCTGTCCCACTCTCTATTTTTTATTTGTTTCAAAAAAATGTACTTAAAATACAAAAAGCATATATATTAGCTTGTCTTCTCAAAGTAAATCGATTATAATGAAAAAAGATGGGTTGTGTATAAATTCACAATATGTAGTGATAATTTTTCGACTCACATACCTTATCTAGTAAACGTAGAAAAAGGAGAAAAATCGTTTATGAAAAAGTGGCTTTATTCTGTTGTGACAACAGTTGCCCTATTTTTACTAGCGGCTTTAGGATTTGCCAAACCCAATAGTCCAGCTAAAGTCCATGCAGATACGATCAATGATGTTGTGACATCTGTAAACATCTCGAAATCAACTGGTGGAGCGATTACAGATCCACTCGGTGTTTGGGAGAGTTTTCAAGTTGAAGCAAACTTTGTGTTGCCGAATGGACGTGTAAAAAAGGGAGATCAGACCGTTATCCAACTTGGAGATGACTTTAAGGTCTTTGAAACGGACACCATTGACCTGCTGGATCCAAGTGGTCAAAAAGTTGCGACAGCAACGGTAGATGATCAAAGAAAGGTCATCACCGTAACCTATACAGACTATCCTGAAAGAATGGCCAATGTGACAGGGAAACTGCGTTTCTTTGCGCGTGTAGACCACCAAGTCGTCAAAGGACAAAAGACACTTGATTTTACTCTTACGATCGATAAGAAAGTGATTTCGGGTGGGAATATCGATTACAAAGGGGTCAATCCAGGTGAGAATCCTCCTACTCCAGAAGTCTTTAGCAAATGGGGGTGGACCAACTCAGATGATAAATTAAAATTGACCTATACCTTGAATATCAATCAAGGCCATACAGCCCTTCATAATATTGACATTAAAGACCAATTGGCCTTTACAGATGGAAAAATCAAAGCAGATTCTGTCAACATCCATACAGGAACTTGGCAGGTCAGTGATGAAGATGGGGCTTATCATTTAAAAGATACCACAAACGTCACCAAGAATTATTCCCCTGTTGTCAGCGCTGATGGTCGTTCTCTAACGGTTCATATTGGAGATCTAGCTCCTGAACAAGGGATGACTGTTCGCTATGATGTCTATCTGGACAAGGTCCCAGCCATCAATACATCCTACAAAAACAATGCGACAATGACAGCTACAGAAATCAAGGAGCAAAATAAGGTAGCAGACGTTCTGTATCAGTTCCTTGATGGAAAATTCAATGGTGAGAAATATTCCTTCACGATTCACAAAAAAGGTGAAAATGGTCAAGCGCTTGCAGGTGCTGTCTTTGCTGTGACAGCAGATGATACTGGTGAGCAAGTGGGAACCATCACGACAGATGAGAATGGTGTTGGTACCATTACGGGCTTGATCAAACAAGCTTATACGGTTCAAGAAATTCAAGCCCCAACAGGCTATGTTCTCTCTGAAGAACCTATCAAGATCAGCAAGGACGATTTTGGGAATGACCTTGCACTTTCTCGTGATGTTGTGAACCAAAAAGAAAAAACAAGTGTCTCTGGTCAAAAGACATGGAATGATAATGATAACCAAGATGGCAAGCGTCCATCAAAAATCACAGTCAATCTCCTAGCAAATGGTGTCAAAGTCGCTTCTAAAGAAGTGAAACCAGATGCGGCAGGAACTTGGGCTTATCATTTTGATAATCTCGATGTGGTCGATGATGCTGGCAATGTCATTGCCTACACTGTTTCAGAAGAACCTGTTGAAGGCTATGAAGCCACTATTGAGGGAACCAATATTACTAACACTCGGACACCAGAAATCGTTGAGATTCCAGTAACGAAAGTTTGGAAAGACAATGATAACCAAGATGGCGTTCGTCCTGACAAGGTCACTGTTCGTCTCCTTGCAGATGGTACAGAAGTAGCTAGCCAAGAGCTAAGTGCAGCGACTGATTGGAAGACAGTCTTTACCAATCTTCCAAAATACAATCACGGTAAACAAATTGTCTACACAGTCACAGAAGACACAGTAGCCAATTATTCTGCTGCGATTGATGGGACAACCATTACCAATAGCTACAAGCCAGGTAAAACCAGCGTCACTGTTACAAAACGTTGGGAAGACAACAATGACCAAGATGGCAAACGTCCAAATACCATTAAGGTACAGCTCTATGCAGATGGCAAAGCTCAAGGAAAAGAAGTGGAACTTTCTGCTAAAAATAACTGGACTCATACCTTTAGCAATTTGCCTCTAAAAGCGAAAGGTAAAGAGATTCAGTACCAAGTGAAAGAAGTTGGGGCAGTCAAAGGCTATACTAGTACGGTTGATGACAGTAACAAGGGAAATGTAGTGATTACCAATAGCCGCACGCCAGAAGTAACGGAAGTAGCAGTTAAGAAGATCTGGGATGATGCAGACAATAAAGAGGGTCTTCGTCCTGAAAAAATCACAGTTCGCCTCCTTGCGGATGGTCAAGAAGTAGCTGTAAAAGAAATCACTGCTACTGATAATTGGCAAGCAAGCTTTACGGATCTACCCGTATACAAGGAAGGTAAGAAGATTGCCTACACGATTACAGAGGATCCAGTAGCAGGTTATACAAGCAACATTGATGGTTTCACGGTAACCAATCGTCATACACCACCAACAACACCACCAACAACACCACCAACAACACCACCAACAACACCTCCTACCACACCACCAAGTACACCGCCGCCAAGCACACCGGAAAAACCAGAAACTCCAACTACACCAAAAGAAGGAAAGAAAAAAATTCTTCCATCAACTGGTGAAGTTGTTGCTTACGGATTGACCATACTCGGTGCCCTCTTAGCAATTTTTGCTTTGGCTTTGCTCTTGCGTGGTAAACGGAAAGAGAAATAAGATTCATACCGATAAAGAGGCTGGGACAAAAGTCCTAGCCTCTCGATTATTTTTGGATTGTCGAGCAAGACGCAGTGGTTGAGTGGGCTCTACTACGCTGATTTCATCAGCTTTTACAGCCCTACTCAACTGTGCGGAGGTGGG
>JAGZZN010000044.1 GCA_018377375.1 Streptococcus parasanguinis
GCTGTAAAAGCTGATGAAATCAGCGTAGTAGAGCCCACTCAACCACTGCGTCTTGCTCGACAATCCAAAAATAATTGAGAGGCTAGGACTTTTGTCCCACTCTCTTTTTGTTTGTCTAGAAGGGGTTTGGTTGGTCGTTGCAACGGGTAAAAAGAATTGGTATACTAGTAGAAAGAAAAAAGGAGGATGCTGTGACCTTTCGAAAATTACGTCTATTAATGTCCAAATATGGATTTAGTATTTTGTTTATGGGCTTTGAACTATGGGCATCCTTTGCGGCCTTCTTCTGGCTTAATAGATGGTTCCCTCATTGGCTATCTGTTGCAGTCATTGGGCTCTTATATGTGTCGACAATCTTAGCTATTGTTAATCGAAATACCCCGCCTGAAAATAAGGTGACCTGGCTCTTAATTGCCGTCATTCCTGTCTTTGGATCGCTTTTATACCTCATGTTTGGCGAGCGGCGTTTGTCCAAAAAGGAAATGATCCAGCTGAAAAATATGGAGTCCATGAAGTTTCGAGAGGACAATAGTCATCAGTTGCGTAAGGAGCTCAAGCAAGAAAGCAAAGCGGTTTATGGCTTGGTCAAGTCGATTTTATCCATGGACCACAATGCGGATCTCTACAATGGGACAGCATCGACCTTTTACCCTCTAGGGGAGGAGATGTATGAGCAACTACTAGAGGATCTAAAAGCAGCGAAAAAATTTATCTTCATCGAGTTTTACATCATTGATGAGGGCTTGATGTGGAACAGTATCCTAGAGATTTTAGAGCAGAAAGTGAAAGATGGGGTTGAAGTCAAACTCCTTTATGACGATATCGGCTGTATGGCAACCTTGGCTGGGAACTATACCAAACGATTGCGAAAGATGGGGATTGATGCCCATAAGTTTAACAAGGTGATCCCCCGTCTAACAGTGGCATATAACAACCGAGACCACCGCAAGATTCTGGTCATTGATGGGCAGATCGGCTATACGGGTGGTGTCAATTTGGCAGACGAGTACATCAACCACATTGAGCGGTTTGGTCACTGGAAGGACAGTGCCATCCGTTTAGATGGACGAGCTGTTAAGGCCTTAACGCGACTCTTCCTCATGAACTGGTACATCAACCGTGGGGAAATCGAGGATTTTGACCGCTACCATATTGAAAATAAGGCGGTCGAAGGAGAAGGGCTCTACATTCCCTATGGGAGTGGACCAAAGCCGATTTACAAGTCGCAGGTCGGAAAGACGGTTTATCAAAATATGATCAACCAAGCGACGGATTACGTCTATATCACGACTCCTTACTTGATCATCGATTATGATTTGACAGAAGATATCCGCAATGCGGCCCTTCGTGGGGTGGATGTTCGCATCGTGACCCCGCATATTCCGGATAAAAAATTGATCCAAATTGTTACGCGTGGGGCTTACTTGGATCTGATGGATGCTGGTGTGAAAATCTATGAGTACACGCCTGGTTTTGTCCACAGTAAGCAAGTCCTGGCAGATGATGAAATGGCGGTTGTAGGGTCGATTAACTTTGATTACCGCAGTTTGGTCCATCACTATGAAAATGCTGTCTGGATGTATCGGACGCCTGCCTTGAAAAAGATTCGTGAGGACTTTGACCATATCTTTGAAGTGTCTCAAGAAATTACAGAGGATACCTTCCGCTTTACATGGCACAAAAGCTTAATCAAGGAAATTATGCAATTGTTCGCACCGATGTTGTAAATGTATAAAAACGAAAATCAGAGTCAGGAATCGAGATGCCTGACTCTTTTTCCATAGGACTATGTGGCAAGAGGCTGACATGGTCGGCAGAATTTGGTATACTAGAGAAGATAATGGGCTTTTTTCTAAAAGGAAAGAGCAGAGGAATAGCGAAGAAAAGGAAAAAGAATGAGCGAAAAAGAGCAAGAAATGACTTCGAAAAAGTTAGGGCTTCACGTGGGAGACAGTTTTCAGGATACACGTGAAATTCGCGAAGTGCTAGATAAATCAGTCTTTCGTGAAGAAGAGCCGACTCATAGCCAGCAGGCAGAAGTCTTGGAGGAGCCGGTTGCAATGGAGGCATCAGAGGAAATTAGTGATGCCAAGCCAGAAGCAGTAGCAGAACCTACACAAGAATTGGAACAGGAAGCGGAGCAAACGCTCAGTCGGATGAGTCGTCGTTCGCGTAAGGCGGGAGTTGAAGCGGCAAAAGCGGAAGCATCTAAGGTAGAAGAGAATACGGAAGAGCTAGAAGCAGATGTGGCAGTTGAGCCGATCCGTCGTCAATCCAAGCGTCCAGTGCCCCTAGCGATTCCTTTTGTGTTGAGTCTCTTGATTAGTTTACTGCATGTCGGGGTGCCATTTTTAACCCGTTTTGCAACCAATCAACAATCTCAAAACTTGTATGCTGGCTGGGCAATGACCAAGGGTCAAGTACCGTTTGGTGATTTTTACGGAACCAATGGTCTGCTCTATTATGCAATCAACTGGTTGGGAAGTTTAGCTGGTGGACATTGGATCTTGATGATCCTTCAAGCGATTGCCCTCTTCTTTGCGGGGACTTACCTCTATCGGGTTGTGCGCTTGCTGGTATCTGATAAAGATACAGCGAAGAATGTCCAGTTACTCTTTTATTTCTTGGTGTTAGGCCTTGGTTTTGGAGGGACTTATGTGACTCTCTTTAGCCTTCCAATCCTATTTGCTAGCATGAATTTCATTTTGGCTTATTTGATTGGGCATCGTAAGGATGAAGGCTTTATCCTTTATGGTGCGATTGCAGCTGTGGCTTTCTTGATTGATCCGATGACCAGTGCCCTGTTTTATTTATTGGCCTTCCTTGGTTTAACAGCCTTTAATATCAGGCAGAAGAGATGGGCGCGTGGTTTTTATCAACTGTTGGCAGCTCTCCTTGGTTTTTCACTCGTCTTTTATCCAATTGGCTATATCACCGTTTTGAATCAGACTTTTGGTTATGCCATTAACCAAGTGACCTATGTCTTTAATGCCTTGAATTTTAGCAATGGACAGACCTTCAGTAATGCCATTTATTACGGATTGTTGGCGCTCGCCTTTGGTCTGGTCTCTGCCTTTTTGATGTCCTTTACGAAGCAAAATAGCAGTGCTCGCCGGATCTTCCGCTTTATGGGATGGGCAGGTAGCCTGGTAGTCCTCATCGTGTCGATTGGTCTTCCGGAGCAAGGCGCTTACCAATTGTTGCCAATGTTGCCATTTGTTCTTCCTTTGTTTGCGATCTGGTTCTCACGAGATGGGGAAGAAAACGATGGGATCGAACGTCGTGGTCGGAAGAAGAAAAACAAGGAAGTTTGGGCCGCTTACTTTACGAGCCAAGTTTTCTTGCCGTTAGTAGCCCTTGTCTATCTGTTGGCGAATCCAGTGGTTCAAGATGTTGTGCTTCAGCCTGGTCAATCCAGTGAACGGAGCGCTATTGCTAGCTACATTCATAACCATAGCAAGGCCAAAGATACCATCTATGCTTGGGATACGACAGCTATTCTCTATCAAGAAAGTGATCGTTTGGCAGCTTCTGCCTTATTGACCCCGACTTCTTATCTGGGAATTAATGAAAATCGGACCAATGTAACCCAACAAATCGATCGGTCTGAACCCAAGTATATTGTGGTCAATAATCAGGTAGAATTGACCTCCAAAATGAAGGACTTGCTCAAAGAAAATTATCGTCTCGTTGAGAAGAAATACCGTCATTTCAAACTCTATCAACGCTCTTAAGAAAATCAATATCTTGTGCTTTAGAAAGTTTTTTATAAATTTTTCCACAAGATATTGATTTTTATTTTTGGAGTGGTATAATACAACTTGTATGTAAATAAATGAAGAGAGGCATGTTTGGTATGATCACCTTGAGAGAAGAAAAACTGAGAATGGCCCCGGATATTTTTGTTGAAAAACGAGATGGCCGTCGTGTTCCATTCGATGTTGAAAAAATTTATAAAGCCTTGTTGAAGGCGACAGAAGAAGTGACTTCTCTCACTCCCGTGATGGAAGCCAAACTAGAAGCCATTGTCGATCGTGTGATCGCAGAGATTTTGGAACGTTTTCCAAATGGCGTGAAGATCTATGAGATTCAAAATGTCGTCGAGCATGAATTGCTTCAAGCTAATGAATATGCGATTGCAGAGAGCTACATTACTTATCGCACCCAGCGGGATTTTGAGCGCTCAAAAGCGACGGATATCAACTTTACGATTGGCAAACTCCTCAATAAGGATCAAGCCGTCGTCAATGAAAACGCCAATAAGGACAGTGATGTCTTTAACACGCAACGGGACTTGACGGCAGGGATCGTTGGTAAGTCTATTGGTCTTAAAATGTTGCCCAAACACGTAGCCAATGCCCACCAAAAAGGGGACATCCACTACCATGATTTGGACTATAGCCCTTATACACCGATGACCAACTGCTGTTTGATCGATTTTGAAGGCATGCTCAGAAATGGCTTTAAGATCGGGAATGCAGAAGTAGAAAGTCCTAAGTCTATCCAAACTGCAACGGCACAAATCTCGCAGATTATTGCCAATGTGGCCTCTAGTCAGTATGGTGGCTGTTCAGCAGACCGGATCGATGAAGTCTTGGCCCCTTATGCAGAAAAGAACTACCAAAAACACTTAGCGGATGCCAAAGAGTGGGTACTTCCTGAAAAGCAAGAGGACTATGCTTGGAGTAAGACTCAAAAAGACATCTATGATGCCATGCAATCGCTAGAATATGAGATCAATACCCTCTTTACTTCAAACGGACAAACTCCTTTCACTTCGCTTGGTTTTGGTCTTGGAACCAATCGCTTCGAACGGGAAATCCAAAAGGCGATTCTGGAAATTCGGATTAAGGGTCTTGGATCGGAACATCGGACAGCCATTTTTCCAAAATTGATCTTTACCCTCAAGCGGGGACTCAACCTAGAGCCTGGAACGCCTAACTATGATATTAAGCAATTGGCCTTGGAATGTGCTACGAAACGCATGTATCCAGATGTCCTCTCTTATGACAAGATTGTAGAATTGACAGGCTCCTTCAAGGTGCCCATGGGATGTCGCTCTTTCCTTCAAGGGTGGAAGGACGAGAATGGTGTGGAAGTCAATTCTGGCCGGATGAATCTTGGAGTCGTGACGGTCAATTTACCTCGAATTGCCTTGGAATCTGGCGGAGACAAGGAGAAATTTTGGCAAATCTTTAATGAACGGATGAACATCGCTGAAGATGCCTTGGTTTACCGGGTGGAACGTACCAAAGAAGCGACACCAGCCAATGCACCGATTCTCTACCAATATGGCGCTTTCGGGAAACGCTTGGGCAAATATGACCAGGTAGATCAGCTCTTCCGTCATCGCAGAGCAACCGTTTCTCTTGGCTATATCGGATTGTATGAAGTGGCGACGGTCTTTTATGGTCCAAATTGGGAACACAATCCAGAAGCCAAACAATTCACGATCGATATCATCAAGGATATGAAAGCGCGCGTGGAAGAATGGTCTGACCAGTATGATTACCACTTCTCTATTTATTCAACACCGTCAGAAAGCTTGACAGATCGCTTCTGTCGCCTGGATACGGAGAAATTTGGTAAGGTTCCGGATATCACAGACAAGGAATACTACACCAATAGTTTCCACTACGATGTTCGTAAGAACCCAACCCCATTTGAGAAGTTGGATTTTGAAAAAGTTTATCCTGAAGCAGGGGCGTCTGGTGGCTTTATCCACTATTGTGAATACCCTGTGCTCCAACAAAATCCAAAAGCCCTTGAAGCGGTTTGGGATTATGCCTATGACCGGGTCGGTTATCTAGGAACCAATACGCCGATTGACCGTTGTTACAAGTGTGATTTTGAAGGAGATTTCACACCGACTGAGCGCGGATTTGCTTGTCCAAACTGTGGTAATAGCGATCCGAAAACGGTCGATGTGGTCAAACGGACCTGTGGTTATCTAGGAAACCCTCAAGCTCGTCCGATGGTCAATGGCCGTCATAAGGAAATCGCTGCACGGGTCAAACACATGAATGGATCCACGATCAAATCAGCTGGACACCAAGTGACAGATTAGAAAAGGATATTATGGGAAAATACCAATTAGATGATAAGGGCAAGGCTCAGGTTCAACGTTTCCACGAGAAGCATTCAAAGGGTGGAATCAATAAAAAAGACCGAGTAGCCAGCCTGAGAGAACAATTTTTAAATAAGAATAAGAAAAAGTGAGAGTTCTCGCTTCGTATTGAAGATGAAATTCTCTTTTGAGACTTTCCTTGGGTGGGTACGGACGTCAGCGAACTTCTACGAAGTTCCATGACTAATTATTGAGCCTAGGGTCTCAATAATTCCGGATGCCTGAAACTTGTTGGTTTCAGGCATTTTTCCCACGGCGGAAAGTCTCAGTAGATTCTTAAAAAAGTTTAATAAATAAGCGTCACCTTATTGATTCAGTATTTAGTAACTCATTTTATTAAAAATGATTGTTTATGTTGTAAAGTGAGAGTTCGCTCTCGCTTTTCTCGTATGGGGGGAGGTAAAGATGGAACTACGTAGACCAACTTTAGCAGATAAAGAAACCATTCTAAACATGATGGCAGAGTTCGAAGAGACCCAGTCGGCCCACGACGGCGGCTTTTGGGATGCTGAGAACTTTGATTATGAGGAGTGGCTAGAAACTAACCTTAATAAAGAAATGGGAATAAACTTGCCTGAAAATCGCGTTCCATCAATTCAGTTCGCATTGTTTGATGAATCAGGTCATGCTTTAGGTTTTTTGAATCTACGGCTGAGACTAAATGAGGGATTGCTGAATTATGCTGGTCATATCGGTTATTCCATCCGTCCTTCTGAAAGGGGAAAAGGTTATGCCAAGGAAGCTCTCCGTCAAGGTCTGCGAGTTGCTAAGGAAAAGAACATCCATCGTGCTCTGGTGACATGTAGCACGGAAAATCCGGCCAGTCGAGCGGTTATCTTAGCTAATGGCGGCCAATTTGAAGATGTTCGAAATGGAACGGAGCGTTATTGGATAGAAGTGGAGTAGAAGGATGACATGGAATACACCTAAACCAGGCGAATGGAAGAGTGAGGAACTGAGTCAAGGGCGCATCATCGACTACAAGGCTTTTAACTTTGTCGATGGCGAAGGGGTGCGCAATTCCCTTTATGTGGCCGGCTGCATGTTTCACTGTGAGGGCTGTTACAATGTAGCGACCTGGTCTTTCAATGCAGGTATTCCCTATACCAAAGAGTTAGAAGAGCAGATCATGGCTGATCTGGCCCAACCCTATGTCCAGGGCTTGACCCTGCTTGGTGGAGAGCCATTCCTGAATACTGGAATTCTTTTGCCTCTCGTTAAACGCATTCGGAAAGAGTTGCCCGACAAAGACATTTGGTCTTGGACTGGCTACACTTGGGAAGAAATGATGCTAGAGACGCCAGACAAACTAGAGCTTCTCTCGCTGATTGATATTCTGGTTGATGGCCGCTATGATAAGAGCAAACGCAACCTCATGTTGCAATTTCGTGGTTCTTCCAACCAGCGGATTATTGATGTTCAAAAATCATTGAAAGAAGGAAAGGTTGTCATCTGGGACAAGCTCAATGATGGCAAGGAAAGTTTTGAGCAAGTCAAGCGGGATGATCTTTTGTAGGATCTTCAAAAACCGGGTGTTTCACCCGGTTTTTTTGGATTCTCTGCATAAGTATACAAGGGATTTTGCTTGTTTTTGAAAACGCTTACTTTCCAAATGTCCATAATGGACAAAAAAGTGATAATTAATGCATTTTTTGCTAAAAATATGTTACAATAAATATGATTAGGACTAATTGGAGGTATTTATGTCACAAAGGAGACGGAATCGTCGTTCAGAGCATAAGTGGGGGCAATTGCGAATCGTTAATTCCGTATTGCTTATTTTTTTGCTTATGACCGCGAGTTGGGCGACCTATACCATGTTGGCCAATAACATCTTGGCTTTTCGCTATGTTAATGTTCTCGTGATGGTACTACTAGCTGTTCTCTTGCTCTTGTCAGCTTGGTTTGTGATCAAAAATCAGGCCAAAAAGACAACTTTGGTCCTGCTTCTTGTCGGCTTATTGGCTAGTTCAGGAGTTTTGTTTGCTAGTCAACAGCTGCTAAATCTAACGAGTAATGTCAATGGCCATTCTAACTATACAGAGTTTGAGATGGCTGTCTATGTCAAGAAAGACAGTGACATCAAAGACATCAAAGAAATCAAGGAAGTGGTGGCACCAAAGGGCAACAATAATGAAGCCAATCTCACGGCCCTCTTGGACAATATCAAAAAGACCAAGGGTCAGGAAATTTCTGTAGTGGATGCACCGACTTATCTAGATGCCTATAAGAGCCTGCAAGAAGGGAATGCTTCTGCCATGGTGCTCAACAGTACCTTTGAAGATACTATCGCTGCTGAAGATGCCGACTATGCGAAGAAGTTGAAGAAAATCTATTCCTACAAAATTCGAAAAGAAGTGGCAGCGACGAGCAAGGTGTCTGCCAATGCGGATGTCTTTAACATCTATGTCAGCGGGATCGATACCTATGGCCCAGTAACCTCGGTTTCTCGATCAGATGTCAATATCATCATGACCGTCAATCGGAAGACCAAGCAAGTTCTGTTGACAACGACACCGCGGGATGCCTATGTACCGATTGCAGATGGTGGTAACAACCAAAATGATAAGTTGACCCACGCGGGGATCTACGGAGTGGATGCTTCGATCCATACCCTTGAGAATCTCTATGATATCAAGCTCAACTACTACGTTCGTCTCAATTTCACCTCCTTCCTCAAGTTGATTGACCTTCTAGGGGGAATCGATGTGGAAAATGACCAAGAATTCACGAGCCTTCATGGCAAGTTCCATTTCCCAGTTGGAAAGGTTCATTTGAATTCAGAGCAAGCCCTCGGTTTTGTCCGAGAACGCTACTCTCTCCAAGGTGGCGACAATGACCGTGGGAAAAACCAAGAAAAAGTCATTGCAGCCATTATCAAAAAGTTGACCTCTACCAAGGTCTTAAGCAACTACAATGAGATTATCGGAAACCTCCAAGATTCTGTCCAAACCAATATGCAGTTGCCAACCATGATGAACTTGATCAATACCCAATTAGAAACGGGTGGTTCTTATGAGGTGACTTCTCAAGCGATTACTGGTCAAGGACGAAATGACTTGCCGTCTTATGCTATGCCTGGTTACAATCTCTATGTCATGGAGTTGGATCAAGCCAGCTTGACCAAAGCTAAGGAAACCATTCAAAAAGTAATGGAAGGAAAAGAAAAATGATTGATATCCATTCGCACATCGTCTTTGATGTGGATGATGGACCAAAGACAAGAGAAGATACGCGTGCCTTATTGGAAGAAAGCTATCGCCAAGGGGTGCGGACCATTATCTCCACTTCTCATCGTCGCAAGGGGATGTTTGAAACACCAGAAGAAAAGATTTCTGAAAATTTTCAAGAAGTGAAAAAAATTGCGGCAGAGGTCGCGCCAGATTTAACGATTCATTACGGGGCAGAGATCTACTTTACCAATGATGTCTTGAAAAAACTGGAAGAAAAGATCATTCCACGTTTGGCAGAGACGCGCTTTGCGCTGATTGAATTCAGCATGGGAACGCCTTACAAGGAGATTCATACGGCCTTGGACCGTTTGCTCCATCTAGGTGTGACACCGGTGGTGGCCCATATCGAGCGCTACAAGTGCTTGGAGAAAAATGAGGAGCGCGTGCAAGAGATGATTGACATGGGCTGCTACATGCAGATCAATAGTTCCAGTGTTCTCAAGCCTCGCCTCTTTGGGGATGAACAAAAACAACTCAAAAAACGAGCTCGGTACTTCTTAGAAAAAGACTTGGTGCACTTTGTGGCCAGTGATATGCACAATGTGGATAAACGACCGCCTTATATGGCAGAAGCCTATCGCTTGATCAAGGAAGAATACGGAGAACAACGAGCACAAGCTCTCTTTGTCAGCAATCAAGAACTCTTGTTAGCGGATGAATTAATCTAACCAGGAAACAGGTGGAGAGATCCACATGAAGGAGTAATTAGGAAATGAACAATCAAGAAAATCAAGCAGTGGAAATTGATGTTTTCGCTATGCTGAAGACCCTATGGAAACGCAAGTTTTCGATCGTTTTGGTCGCTCTTGTCTTTGCCATCGCAGCATTTGGCTACAGTGCCTTTTTAGCCAAGAAAGAATACCAAAGTACTAGCCGGATCTACGTGGTCAGTCGTCAAAACCAAGACAACAATGCCTTGACAAACTCTGATTTGCAGGCTGGTTCTTACTTGGTTAAGGACTACCGTGAAATCATTCTTTCTCAAAATGTTTTGACGCAAGCCATCGAAGAATTGAAACTCGATATGACACCAGCTGAGTTGTCGAAAAAGATCAGTGTATCCGTTCCAACAGATACTCGTATCCTTTCGATCACGGCTAAGGACGGAGATCCAAAAGAAGCGGCTCGTATTGCCAATGGTCTTCGAAATGTAGCAGCTGAAAAGATCATTGCTGTGACCAAGGTGTCAGATGTTACGACCTTGGATGAAGCAGAAGTGCCTCAATCACCTTCTTCACCAAATATCCGACGCAATGTCCTTCTTGGCTTCATTGCTGGAGCAGGCCTCATGGTGGTTCTCATGGTCGTAGTAGAAGTCTTGGACGATCGTGTCAAGAGACCAGAAGATATCGAAGAGTTGATGGGCTTAACCTTACTTGGTATTGTGCCAGATATTAAGAAACTGTAGACTGGGGATCGCATGAATACGTTAGAAATTTCAAAAAATAAATTACAAGAAATTCGGAAGGCAGAAGAATACTTCAATGCCCTTGCGACGAATATCCAATTGAGTGGGGTGGACTTAAAAGTCATCGCCATCTCATCTGTTCAAGAAAATGAAGGAAAATCAACCACTTCAACTAACTTGGCCGTTGCCTTTGCGCGTGCGGGTTACAAGACCCTTTTGGTCGACTGTGACATCCGGAACTCTGTCATGACAGGGATTTTCCGTAGCCGTACTAAGATCCAAGGCTTGACCGACTTCTTATCCGGTCGTAGTCAATTGGACCAAATCTTGTATGCGACTGATTTTCCAAACTTGGATATCATCGAGTCTGGACAGGTCGCGCCAAACCCAACAGGTCTCTTGCAAAGCAAGAACTTCACTGTGATGATGGATGCCCTGCGTGAACATTTTGACTACATCATTGTCGATACGCCTCCAATCGGGGTCGTGATCGATGCGGCGATTATCGCCCAACGCTGTGATGGAACTGTCTTGATCACAGAATCTGGTGCCAATGGACGCAAGGCTGTCCAAAAGGCTAAGGACCAATTAGAACAAACAGGCACACCTTTCTTGGGAGTAGTGCTCAATAAATTTAACATTAAAGCTTCTGAGTATGGTTCATACGGTGGATATGGATCTTACGGAGAGTATGGGAAAAAGTAAAGAATAGGATTGAGGGAAAATGGGAGAAGAAAGAATTGAACTGGAAAAACTAAATATTGTTCTCTTTCAAAGTTTAGCTGTCCTATTTTCAGCTTACATTGTGAGTCTTTTTAAGGATGCAGAATACACGTCGCAGACAATTGCGATTCTCTATCTCTTGCATTTTGTAGCCTTCTACATTAGCAATATTGCCTATCGCTTTTATAGCAGAGGCTATCTAGATGAGCTCTTTCAGGTCTTGAAATACAATGTATTTTTCGCTGTTGGGATCACCTTTACCTCTTTTATGCTCGATGGGGTCTTTTCCATCTCTCGTCGGGGGATGATTTACTTCTTTCTTTTCAATACGTTTTCCGTCTATATCATGGATCTCTTGCTCAAGAGATACCGGAAGTCTGTTTCGCCACGGCGGAAAAGTTCGCGAAAGATTTTCTTGATCACAGCGACCAGTCGGATGGAAAAGGTATTTGATATTCTGCATTCGCCCAGCCTCTATCATGGGGAACTAATCGGTGTCACCGTCATGGACGATACGGATTTTGCTCATTCGGGTGTACGGGTGGTGCAGCCAGATCAAATGATGAACTTTGTGACCAAGGAAGTGGTGGATGAAGTGTTTATTAATCTGCCAAGTGAGGACTACAATATTAGTGACTTCGTCTCGGAGTTTGAGAGTATGGGGATCGATGTATCGGTTAATCTCAATGCCTTTAACTTCGCTTCCTTGGGCAATAAACGGGTTCGAGAAGTCGGGGGACTAAGTGTCGTCACTTTCTCAACCAATTTCTATAAACCAAGTCACGTCTTTGCTAAACGTCTCTTGGACATTGTAGGAGCTCTCTTTGGACTCTTGATTTGTGGACTAGTGAGTATCGTTTTGGTCCCTTTAATCCGCAAAGATGGCGGACCTGCCTTCTTTGTACAGAAGCGGGTCGGAAAGAACGGACGGTATTTCAACTTCTATAAATTCCGCTCCATGCGCGTGGATGCCGAAGAGATTAAAAAAGATCTGATGGCGCAAAATACCATGACGGGTGGGATGTTTAAGATGGAAAACGATCCACGGGTAACACCAATCGGACGCTTTATCCGTAAGACCAGTCTGGATGAATTGCCACAATTTTACAATGTTCTGATCGGTGACATGAGTCTAGTCGGAACTCGTCCTCCAACGGTAGACGAATACCAAAACTATACGCCAGCTCAAAAACGCCGACTCAGTTTCAAGCCAGGGATTACAGGTCTTTGGCAAGTGAGCGGACGCAGTGAGATTACAGATTTTGACGAAGTGGTCAAGCTCGACGTTGCGTATATGGATGGTTGGACAATCTGGAGAGATATTCAGATCCTGCTCAAGACCGTGAAGGTTGTACTTAGAAAAGAAGGAGCGAAGTAGGGAAATGCCTACTTCGTCCTTTCCATGTTAGGAGAGAAATGACACAATCAATTTATATCGTTGGTTCCAAAGGGATTCCAGCAAAATATGGTGGTTTTGAGACCTTTGTTGAAAAGTTGACAGAATTCCAACAAGACAAAAATATCCAGTATTATGTAGCTTGTATGCGGGAAAATTCAGCCAAATCAGGGATTACTGCAGATACTTTCGAGCATAACGGAGCAATCTGTTACAACATTGATGTCCCTAATATTGGTCCTGCACGTGCCATTGCTTACGATATTGCAGCACTTAATAAGGCGATTGAGATCGCAAAGGAAAACAAGGACCAGGCACCGATCTTTTATGTCTTGGCTTGTCGGATTGGTCCCTTTATTTCAAGGATTAAAAAGAAAATCAAGGCTATCGGAGGAACTCTGATGGTCAATCCAGATGGTCATGAGTGGCTTCGTGCGAAATGGAGTCTTCCAGTCCGCAAGTATTGGAAGTTTTCTGAGCAACTCATGGTTAATCATGCTGATCTTTTGATTTGTGATAGTAAGAACATTGAAGCTTATATTCAGAAGGACTATGCTAAGTATCAGCCACAGACGACCTATATCGCCTATGGAACCGATACAAGCAAGTCTATCCTGAGTAAAGAAGACGAGAAAGTACGGACTTGGTTTGCAGATAAGCAAGTTACTGAAGGAAACTACTACCTTGTTGTGGGACGTTTTGTACCTGAAAACAACTATGAGGCCATGATTCGTGGTTTTATGCAGTCAAATTCACAAAAAGATTTTGTACTGATAACCAACGTAGAGCAAAACAAGTTCTATGAACAGTTGCGTAAAGATACTGGATTTGATCAAGATCCTCGAGTGAAGTTTGTAGGAACTGTCTATGATCAAGAATTGCTCAAATACATCCGTGAGAATGCCTTTGCATACTTCCATGGTCATGAAGTAGGTGGTACCAATCCATCTCTTCTTGAGGCACTAGAGTCTACTAAACTCAACCTCTTGTTGGATGTTGGCTTTAACCGTGAAGTCGGTGAAGATGGGGCGCTTTATTGGAAGAAAGATCAATTGGCACATGTCATCGATCAAGCTGAGCAATTAGATGCTCAAGCAATCGAAGATCTCAGTCAAAAATCAAGTCAACGGATTGCAGAAGCGTTCACTTGGGAAAAGATTGTCACAGACTACGAGAAAGTATTTAAAGGTTAGAAATGCAGAAAATTTTATATCTCCATGCTGGTGCCGAAATGTATGGTGCTGACAAGGTTTTGTTGGAGCTTATTAAAGAGTTGGATAAAGATGCTTTTGAAGCACACGTTATTTTACCCAACGACGGTGTCTTAGTGGGTGCTTTAGAAGAGGTTGGTGCAAAGGTTAAAGTTATTGATTACCCAATCTTGCGTCGTAAATATTTTAATCCAAAAGGCATTCTTGAGTACTTTGGCTCCTATAACCGTTACTCCAAACAAATTGCTAAATATGCTAAGGAGAATGGCATTAGCCTTATTCACAACAACACCACAGCGGTACTTGAGGGGATTTATCTTAAACGTAAGTTGAAATTACCTTTGATTTGGCATGTGCATGAGATTATCGTCAAGCCAAAAGCCATTTCAGATTTTATCAACTTTTTGATGGGGCGCTATGCGGATACGATTGTGACAGTTTCAAATGCTGTGGCAAATCACGTCAAGCAGTCTCGTTTTGTAAAAGATGACCAAGTTCAAGTCATCTATAATGGTGTTGACAATGCCGTTTATCAGGTGATGAATGCTAGCGCTGTTCGTGACCAGTTTGGTATTGCACAGGATGCTTTGGTTATCGGAATGGTTGGTCGAGTGAATGCCTGGAAAGGGCAAGGTGACTTCCTAGAAGCTGTGACGCCAATCTTACAGGCTAATCCAAAAGCAGTAGCCTTTCTGGCAGGGAGTGCTTTTGAAGGTGAAGAATGGCGCGTGGATGAGTTGGAAAAAGCTATTTCAGAATCACCAGTAGCTGGACAAATCAAACGTATCGATTATTATAGTAAGACAACAGAGCTCTATAATATGTTTGATATCTTTGTCTTGCCAAGTACCAATCCAGATCCATTACCAACAGTCGTACTAGAAGCTATGGCTTGTGGCAAACCTGTAGTCGGCTACCGTCATGGTGGTGTCTGTGAGATGGTCAAGGAAGGTGAAAATGGCCTTCTCGCTACTCCAAATCAGCCTGCAGAATTGTCTAAAGCTATTCAAGAATTGGCTGATAACACCGAGAAGAGAGAGCAATTTGGTAAGGCCTCTGTCAAACGTCAAAAAGAACTTTTTTCATTACAAAGTTATATTCGTAATTTCTCGGAGTTGTATAAGAAATACTAAGATGAATACTGAAACAATTAAGAACAAATTAAAACCGATCGTTTATCCAATTATTAACTTTATTCCTAGACGAAGACTCAAGAATAAGAATTTCACGATTATTTGTGATAATTGTTGGGCGGGAAAGGTTTATCAGGAGTTAGGTTTACCTTACCAAACTCCTTTTGTAGGGATGTTTGTCTTTTCGCCTGATTATATCAAGATGCTCAAGAATTTAAAA
>JAGZZN010000045.1 GCA_018377375.1 Streptococcus parasanguinis
TTACTCCAACCAGGAAATTTTGGAGCATTTTGAAGACCACTGCCAGATCCTCTCATCCGAAACGGTCAGCCTCACCAAGAGTTTAACTCCTGAAGAACGCCAGGCGCTCCTCGCCATGACCCCTCTTCTATTTCACGTAGACCAAGAAAAAATCGACTGGACCCAACTCACAGAAATCACCATTGAGGCCCAAATATTGGTTGGGAAAATCAAGATACAAAGAACGTAAAATGAAAAGTAAAAAGGCTGAGACAAATCGTCTCAGCCTTTTACTCATCTTCTGCATGCTCTGTCATGACTTGTAAAGCACTTTTTAAATTCTTTTTGCTATTTGTGCGATTTTTTCGAGTTCTTCTTTCCGTTGACGATCACTCATATATTCCACTCGTGTAACTTGTGTCACTTTAACCGGTTTAATACCACAGGGTTTCAAGATTTGGGATTTTAGAACCTTTGCGTAGTCTTGAGAAAAAGGAAGAAAAATTTTTGGCGTATTATGCGTCGTAATGATCCACGCTTTTCCATCTAGTTGCCCCACCGGACCTCGAGGTCCATTCTGATAAGCAAAACCTGCAACAAAAACACGATCAATAAAACCTTTTAAAATAGCTGGCATTCCACTCCACCAAGTAGGGAAAATAAAAATCAACTGATCCGCCCAACTCAATAAATCTCTATACGGTTTCATGTCTTCATTATGCTGTAAATCTCTCCTTTTATGCCTTTCATCAAAACGTAAAACCGGATCAAAGTTTTCTTTATATAAGTCTACTATTTTAACTCTATGATATGGTGCTAAATGTTTTTGCACAGTTTGTAGGATTGATGCATTATAACTTGTTTCATTCGGATGTGAATAGATTATTAAAACATTCATCAGCTGTCTCCTTTTATATAAATATCAAGCATCGTTCTGACGGTCTTTTGAACATCATTTTCTTTAAAGCTTTCTCCAACAGGACTCCTTACCAATAGAGCCAAACCAGCAATAAAACTCCAAAAATGGATCAAAATTTCTGCGTCACCACTAGAAAGATTTTCCTCATCTTTAAGTCTTAACGCTACCGACTTAAAATGTTCAAATCCTGGTAAAGAGGAGTTGACTGAAATAGTTTCCTGGGATAACTCCATATAGTTATATGGAAATTTGATAAATAATGCTTCAAATAGATAGGTTTCCTCTTGGGCAAACCTTACAAAGTTACAGCCCATCAGAGTTAGTTGAGTTCTTGCATCTATGGAAGTATCAATTCCAAGTATCATATTTTTCAAAAAGAACATTGATAAGTGTTCCATAACAACTTGAATATATCTATCTTTACTTCCAAAATGCTTATAGGGAGCTCCATGAGTCACCCCACATTTTTGAGCTATTGTACGCATAGACATCCGGTCAATCCCGTTAGTTCTGATTTCTTCAATGCCGACCGAAATTAACTTTTCTTTCAGTTCTTCCGTATTCCGTTTCATTTGACCACCTTTCCTTATCAAAGTATACGTCGTCTACTTTTTATAAAGTATACACTGTCTACTTATATTTGTCAAATAAAAAAATACTCAAAAGTTAGCTTCATAGTCTCTGACCTTCTGTTATGTACTCACCTAAGGAAAGTTTCTAAGAAGACGTTGTCTTCAATCAAAAGGCTGAGACAAATCGTCTCAGCCTTTTACTCATCTTCTGCTTGCTCTGTCATAACTTGTAAGCGATAGGTTTTAGGCGATTTTCCACAGAGTTTACGGAAAACCTTGTAGAAATAGCCTACATTACTGTAACCGACTTTATAGCAGATATCTTCAATGCTGTCATTGGTCGATAAGAGGAGCTGCTGGGCAGCCTTAATCCGCTGTTTGTTGAGGAGTTCTGCGAACGTTGCATTGGTTTCTCGTTTAATCAATTGGCCTAAATAGACTGGATTGATAAAGAGAGCCTGACTGATGTCCTTGAGTGACAGCTCTTTTTGGTAATCACGGCTAATCACTTGGAGGACACTCGCTACATTTTCATTCATCCGATAGTGGGATAAGAAACGGGACAACTCTTCCTGGATGAAGCTAATCATCTCGCTAAAGGTAGCAGCTTCTTGGACTTTCTTGACCACATCGGCCAAATCATCTCCTTGCAGGTATTCAAACAAATGAAAGACATCCATCAAAAATTGGATAAAGAGTTGCTTGGTCAGCGAAACCTTAGGTGTCTTCTCAAGGATCATTTTTTCCAACCAGTCCAGTTCTTCTAAGATCTGTTGGATATTTCCTTGCATGATCACCCGGTAGGCCGGCTCGTAGTAATGGAAGACCTCTTCATCTTGATTGAGAGGGGTCGCCCCATAAAAGAGGCTCCGCTCTACTAGGTCCTTAAATTGACGAAAGTGCTCCTTATAAGGAGGCTCAAAGACCTTCTCAATCATGGCTTCTTCTTCTTGATCTGAGATAAAGAGTTGAAGATTTTGCCCGAGAACTTGGTAAGACGAGCTGATAAAGCCTTTTTTCTCCTTAGCAACCCCAATCCACAGTGAGTTTCGTCCTGCGATATACTGACAAAACTCTTCCTCTGAGATATCATCGTGAATCAAGCGGTTGGCCAACTCTTGGCTTGGTTGCTGGATTTGGTGCTGGATTTTTTCTAGGATATTGCCCATCTCCACCTTATTGACCGGTTTGAGCAGGTAGTCTGCCACGCGCAAATTGAGGGCTGTCTTGACATATTCAAAATCCTGATAGCCTGACATAATGATAAAAGCAGCATCTGGAATCAAATCCTTCATCTCTGCAATCATCTGAAGTCCGGTCTTTCCAGGCATATTGACATCCGTGATCACCACATCCACTGGATGTTCTCGCACATAATCAAGGGCCTGGTCGGCATCTTCTGCAGTTGCGACCACTTCCATATTCCAGTGGTCAAAGGGGATTAATTTTTTTAACCCTTCTGTAATCATATACTCATCGTCTACTAATAAGACTTTGTACATTCTGTCTCCTTTATTCATCTTGAATGGTTATCGTATAGGTCACTCCATGGTGAGGTTGGGAGAAGACTTGGATATGGTAGCGATCTCCAAAATAGAGTAGCATGCGTTCATGGACATTGACAATTCCGATGGACTGCCGGCCACTCTTTTCTTCGATTTCTGAGCGAGGATTACGATTGGCTAGTATCTCTTGAATTTTTTCTAGCTGTTCTTCTTCCATCCCGCGCCCATTATCAGTAACTAGGATCATGACTTGCCCTTCTCCTTGCAAGACTTTGACACTAATCACATTGTCCTTGCGTTTGTGATCCACTCCATGTGCAAAATAGTTCTCGACCAAAGGCTGGATGGTGAATTTGGGAATCTTCATCTTTTCCAAACCTGGATCGATCTTAAAGCCATAGGCAATCGATTTTGGATAACGCACCATGCAGAGGTAGCTGTATTTGCGACAAAATTCGAGCTCATTTTCAACTGTCGTCACTCGCTCATCTGAGATATTATTGCGCAAGAGACTACTAAACTCATAAATAATATCACCCAATTCATCCTGCTCTTGCATGACGGCGTACATCCGGATAAATTCCAGCGTATTGTACATGAAATGGGGATTAATCTGGGCTTGTAGTGCCCGCATATTGGCATCTTTTTGGCTGAGCTGCAGCTGGTAGATATCTCGAATATTCTTATCCATATTGTCTAACATGGTATTAATCATATTACCAATAACCAGCAGTTCTTGGTCCTTGGTTGAGGTATCAATCCGTCGTTCGCTATCGCCTTGACTGATCTGCTCCATGGTATCAACCAAATCGAGGACTTGACGCCTGTAATTTTTGAAAATTTGCCGCATTAATAAGTAAAGGATCAAGAAAATCAAGAAAGCAATGGAGAGAAAAGTGGTCAGGTTGGCTAGACCCTTTTTGACCAGATAACTTTCAGAAACAGCTACATCCACCTTGTAGCCATAGATCGTGCTGCGAGTTTGCCATTTAACATCTTTTGATTGCCCCTTATCCCCTTCATGGTACATCTCTTTTCCAAAAGGGGTGAAGATCCGCACAGCGACCGGAAGATCGCCTCTGGCATTATCAATCGCTGCCGTCAAAATTTCCTGGTCCAGCGTCATATAAGCGATCCCAACTCCAGCACCCGTAGTCGGATCTGTCAAAGGAACCGGAATGGCTGTCGCAGGAGCCTTGTAATGGTCCGCTGAGACTTGCTTGCCTCCCTGTGATTGCCGGGTAGAGACAAATACCGTCTTGTAATCAGACAAGGTGACATCGATACCCTCGATGTTTTTATTGCTCAAATAGAGACTGTCAATATTCTTATGTAGGGACAATTGGATATAAGAAGGGAACTGGGCATTCAATCGCCAAGTCTCATACTCCGATGGTGACAAGGTAAAATAGCGATAAACCCCTTCTAATTTTGCAGGGTTTTCAACGAGACTACGCCCTTCTTGTGTGACCCGCTGATAAGAGGTCTCAAGATCCGTCACGACTTCAGTCAAGACCCGTTGGGCGATCCGATCGGCTTCAGCTTGCTGGTTTTTCCAAGAGATCCCCGCTACGACGAGACCCATAATGGTCAAAATGACCACCATGACATAGGCGTAGAATTTTAAAAGCGTACTTAACCAGATTTTTTTCATCGTTAGGATACCAATTTTTCGTGGATGTTTTGATAAACAGGGTCAAAGATATCATTGACAAAGAAATGCCAGACGCCGATCAAGACAAAAAAGAGAAGGGCTGGCATGTAGTAGCTAATGACGCCAAGTAGCGCGGTTCCAAGGATGAGCTTCAGAACCGGACGAATGTCCAGCAACATTCCGATCAAACTGAGCTTGATACTGTTGGCATAAGAGAGAGCAAAATGCACTTGCAATTTCAAATAAACGGCATAAGCTAGAGGCGCAACCAAGAGGAAAACCAAATTAAACAAGAGAACCAAAATTTGGAAGAAATTCAAGTGAGGAATCTGGACCATGAGGTACATGCCATAGAGGAGGATTCCTTCAATGGCAAAGAAGGTGTAAAAGACTTGATTAGCCGGAACCAGATTTTCTTTGAAGAGTTCCCAAGCGCGTGACCAATGGTAGTCTTTGTAGTTCATGCCATTTTCCGCATAGAGGCTCATGATAGTGGCACTGGCTGGTCCTACTCCTAGAAGAATGCCCCCACAGATCGTCAAGACCCAAAAAATCCCTGTTACCAGCATGGCAACATAGACTCTCGTAAAAATGAACTCGATGATTTTTCCCATCATTCAGCCTCTTTCCCAATTAGTTATTCTATTATATCATAAAAATAAAACGCTTTCCTCATATTTGCATTGGTAAATTGAAATGTTGATTTTCATTTACAGTTCTATTTTCATAAAAAACTGTTCTTTGATACAGATCTATAAAATTATATAAAAATAAAAACATTTTATGAGTTAAAGTTATTCAATCATCTACCGAAACTTTCCGCCGTGAGAAAAGTGCTAGAAACACTAGTGTTTCTAGCACTCGGGAGTTTTGAAACTTTAGGTTCAAAACTAAGTCATGGAACTTCGTAGAAGTTCGCTGACGTCCGTACTCACATAAGGAAAGCTTCTAAGAGGACTTTCTCTTCAATATAAAAGGCTTTGGAGATCCCTCCAAAGCCTTTTTCGAACTACCTGTTCTTATTTTTTAGAAGCAAGGAATTCGTCGTATTGTTTTTGCATTTCGTCAAGCACTTTTTGGTAAGCACCTTCTGATTTCAATTTTTCAAGCATCTTAGGAACTTCTACTTCAGGATCCACAGTACCAGTATTGATCGCACCTGCAAATTGGTTCAAAGTATTTGTAAGAGCAGTGATTTCTGATTTCACTTTATCTGTGTTAAAGATGAAACCAAGTGCTGGAGATTCTTTTGCAGTTTCCAAGTCTTTCTTAGATTGTGCAATTTGTTCATCTGTTACGTTTTCGTTGATGTAAAGAATCCAGTTGTTACCAGTGTTCCATCCAGACATGTGAGTGTTTCCGTTGTAGCCATCCAAGACTTTGACACGGTTTTCTTTGCCCGGAACTTTTTCCCAGTTCTTGCCTTCTGGTCCATAAACAAGGCCGTTCAAGAGTTCTGGATCAGTGTTCAAGAGGTTCAACACTTCCATTGCTTTTTCTTTGTTCTTAGAGTTGTTTGAGATAACAAAGTTAGCTACTTGAGTGGTGTTGTTCTTCTTGTACAGTTCAGTAAATGGTTTAATTTCGATCTTACGGTTTGCTACACGAGAAAGCAAGCTGTTACCGTAGTCAGCTGGTCCTACTGTTTCTTCACGAACCAACCATGTATCTTGAGAAAGATCATAACCAGTGTCGCTAGTTGCTACGTCTTTTGGAATGTATCCTGCTTCGTAGTATTTGTGAAGAGTCTTCAAGTTTTCTACATAACGAGGAATTGTGTAACGGTCAACGATCTTAGTAGTGTCACCTTTCAAGTCAACCACGAATGGAAGTCCATCAACAGCTACGTAGTCGAAGTCATCTGAAGGTCCACCGTAGCTCTTGTTCATTGCAAATGGAACAACGTTTGGATCTTTTTCTTTGATAGCTTTCAAGACTGGTTCAAGAGAAGCATAGTCTTTCACGTTTGAAACATCGATACCATATTTTTCAAGAAGTGGTCCGTTGAAAGCAAAGTTTTGAGAAGATGCAACGTTAGCTGCTACTGGAACAGCATAGATCTTGCCATTTACAGTGTTCCCTTTGATGTAAGCTGGGTCAAGTGCTTTGTAAAGGTCTTTCCCTTCTTTCTTGTACAATTCTGTCAAGTCAGCATAAGCACCTTTTTGAGCGTTGATAACGTAGTTATTAGCAAAGGCAATATCATAGTTTTCACCAGATGAGATGATAACGTTCATTTTTTGTGCGTAGTCACCCCAACCAAGATATTGGATATCCAATTTTGCGCCAACTTTCTTTTCAATGATCTTGTTGGCATTTTTAAGAAGAACATCCAAGTTATCTGGTTTATCACCGATTTGGTACATCTTGATGATTGGTTTACCGTCTTCAGTTGTTGCTGATTTCTTGTTGTTACCTGTAAGGCTTCCACAAGCAGCAAGAGTAGCTCCAAGAGCGATGACACTAGCAGATGCTAACGCGTATTTTTTCCAATTTTTCATAAGAAAAATCTCCTTTATGTTATTTTCTTTTTAGACTAAGTTATGAGTTGAAAATCCTGCTGATTTTCAATGAACGATGTTATTCTTTCACACCACCGATGGTCAAGCCTTTTACAAAGTAGCGTTGGAAGAATGGATAGAGAATGGCGATTGGCACTGTTGCCACAACCACCATAGCCATACGTCCTGTTTCCCGTGGGATGGATTGTACAGCTCCTGCCAATTGGCCGGATACCCCGACGTTTTTAGCGATGTAATCCATATTGTTTTGGATTTGCATCAAGAGGTATTGCAATGGGTAAAGGTTGTCACTCTTAATATAGAGGAGGGCGTTGAACCAGTCGTTCCAGAACCCTAAAGCAGTGAACAAACTGATAGTCGCAATCCCTGGTAGAGACAATGGCAAGCAGATTTGGAAGAAAATCCGTGTTTCACTTGCCCCATCGATCCGAGCGGATTCAAGGATAGCTTCTGGAATGGTCCGTTTAAAGAAGGTCCGCATCAAGATGATGTTAAATGGACTGAGCAACATTGGGATAATCAAAGCCCCGATGGTATCACCTAACTGCAAGAGTTGAGTGGTGACAATGTAGCTTGGAACCAACCCTGCACTAAAGAGCATACTAAGGAGTGAAAATACGGTAAAGAACTTGCGGTATTTAAAGGTACTCCGTGAGATCGCATAAGCATAGGTTGTTGTGATAAAGACATTACATGCTGTCCCCACAATGGTCACAAACAAGGTAATGAAGAGGGCTTGCAAGATTTTGTCTTTGAACTGTACCAAGAAAAGGTAACCATCAAATCCAAATTTTGCCGGCCAGAATTGGAATCCATGGACTGCCAAACTTTGTTCGTCTGTCAAAGAGATCATGACAACGAAGATGAAGGGAAGTACACAGGTCAATCCGACTAAGGTCAACAACAAGGTAAAGAAGAAGTTGCTCTTCTTACTGAAAGAATGGATCCCGACATTATCAATTTTTTCTTTTTGAATGGTTGATTTTTTCATACGATCCTCCTTTCTAGAAGAGAGCGGCATTCTTATCAATGCGACGGGCAATGATATTTGAGATTAAAACAAGAACCAAACCGACTACCGATTGGTAAAGACCGGCTGCTGCTGTCATCCCGATATCCCCTGACTTGGTCAAACCGTTGTAGACATAAACATCAATAACGTTGGTCACACTATAGAGCGCTCCAGCATTATGCGGGATTTGGTAGAAGAGACCGAAGTCTGCGCGGAAGATATTTCCGACTGCAAGAATGGTCAAGACCGTAATCAAGGAAGACAACTGAGGAATGGTGATGTTGCGAATGCGTTGCCACTTAGACGCACCATCCACGGTCGCTGCTTCATAGTAAGTTGGGTCAATTCCCATGATGGTTGCATAGTACATGACACTGCTATAACCAAAGCCTTTCCAAATTCCTAAGAAGAGGAGAAGCGCTGGCCAGATCCACAATTCTGAATAGAAATTGATGGCCTTCATGCCAAGTGAAGTTAAGATGTGGTTGACCAATCCTTTGTCCACGTTCAGGAAGGCATCGGTGAAGAAGCTGATGATAACCCATGATAGGAAGTATGGGAAGAGCATGGAGGTTTGAAGCACCTTGACCACTCTTTTTGATCTCAACTCACTAAAGATGATGGCGATCCCAACGGAAACAATCAATCCTAAGAAGATAAATCCTAAGTTGTACAAGACCGTATTTCTTGTAATAATGTAGGCATCTTTGGAACTAAAGAGGAACTTGAAGTTGTCAAAGCCAACCCATTTACTCTTCATGACACTGTCGATGAAGCCTTCTCCTGTAATATGATAGTCCTTAAATGCTACGATATTCCCAAAAACCGGAATATAGAAGAATAAGATTAACCACGCTGCACCAGGTAAGACCATTAAAAGAAAAATGAAATTTTCTCTCAGAGTCCTTACAAACTTTTTCATTTAACTCCCCCCTTTGAGCCTTGAGCGTGTTTTCACTTTGGTAGCGTTTACAATACTTATTATAAGATAGCCATTTTCTCTTTTCAAACTCCTAATTATAGAAAAAATTCTACAAATTTATGACATAGCTTTAAAAAAGGAGTAGAAAAGGGCGATGGTAAACACAGCTCCTCTTCTACTCCTATCCACCGTGGATAAGACATCTGTCATCCAACTTGGCATTTTTTACGTTGTATAAATAGTTGACGCAGTCGCAATGGTATGCCATTGATTAGCTGTTGTGGCTGCGAAGTCCTTATCTCCGTAGAAATCGTTGAATGGTAGAATCTCTACTTCTAGTTCATCGATACGTGAGATGGAACCAGTTAGATAGTCCTCAATACGGCTTTCTGCTCGCTTAATTCGTTGCAAGAGTCCACCCATACGAATATCTACTGTATCCAAGCCAAAGACCTTGTTTTCTTTCAACCATTGCTGGCTAAAGAGCTTGTGGAAGGTTTCAATCTGGCTTCTAAGTTTTGGTAATTCTTCCCTAGCAATTTGTTGCAAGCTCTCTTTATCGCCTGCTTGATAAGCCTCCCGAAGGCGTCGTCCTACATCCACCTTGCTACTTAAAATAGCATTCAACTGAGCCTGGGTCTCAAAGAGATAGGCGTAGACACCCGCTTTTTCTTTAATGTCAGAAAGAATCTCAGCTGCCTTGGCAAAGTGGAGCTTGTCCTGTTCAGGTGTCATGTGCTTGTCAAGGATTGGGCAGAGAACATCCTGGTAAAAAACATAGCGGTTAGGATTAATCCCACTGAGATTGTCTGGTAGGTCTGGCAAAAGGTTGGCCAGATCCAGCTGCATAAAGTCCTCAACTGAGAGGCCTGTATTGGTCTTGAAGTGAGCTGACAAACGCTCTAAATCATTGCGGTAGCTAAGTTCTGCCCAGATTTGTAAACTTGGGAGAATCGAGAACTGGGCTGTTTCGCCACCATTGTCTCCCCAGCCCGTCACAATGACTTCCTTGATCTGGTTGGCACGGCAAGCTTTATTGGCTTCAAGAGCGATAAGACGACTGAAATGGTTGTGTGGTGTGAAGCCAATCCACTTCCAAGCCCCACCAGCAAAGGCGATATCTTGGCTAATCTTGTGGTGATTACGGAAGTTACGATTGTATTTTTCCTCGCTATCCTGATAATAATCCCAGTAAACCAAGGTGACACGGTCTTTGAGACGGCCTAGATAAACTCGTGTTTCTTCTGGAATGTCCACCTCACGATCGTACTGGCCATCTGCTGACATGAGCTTGAAGAACATATCACTCCACATCTGGCAGTGGAAACCGTACTTGTCTGCAATATCCAGCACGCGCTCCAAGTGTTGGCACATGAGAAGACTCCGATCCACCACACCATTCAAGATGAGGTAACGTCCCAAACCAACCAGGTGGGCTTCGTCCATCCCGATATTGACCTTGCGCGTTTGTAGTTTAGATAGCGTCGCAAACATGCCATCAATCAGGTCATAAACTTTTTCTTCACCGATAAGGAGAATGTCCTCTACATCGCGGAGTTCCTGCACTTCTTTGACACCCCATTTGACAAAGGCTGACAAGTGGGCCAAGGTTTGGATGCATGGGACAAAGGTCATGTCAAACCGCTGGGCATAGGCTTCAATTTCCTGTAACTCTTCAGCTGAGTATGCTCCACGGAAATAACCAAAATAAGGTTGCCCCTCAATCTGATAGGTGTCTTCCATGTAGAGCTCAAAGGTTGAATAACCCATGAGAGCCAAGACTTCAATCATCTGTTTGGCAGATGCGACATTGATCACGGCGTTGCGCGAACAGTCCGCCATATAGGCCAAATCTTCGTAAGCCGCTTGTTCTTCAATCTCTACCTTGTCCCCTTCTGCTAAAGCTGTTGCTAGAACGGATAAGGCGCGGTAAAGTTGATGCGGTTTGCGGTAGGTCAATTGATACTGTCCACTCTCACCCTTGATAGAGATAGAAGCATGGTCAGACTGACCAACCGCCACTTCTACATCTGGTAGAGAAATGTGATTTTGGAGCAACTCTAAAGCTTGCGCTTGTTTACTGCTGATTCCGGTAAAAGTTACCATTGGTTTTCCTCCTGTAACCAGTTGACAAGGGCACCGTAGAGATTGGCATCTGCCTGATAGGTGCAAGCTTGAATCACTGGAGCAATTGTATATTCTTCATATCTGTCCACAAAAGTATCTACTGCTTTTTGAACCCCTCTGATAAAATCTGGATTCTGACTAATAGAGCCACCCAGGCTAATGACATCTGGGTCGATGAGATACTGGATATTGAGCAGTCCTTGGGCTAGGTTGCGATTCATCCGCTCAATAGCTTCTTGGCAAAGGGCATTGCCTGCTGCCGCCTCTTGGTACACCTTACGGCCATCCCAGTCAGACTGACCAGATTTTTCAATGACATAGCGCACCATATTTCCTGTTGATGCTAGTTGTGACCAGTTATTGAGCTTTTCTGCAGGTTCGATGGTTGTCATGTAGCCAAACTCACCGCCCAAGCCATGACGACCACGGTGAAGCTTGCCATTGATGATCATGGCGCCACCGATCCCTGTACCAATCACGACACAGGCTGCATTTTCAATCTCAGGATGCGCCAGCAATTCACTCAGTCCAACACAGTTGGCATCATTTTCTAGATGGACAGGTAGCTTGTGATGAGAAAGGGCCTCATACCATGAAAAACCATGGATGTAAGGAATGGCACTGATCCCTTCAATTACCCCTGTTTCTTGGTGAACAGCCCCTGGTACACTCATGGCAATCCCACGGTAGTCACGTTCTGACAATCGCTGGTCCAACCAAGCCAACAAATCTTCTAGAGTTTTTGGCGTTGGGGTGCTGGCCTTATCTAAAATCTTTCCATCCGGAGTGAGACTAGCAAACTTAATCCCAGTCCCTCCGATATCAATCGTTGCAATGGTCATTGCTTTTACCTGTAAAAAGGAGCGAGTCAGCAGTTGGTTCTTACTTTTTCGCTCCTCCTTTCTTTTTATGTTATCTTTTTGAAATTAGATTTCTTCTTTTTTGATCCATTCTGTCCGGATTTCTTGCGGTGCCAATAAACCTGTATGGACCGGATACGGTTGTTCCAGAAGATCGACAACCGTTTGTTGTCCTTCTGACACGCGCACATTTTCTTGGCTCATATTGTAGTAACGAAGGACGTAACCTTCTTCATTTTCAGCTACCTTAAAGGCTGTTGGGCAGACTTGTGGCAAGCTCAGTGATGGATGGTTGAAGAGACTACCTGTTGCTGCTACACTTCCTTCTTGTTTTTCAACTTGAAGGCTGGTCATCGGTGTCTGCAAAGCTTTCGCTCGGCGATAAGCAGAGAAGCGCCCCTGAGCTTGATGGCATTCTACTGCATATTCAACCTCAAAGTCCCGCAAGCATTGTGCTTCTGGTGTTGGGAAATAGCCCCAGTCACCGAGTTCACCGGAAGCACGGAGAAGGGTTACAGCTATCGTATCGTCTCCAAGGATTTCGTATTCATGCAATCCTTTATTGGCCACTGTTACCCCTTTGACGTCATCATACAAGCTGACGAAGGCTTGTTGGTGTTGGGGATTTTCAGGATTTTCCCAAGAAGCAGCTGGTTTATTTGGCCGTGTGACCACCTCATAGATACTTTCAGAATCGTTGCTTGGACGTGTATTGTGAGTCTTGACCAAGAGACGGATTCGATGATCCTTGGCTGTATTGGTAAAGCGCGTCTTGAAGCGAATTTGTGGGTCATCCACAAAGACGGTCATCTCCGTTTCCAGCGGAATGGTTGTCAGCTCTTCTGAGCGACTTGCCTTGCGGTTCATAAACTCGATAATGCCTCTTTGCTCCGCATCCAATTGTTCATCCGCGCTGACCGGGATCGTCAAGTCATGCTTGAGCAAGATTTTGGCATAGCGAGCATTGTTTTCCAAGACCTCATAAGCTGTTAACTCCGCATAGATCGGCTCTGTTCCTTTTGGTTGGAAGTAGATATATTCATTTCCGATATCCCCACGATCTTCAAAGCGAAGGAAATCCTCATAAGCCTCATTGGTCGTTTTATCATAGAGGGTCAAGCCATCATCGATACTAAGGGTTACAAATGGCGTATCGATCACCCCATTTTGGAACAGACCATCATGATGAGGTGCTTTGCCTTCCAAGAGCTGGAAGGTGGTCCAAGAAAGAGGCGCTAGGTGAACCGGAACTGTCACGCGCACTTGACGCGCGATATAAGGTTGACGGAATTTATCCTTAGGCAGGGTATAGCCAAAGCTTGCTCCCAAGTCTTCAATCTCTGCTTCTACAAGATGCCCCTCTAAATCTTCTACGTGGTAGTCTGGCAAGGTCAAAGTGGCCATTTTCTTGAAGCCTTCTGTCGGATGCAATTCCTTAAACGGACAAACTGCTACATCGATAATCGTGCTGACGGTATCTACCTTATTATGCAAGCCAGTGTTGATGACCGTAAAGAGGTGCTCACTCTGGGCTTTTTGAGTTGCTAGCTTACCCTTCCATTCGTTGAGAAGGTTGGTCTTGACAAAGTTTCCAACTTGGTTGACCTTGGCAAAACGAACTTCCATTTCACGGTGAACATCATCTACGCTACATCCGCAAATACTATCGTGTGGCGCATTTTGTAAGAGTGTCTTCCAGGCATAGGTCAATTGATCCTTGTGGTTATGCCCACCAGTAATGATGGTCAAAGGTTCCACCACTTGCTCGAGCAAGTTGCTGTTTTCTTGGAAGGCTTGCTTGAGATAAATCCGAGAGGAAGACGTATTTGCCAGTGTGTACCAACCATCGGTTTCCTGACTGGTCAATTCTCCCGTAACCGTAGATAATTGTTCAGGAAGCGCACTTTCCACTGCTTGCACATATTCATCAAAGGAACTATGAATAAAGGTCACATCAGGGAAGAGTTCGTTGGCCACGCGAATAGCTTCACTCAAGTTTCGTTGAACCGGTTGGTGGTCGCAGCCGTTCATCATCAACCATTGGTTGGTTGATGCATAGTCGCGAACATCTGCCAATTTTTGTTTCCAGAAAGCCAAAGCTTCATCTTTATCCACTGGAATTTCGTTCCCGTTACTGTACCAGTTGGCAAAGAGAATACCCAGCACACGGCTACCATCCGCCCCTTGCCAGTACATTTCAGAAAATTGAGAGGTAAACTGCTCATCTTCGAGAACTTGGTTGTCAAATCCGATCGGCTTCACTCCACGCCCAAAGGCTGCTACGTGGATCCCTGATTTTTGAAGGATTTGAGGAGCTTGCCCCATATTCCCAAAGGTATCAGGGAAGTAACCAATCTGCGTAGATTTGCCCCATTTAGCACATTCAGCTTGTCCAATCAAGGTATTGCGGACATTGGCTTCACTGGAGATCAAGTAATCATCCTGCAAAATGTAGAAGGGACCAATCTTGAGCTTGCCCTCGTCGATATAACGCTGCACCTTGTCACGGTTCTCAGGGCGAATTTCTAAATAGTCATCGAGAACAATGGTTTGTCCATCTAAGTGGAAACTTTTGAACTCCGGATCATTTTCAAAAAGATCAAACAGATTGTCAAAGAGTTCCACCAATTGCATGCGGTGACTTTCAAAAGGTAAATACCACTCACGATCCCAGTGGCTGTGAGAAATAATATGTACAACAACATTTTCCATGAGTAAAACCTCATTCTAACTTAAATTTTTAATGTTTTAAATATAAACTTGTGATTCTAACAAGAATCAGTGAAGCTAAAGCGTGCTCCTTATACTCAATGAAAACCAAAGAGCAAACTAGGAAGCTAGCCGCAGGTTGCTCAAAGCACTGCTTTGAGGTTGTAGATAGAACTGACGAAGTCAGTAACATATATACGGCAAGGCG
>JAGZZN010000046.1 GCA_018377375.1 Streptococcus parasanguinis
TTAGAATTCGATTTCGTCGTCCCACCTCCGCACAGTTGAGTAGGGCTGTAAAAGCTGATGAAATCAGCGTAGTAGAGCCCACTCAACCACTGCGTCTTGTTCGACAATCCAAAAACAATTAAGAGGCTAGGACTTTTGTCCCAGCCTCTTTTTATTTTAATTTATTCCTGAGAGTTGTGAGATAAATACGATACAGAAAACTATAGAAATGAAAATCCCTATAATGGAGAGAATTATTTCTAGACCATAGTCCAGTCCAGACTCTTTTTGATGTAAACTAGCCGAGACCAAACCCAAAACACCAAAAATAATACTTAACAGTGGAAGTCCAAAGACAAATATGATAGATAGAATACTCAAAACAAGTGAGTCTTTTTCCTTTTCTTTCATGTTCATAAAGCCCCTTAAAATTCATACTATAAAAAGTCCGTTATTAATAGAACTATTATATGGCAACTTTTTTACATCCAATTAACTGGACTTTACCTTCCCATTCCAAGAATCAAGACCATAAGACAAGACATAAATGTCTGTATAACCCTGTTTCTTAAGATATAGGGCCGCATTGGTTACACGCGAACTACGGCTATTCTCATAGAGCAAAATTGGTTTATCTTTGCGCAAGGCTGCAAGACTCAACTTCAACTGAGTAGAAGGAATGTTGCGTGCTCCTAAAATATGCTTGGCATGAAACTCAGCTGGCTCTCGCAAGTCAATCAACTGCCCTTGACGAATCAGCTCTTCAAAGGTTGCATTGTCCACAAATTTAGCAGCTTTACGGATGCGGAAATAATTAAACGCCATCCATCCAAATGCTCCTAAAATAGCCAACCAAACAATGATATTTCCCATCACTCTACCTCACTCTTTTTCAAAAATTCTAATTCTTGCTTGTGTTCTCTTCTTAAAACGGTGTCGGCTTCTAAATAATCGAGCCGCTCCATCAGGCCTGCATCATAAAGACGTTGAAGCTCAATTTTCATCAATTCGATGTCATAGAGGCGCTTCCCTACGTAAATGATGATTCCAAAACGTTTTAAAAATTGTTGAACATCATACAGGTTTTTCATGTTCATTATTGTATCAAATTTAGAAAGGCTTTACAAGATTTTCAAGCAAATGATGAAATTTTCCGATTGCTTTACGAATAAATAAGTATGATCAACTTTTATTTTTTTACCATCGGTACTTGCATCGCCTCTTTTTTGGGACTAGTTGTCGACCGTTTCCCAAACCAATCTATTCTCGCTCCTCGTAGTCGTTGTGATCACTGCCAGCACGTCCTTGGCGTTTGGGATCTCATCCCCATTATCTCTCAACTACTGCATCGCTTTCGCTGCCGCTATTGTCATCAGACCTACCCATTTTGGTACTGCCTTTTTGAGGTTTGGAGTGGCCTGCTCTTTTTAGCCTACGCCAATGGTTTCCTCTCTCTGCCTCAACTTCTAACACTACTGGGAGCTGCCGTTTTAGCCATCTATGACCTTCGATTTATGGAATACCCTTTATTCATCTGGTGCTGTCTCCATGCCCTGGTCCTCTTTTTATCCGGTAGTAATCTCTTCATGCTGGTCTTTTTACTCCTTGCGATAGGAGCTCACTTTTTCTTTATCGGAATGGGAGCAGGAGATTTTCTCTTACTAGCTACCTTTTCGCTAAGCTTTTCTTCTACCCAGATTCTCTTTCTCATTCAGATCGCATCCATCTTAGGTATTCTCGTCTTTGCTCTCAAAAAAGAAAGAGACCGGATTCCCTTTGTTCCCTGTCTCTTTCTCAGTTATCACGCTTTACTGCTTTATACGATATTTTGCAGATAAGTTCTTCTTATTTTGTAGCTTTCGCTTCTAGATAATCGGCGATGGCAGCCACGTCCTTGTCCCCACGTCCGGAAACATTGATGATGATGATCTTGTCTTTATCCAGTTTTGGAGCACGTTTAACCGCTTCTGCAATCGCGTGTGAGCTTTCAATGGCTGGGAGGATCCCTTCTGTCTTACTGAGAAGAAGAAGGGCTTCTACTGCTTCATCATCTGTCGCTGCTACATATTCGACACGACCAGAATCTTTAAAGAAAGCATGCTCTGGGCCAACCCCTGGGTAGTCCAAACCAGCAGAGATCGAGTAAACTGGCGCTACTTTTCCATCTTCGCCAAAGACAGCATAGGTCTTCATCCCATCAACCACACCGATAGTCCCTTTGGTCATGGTCGCTGCGTGTTGATCGGTGTCCAAGCCATGACCAGCTGCTTCTACCCCAATCAAGCCGACCTCCTCTTCTGCGACATACTCAGAAAAGGCACCGATGGCATTAGAGCCACCACCGACACAGGCAATCACATAGTCTGGCAAACGACCTTCTTTTTCCAAGATTTGACGTTTAGATTCTTCACTGATCACCTTTTGGAATTCATGCACAATGGTTGGGTAAGGGTGAGGGCCAACAGCAGAACCCAAAACGTAAAAGGCATCCAGATCCGCCATCCATGCTCCAAACGCAGCATCAACGGCGTCTTTCAAGGTCTTAGTCCCGGTTTCAACCGCATGAACGGTTGCCCCCATCATTTCCATACGGAAGACATTCAAGCGTTGGCGTTCGACGTCTTCTGCCCCCATGTAGACATCACAGGCCATACCGAACTTAGCTGCCGCAGCTGCTGTAGCTACACCGTGTTGACCAGCTCCTGTTTCAGCAATCACGCGCGTTTTGCCCATGCGTTTAGCCAAGAGGATTTGCCCCAAAACGTTATTCAATTTATGCGAACCTAGGTGATTCAAATCTTCGCGCTTCAAATAAATTTTTGCCCCACCTAAATGTTCTGTCAAACTTTCCGCAAAGTAGAGCGGTGTTTCCCGGCCAGAGTAATCTTTCAAATAATGTTTGTATTCTGCGATAAATTCTGGATCATTTTTATATTGTTCAAAGGTTTCCTCTAATTGATTGAGCAAGTTTTGAATGGGTTCTGGTACGAAAGATCCACCAAATTGTCCGAAATAGCCTTTTGTTTCTGTCATGATTGTGTCCTCTTTTCTATATCTTCAATCCTGTTTATGATCTTTTTCTCTCGCGGGCCCTTTGAGCTGCAGTCTCACTGGGTTCCTTTGAGATACAAAAAACCTCACACAGAAAAATCTGTGTGAGGACGATTCGATACCGCGGTGCCACCTCAATTGTAGGAAGATATTCTTTCTCCTACATCTCTGACCTGTCTAACAACAGGGTGCACGATAAGGTGTGCTCACCGAATTTTTATTGTTTCAAATTCATCATCATAAACGCATCAGCCCATTTCAAGATTCACCACTGCTTGTTCGCAATCACCACAAGCTCCCTGGAAGTGAGAAAAATCTCTACTTTTCTGATGTCTTGAAGTTATTATAGCTCCCGCTTCTGACTTTGTCAACAAAAATTTTAAAAAGTGGTTAAAATGTTCGGATTTTACATTTCCCCATTTTTTGCTAGCAATCGTGCTCTGCAATACTGAAAGCCTAGATAAGCCAGATAAGCGCCTAAGGTATTGGTCCACAAATCATCTAGCTCAAAGACACGATTGGCATCAAACAAGAGATCTAACAGAACTTGGCTGCATTCAATCCACAAGCTCATGGCAAAGCCGAAGCACAAGACCCGTTTGCGGCTCCTCAACCAGGGCCATAGCCAGAGGAGTTGAAAGACCAGCGGGCTTAACAAAAAGATATTGGCTATGTTTTGGAGAATGACCTTAATGAGTTGGAGGACACTGGTGATCTGACCAAGGTTCATCACCGAATTAAGAGGAACCAGCAGGACGACGATACGACCGAAATGTTGAATACCCGGTGTTTCCATACCTGGCTCTGGCTGTTGGGGCAAAAAACACATCAAACACAAGAGGATAAAATAGAAGAAGCTGCCACTCCGTAACAGCCTTCTTCCTCTTTTTGTTAGTTCTGTATGATCCATCAGCCCTTGTTTAAGGTTGCGCATGTTCAACAATCGCTTTCTCCCGGTCCCGTTTCATGGTATTTGAACGCAATTGGCCACAGGCAGCATCAATATCTGTACCGTGCTCTTGACGCACTACACAGTTAACACCTTGTTTTTTCAAGGTATCATAGAAGGCCATGACCCGTTCTTTTGGACTTCGGCTATATTGGTCATGCTCACTGACAGGATTATAAGGAATCAAGTTAACATAAGACAATTTTTTGATATTCTTGAGCAATTCTGCCAATTCTAAGGCTTGCTCGACCCCATCATTGACTTCATTGAGCATGATATACTCAAAGGTCACCCGACGGTTCGTAGTCTCAATATAGTATTCAATCGCTGCAAACAATTTTTCAATTGGGAAAGCTCGGTTGATCTTCATGATGCTAGAGCGCAAGTCATTGTTTGGTGCATGAAGAGACACTGCCAAATTGACCTGCACACCTTCATTTGCAAAGTCACGAATTTTATGAGCCAAACCAGAAGTAGACACGGTAATATGACGAGCACCAATCGCTAATCCCTTGTCATCGTTGACCGTCCGGATAAATTTCAAGACATTGTTATAGTTGTCAAATGGTTCTCCAATCCCCATGACAACGATATGGCTGACCCGTTCATCTTGGCCACGTTCGTCAAAGTATTTTTGAACCAACATGATTTGAGACACGATTTCACCATTGTTCAAATCTCGTTGTTTTTTGATCAAACCTGAAGCACAGAAGGTACAACCGATATTGCATCCTACTTGAGTCGTTACACAGACAGATAATCCATAGTGCTGACGCATCAAGACGGTTTCAATCAACATGCCGTCTGGCAATTCAAAAAGATACTTGACCGTTCCATCTGCTGACTCTTGCACGATCCGTTGCTTGAGTGGGTTGACGACAAACTGATCATTTAACTTTGCAATCAAGTCCTTAGAAAGGTTGGTCATTTCTTCGAAGGACTGGACGCGTTTGCGATAGAGCCATTCCCAGATTTGTGCTGCACGGAATTTCTTTTCGCCGTTTTCTTCCGCCCAATCAATCATATCTTGGCGTGTTAAACTATAAATGGATGGTTTCATTCTTTCTTACTCCTCTTTTTGTCGAATCACAAAATGACGTTTGTTGTCTGTCTTCGTTGTCTTTTTAGTCTCAGCAGACGGTCTTGTTTTTTTCGAGTTTTTGGCTGGTTGTCCCTTGTCGCGTTCTCGTTTTTGGAAACGATCTTTTTGTTTGCGATTGCGCGAACGCTTTTTAGGTTCTCTTTCTTCTGATTGAGCTTTTTTGACCGGTGATTTCTTATCAAAGGAAGCACGATGAGGTTCCTTATTTTCAAGGACAAAATAAGCACAACCATAGCTACAATATTCTAACAAATAATCGTCTAAGCGACTTAGTTTATCCATCGTTGCAACATCGCGCTCTTCCTTATAGAAGCCACGCAAGCGCAACTGCTCATTGCTCCAATCACCAACAATGTAATCAAACTTAGTTAAAATCTCAGAAAATCGCTGACCAAAAACGGTCGCATCAAATGCTTCCTTCTCATTTTTTAACAACTCAAAGGAGAGGTTTTCTGAAAGGATCTGGTCTCCTACCTGACGAAACACAGGTCCAGGAAATTTATTGTAATTATATAATTCAGGGTCAATCTCTTTTCGCATAGTGTTCCTTCATCAAAATCTATTTACTGTAACACTTTATTTTATCATAAATTTGATGACTTGCGACAGATTTGACTAGAAAAGAGTTGAAATTCAACATTGAATGTTTCTAAAAGGAAAAAGAGACAAAGAAGGCAATCTTTGTCTCTATACATGTTCATCAGATGATGAAAGGGGTAAAAATAGAGTAATTTTGGTATAGCTATTGGCCTTAGAATCGATCTCCATATGATAGGCTTCGCCAAATTGAAGACGCAATCGTTGGTCCACATTTTTCAAGCCAACACCTCCTAAACGAAGAAGGGTTTGGGCTGTTGATTCTGATCGGTCAAACCCTCGTCCATTGTCAAAAATCGATACGCAAGCGTAGTCTCCACTGACTTCAGTTGTCACTCGAATGAGACCAGGCCGATCGATCTCCTTAATACCATGGTAAATCGCATTTTCCACTAAGGGTTGAAGCACTAATTTGGGGAGCTGATAGTCGCTCAACCGTTTATCTTCTAGAATTTCATAGTTGAGCTTTTCTCCATAACGTTGCTTCTGAATGAAAAGATACTGGCGGACATGGTCAATTTCATCTCTCAGCAGGATTTGTTCCTGGCCTTGGTTGAGAGCCAGTCGAAAATATTGAGCCAGAGACTTAGTGATGTTGACCACGCGCCGACTATCATTAAACTCTGCCATCCAGACAATCGTATCCAAAGTATTGTAGAGGAAATGCGGATTAATCTGAGCTGAAAGTGCCCGCAACTCGTACCGCCGTGCGTTCTGCTCCTCTTCCTTAACCTGTTGCATGAGATTATCGATTTGGTCCAACATGGCATTAAACGCTTGAGCGAGGGCCACCAATTCTGGAGATCCTTTGGCTACAGCTCTTACGTGAGCATCTCCTGCTCCAATCCTCAAAATGATGGTCTGAAGGTCTCGTAAAGGTTTGATCCACAAACGCAGAACAAAGCCGATCCCTATTAAACACATGATCAAAGCTAGTAATCCTAGACCAATGAAAGAGTACAGGAGCTGCGACTGCAGCATCTGAAGTCCTTCAAGTGAAGCCACTCCAATCAAGGTCCAATCGCTATCTGGAATCGGAACCTGATAGATAAAATTCTGTCCTCCTTTAGCATAGCCATCTTTCACAGCAATATAGGGCTGCATAGCCTGCATTTCTTGACTGGAAGAATAGACCGCTTTTTTGGGATGGTAGACAAACTCATGCTTTTGATTAATGATAAAACTAAAGCCTTGTTTCCCTAGTTGAAGGTGATCCAAGTAAGCCTGAAGGCTATCGTAGCCAATATCCAAGCGTACTACTCCGAGATTTTGACCAGTCTGATCGACCACTTCTTGGGTAATAGAAACCACCCATTTTTCTTTTTCCGAGGTTAAGGATTCCTTTCGAGCTGGCGTCAAAACTGGCATGGCTCTTTCCTTAATCGCCTCTTGATACCAGCTTTCATTCATCATATCTGAGGAGGTCTGCATGCTGATTTTTGTATCTGTCGCTACCAGACGTCCATCCTTGGTCACCAAGACCGCTGAGACCAAGTCCGGATCTGTTTCAATCATCGTTCGCATCAGGTGTTGAACCGTTTCTTGATCCGCACTCCTATCTTGGGCAAATTGGCGAACAGCCTGTTCTTTGCTAAGCACCGTCGTCGTCTGCTTTAATTTTTTTAGATAGGAGGTAATAAACTGACTGCTTTGATCGATACTATTTCTTGTCGTCCGCTCCGTTAGCTGGCGGATCGTCCCTGAACTCGTTTGATAGTAAAGGCTACCGATGAGACCAAAAAGTAGGAGAATGAAGAGAAAAAAGTAGAGGACCAGCTGAATCAGCAAGGGATATCGTTTCATTCATGCTCTCCTTTTTTGTACTGCCTTGGTGTCACCCCAACAACCTGCTTAAAGCGTTGAGAAAAATAGTTCATATCTTCAAAACCAACCTGATCGGCGATCTCATAAATTTTTAAATCTGTCGTGAGAAGCAAGAGTTGAGCCTTCTTCATTCGCTCTTGAATGAGGTAGTCTTGGAAGGGGAGTCCCAATTTTTTCTTGATCAATACACTTAGATACGAGGCACTGAAACCAAGTTGATAGGCCAAATCCTTCAGGGTTAACTGGGAATCTGCTAAACGAGCATGAATGGCTTCTTCCAAGTCAGTCGAATAACCATGACTGACCAAATCTTCGACTTGCGCCTTTTTTCGCTCTTGATCGAGTTTTCCCTTCACCTTTGCTAACATCTCTTCAATATCATCTTTTGAAAAAGGCTTCAACAAATAATCATCTGCACCTAACTTGATGGCTTTTCTCGCAAACTCAAAGTCATCATAACCTGTCAAAAAAATGATATGGCAAGACGGAGACTGCTCTTTGACGAGATGGGCCAGATCCAAGCCATTCATTTGTGGCATATTGATATCGGTTAGAAGGATATCAGCTGGTTGATCTTGAAACTTCTCCCAGGCCTCACGGCCATTTTCTGCCTGGTTGATGACGGTCATTCCAAACTGTTCATAATCCACTAAGGAAGTCAGTCCCTGCCGGATAAGCTCTTCATCTTCCACAATCATGATCGCATACATGTCTTTCACCTACTTGTTTTTGCTATACTTATTATAGCAAATTATAGATCGAATTGTCTCAGACATAGTCTAATAAATAACCGTAGCCCTTTTCTTTCATTTCTGCTTTGGGAATGAAGGTAATAGACAAACTATTGATGCAATAGCGAAGGCCACCTTTTTCCTTGGGACCATCGGTAAAAACATGGCCCAGATGAGAATTTCCTACACGGCTCCGAACTTCTGTCCGGGTCATATTGAAACTCTTATCCTCCTTATAGATTGCCACATCAGGACTAATAGGCCGACTGAAACTTGGCCAACCACAACCAGAATCAAATTTATCCTTAGAAGAAAAGAGGGGCTCACCGGTCACGACATCTACATAAATACCGGCATCAAACTGATCCCAGTAACGATTGGAGAAGGCCCGTTCGGTATCATTTTTTTGTGTCACCGCATACTCTTCGGGAGATAACTTCTTTTTGATCTCCTCATCGCTTGGCTTGGAGTAGCGACTAGCATCAATAACAGGATAAGAAGCCTGATTGACATCGATATGGCAGTACCCATTCGGATGTTTCTTTAGATAATCCTGGTGGTAGTCCTCAGCCTTGATGAAATTGGTCAGTGGCTCTTTTTCCACTGCTAACGGTTTGTCGTATTTTTTTGCTTCTTCTTCAAAGACTTGATTAATGGTTGGAAGGTCTTCTTGAGAGACATAATAGACACCTGTTCGGTATTGTGTCCCTTGATCATTTCCTTGTCGATTCTTCGACGTTGGGTCGATAATCCGGAAATAATGCAGGAGCAATTCTTTCAGAGATACCTTCTTGACATTGTAGGTGATGTGAACTGTTTCAGCATGGCCTGTTTGAGGGACCAATTCATACTTGGTCGTTTCTCCCTTTCCATTAGCGTAGCCTGATACAGCATCGATCACACCTGGAACACGGGAGAAATATTCCTCTACGCCCCAGAAGCAACCACCAGCCAAATAAATTTCACGCTGATCCTTTGGATCAACCTTTTCCTTTGTTTCCTTTTTGGCTACTGGAGTCTGACTCATCGATGCTTTTTTAATCATCTCAGTGCTTGTTTCTGATTGATCCATTCCGTTTGCTCCCTTACTAAAGAAAAAGAAACCAATAGATAATAAGCCAATGAGAAGGATAGCAAACACTTTCCACTTTGTTTCCATTGTCTATCTCCTTACTGCATGTTCTCTAGGGTCTTGAGGATATCCTCTTTATTCATATAGCCAATATGACTCTTTGCTAAAGTCCCATCACTATTGATAAAGAGCGCCGATGGATATGAACGAATCCCATACTCTTTTAGCAGTTCCCCTTTACTATCTAGCAAGACCGGGAAATCCTTGTAATCCAAAGACTGGTACCAGTTTTTGAAATCTGCTTCCGGTTTTTCACCATTAAAGGTTGGAGCTACAACGGATAAGACCACATAATCCTTACCCTCCTCTGCCTTTGCTAAATCATTTGTGTCGCCTAATGTTGAAAGACAGATTGAGCACCAGGAAGCCCAAAATTTGAGGTAAACTTTCTTTCCCTTATAATCGGATAAGCGGTAGGTCTTACCATCCACTCCTTGCAAACTAAACTCCTTCACTTTCTTGCCAGATGGTTGCCTAGCCCCAGCTTTGGCTGTTTGTTGGCTCATGTCCTTATTGGAAGCAGCCATTCCTTGACTCGAACAAGCCCCCAAAAGTCCAGTACACAAGAATCCTGCAGCTACTAAAGCTAATTTCTTCATCATTATTACCTCTTTAAATAAGGAGAAAGTCATCCTCAGATGACCTCTCCCTTCTTTCATTAGTTGTCTGATTTCATATCAGATGATCCACTCTTTTCGTCTTTCATTTCTGAATCGCTGGATTTCATCTCATCCTTTTTCATATCGTCCTTCATTTCAGAACTGCTGTCAGACATCATAGATGAATCTTTCATGTCTTCTTTTTTCATTTTATCATCGGACATGGATGAATCCTTCATGTCATCCTTCTTCATATCGTCCTTCTTCATCATACTACTATCGTCCGTTTTTTTCATGTCTGAATCTGATTTCTGTCCAGAACAAGCTGCTAAAGTGACGATGCTAAGTGTAGCAATAGAAAGTGCAAGAATTTTTTTCATGATTTTTCTCCTTTAATCATTCAAGATTAGTGAAACAGGGATGCGAGGCTATTAAGATTTCCTAGCATCAGCAAGATGCCCATCAAGATGATGAGGGCACCACCAATTTTTTTCAAGGTTCCCATATGGGGCTTGAGTTTAGCAAAATGTTGTAGAACCCAGCTAGAAGCCAAGGCCAAAAGCAAGAAAGGCAGAGCCAAACCTAATGTATAGATCAGCATCAGGAGAGCGCCTTGTAAAGCACCATTTCCTCCAGAAGCGGCAATGGCTAGAACCGAACTCAGAACTGGTCCGACACAAGGGGTCCAACCAAAACTGAAGGTGACCCCTATCAGAAAAGCATTGAAGAATTCATTGCGCTCCCGATTCTTTTTGAGTTGGAGGGTCTTTTGTTTTTGGAGTTGTCTCAGATTGATCACTTCCATTTGGTGAATCCCTAATAGGATCACAATCCCTCCTAGCAGATAGCGAAACCATGGAGCATACAATACCTGGCCAAGGGCCCCTGCACCGTATCCTAGAATCAGGAAAACAGTTGATAGACCTGCGATAAAACAAAGAGTCTTCACCAAGCCATACCAAGAAATATCTCTTCCAAAAATTCGAACTGTCTTCACACGTTCAGAATCCAATAGAATCCCTACATAGACTGGCATCAGTGGCAAAATACATGGGGAGAAAAAGGATAGAACTCCCGCTAAGAATACTGAAATGGAAAACAAACTGGTTTGAATCATTTCACTACCTCCCTTTCTTTCTGATACCAGTATAAAGAAAAAATCCCTCTAAAAATAGAGAGATTGATAAGCAAAAACTTGAATTTGATTAGAAGGTGATTAATTCTTCGGATGGGCCTTTATCCATGCTACGAACTCGTCATAAGAGTGAATTTGTGTTTTCTCTCCAGTTGTTTCATCTGTGGCATACAGTTCCATGACATCTTGACCTTCCGGCGCAAACCAATGAATGATTTTATCAAACCATTCACGTTCATTGTATTGTTTAGGGCGGAAATATAATCCGTTTAGATATTTTATATTTTTTTCTAATTCTGGATATAATTTAGAAAAGTTAGAACCAGAGACATTTATTTGAGACGGTTTATAATTCATTGGATAAAGTGAATTTTCGTTTCTTGAAAGATTATACTTTGCTAGATTCGCGTCGATCTGTTCAGAGATCCCACCCCTATACCAATCATATTTGTTTTTAAAATATTGTTGTTGCTTTTGGTCGATCTTCTGCATCTCTTTTTCAGAAATGTCATTATATCCTCCCCCATTAGCTAAAAACAGGATAGGTCTAATATTATCACCCATCAAGTCGTGATCACTTAATTTTTCCAAATTAAGTGTAAGATAATTGTCTCCGTTTTGTAAATAGGTCTGAGGAGCATTATTTGGTGCACGGTACAAATTATTTTTCCCAAGTAATTTATATAAGTCAAATTTAATAATTTTTTCTTTATCACTTTGTATATCATAACTAATAATTTGATAATATTCTTCATTTCCAATCGGAGGAATCTTCTCAAAATTGCCTGTATAAAGTGTATGCGAAGAAACAGTTGTAACATAATTTTCTCCATATAAAACAACACCATCCAAATAATTATTTACGGCAACAAAAACAAATTTATCGTTATCAAATAATTGTATTTTTCTAATTTTAGATGGTATATCATCTCTATACATCTTCTCAGGTGCTTTTTTGAGTCTCATAAAAATTATACTACCAACAACAAGCATAATTAGGAATATGATCAACCTAGCCTTATTTTTGTTTCGCACTATGAGTTTCTCCTATTTTTCTTTTATTTCACATCACCAAATGCCTTTTTCAAAGACCACTCCTTTTCATTTGATAACCGTAGAGCATCTACTTGATATTAGTATGATTTCATATGAGATCCATTACTTTACTTGTCTCGAAAACTTCTTCTACTTCTTCAAATAATCAATGGCATCTTGAAGGGTTTTGACGGGAACGATTTTCATCTTCGAATGAATTTGTTTTGCTGCTTCTTTCGCTGTTTCATAGTTTGATTTAGCCTTGGGATTGGCTTTCTTTTCTTCTTTGGAAACTGGATTATTAGGGGCAAAGAAAATTTCTGCTCCTTCTTTATTGGCTGCGACGACTTTCTTGTCAATCCCACCAATATCGCCAACCGTTCCATCTTGGTTAATGGTTCCTGTCCCTGCAATATGGCGTCCCTGACGAAGATCTGGATCAGCCACTTGGGTGTAGATGGCTAGGCTAAACATCATACCGGCACTTGGTCCACCAATCCCTTGGGTCGCAAATTGGACAGGAACATCGCCTTTGGCTTCAGTCCGGTCAATCAGGCTAATCCCGATTCCGTTTTTCCCGTTGGATAATTTGATGATCTTTCCGTCTGCGGTCTTGGTTTGTCCATCCTCAATATAGGTCACTGAAACAGGATCGCCAATTTTTTGAGAACCAACATAATCAATCAATTCTTTGGAACTCTTAAAGGTCTTGCCATTCACACCGGTGACGGTATCCGCAATGTTCAAGATTCCCTTAAAGGTCGAGTCATCTGCTACTTGCATGACATAAACACCTAGAAAGTCCATCTGGGTTTCTTTTCCAGCTGTCTTTAACCCTTGGTAGATGGCCATATTTTGCGAGGTTTCCATATAGAATTGGTTAATCCGCGTAAATTCTTGGCTCGAACTACCACCTGTCATATCCTTTGCAGAGTAGATATCTGTAAAAGGGGTCGCCCAAGCATAGATCAAATCAGCCGGAGTCGCTTCTTTCACTGCCACGGTTACAAAGTCATAAGACCCTGACTTGGTATCCGCTTTTCCATCGACTGTCATGACCGATCGAATATCTTCCGCCGTGCCCGGCATCTCAATATAATAGGGAAGGCGAATCACAAAAGCAGCTAGCAAAAGGAGCAAGAAAAGAACGCCTGCAATCGGCCATCGGTATTCTTTCAATCGTCCTTTTTTCTTTTTTGTAGGCAAGCTTGGTTTATTCGCTTGTGTCATCTTTGATTTCCTCCATTACACTCTTTGGTACATAAGGTGAGATATCCTGCTGAAAAGCCAGCAACTCTCGAATACGTGTTGAACTAATGGCCTGGTAAGGAGGCTGGGCATAGAGATAAACCGTCTCCAATTCAGGCGCCAACTGATGATTAAAGTAATCCATATTGGCTTCGTATACCAGATCCTGTGCATTGCGCAAGCCCCGGATCAAGGTGATGACCCCAAGATTGCGCGCCACTGTCACAGCCAACTCTTGAGTTGACGTCACAATTTCAACATTTTCCAAATGAGCCAGGGCCCCTTTCACCATGCGCACGCGCTGCTCAATGGAAAAGAGTCCGACTTTTTCCGAATTATAAAAAATTCCGACATAGACACGGTCAAACAAGCGACTAGCTCGCTCGATCAATTGCACATGCCCAATGGTAATCGGATCAAACGATCCTGTAAACAATCCACTTCTATCTGACATATACTGTTACCTTACTAATTCCATAGATTTTTTCTTTCCAGATTCCCACTTGTCCGATTTCCTCAGGAAGTTCTACATGTTTATCGGTTTCGCACACAATCATGATGTCCTCTGACAAGAGATGGCGCTCGCACAAGGTTTCGATATCGCGGACAATCTCTTCCTTGGCATACGGAGGGTCTAAGAACACCAAATCAAAGGTGCCCGTTAAAAGCCCTAAGGCTTGCTTGGCCTCCATTTTTAGCAGTTGAAACCGTTCCTTTTCCTTGGTCATGGCAATATTGGCTGCTACAATCTCCTGCGCTCTACGATCTCTTTCCACTAGAACGGCCTCTGACATGCCTCGAGAAACGGCTTCGATAGAGAGCCCACCGCTTCCTGCATAGAGATCCAGCACTCTTCCACCATCAAAGTAAGGACCAATCATATTGAACATGGCCTCTCTGACCTTATCAGAAGTCGGCCTGGTTGTTTTTCCTTCAAGTGTTTTGAGGGGACGTCCCCCATAGGTTCCAGATACTATTTTCATAGGGACCATTATACCAAAAAAAATCAGAAAATTGCGATTTGATATGGTCAAGCGATAATTAAAAGAGGCTGGGACAAAAGTCCTAGCCTCTCAATTATTTTTGGATTGTCGAGTAAGACGCAGTGGTTGAGTGGGCTCTACTACGCTGATTTCATCAGC
>JAGZZN010000047.1 GCA_018377375.1 Streptococcus parasanguinis
ACAATCGAATCCAGAACCAATTGGTAACTATGATCCTTCATGGGAAGAAAATCTTGAAAGCGACGAATCGGATCTTTGCTAGGATTTTGGAAAAGCAATTGAAAGAGTTGTGGCTCTTTTGAGGCGAAAAGGATATAAGCAACCCCGACAGATCGAAAAGGTTTCTTATCTTCTAAGGCCTTGCGAATATACTCCACCACCACCATCTCCGCAGCACCAATAACCTCTGCTTGTAACTCAGACATATTAGCAAATTGCCCAAAAATGACTCTCGGTGTAGCTCCCAGTTTCTCCGCTAATGCTCTAGCCGTCAAACTAGCCATTCCCTCTTCTCTCACCAATTGTAAAGCTGTCCCAATGATAGCCTCTTTACTGAATTTAACCTTTGGTGGCATAAGACTCCTTTCACGCAACATTCGTTGCGCAACACTTGTTGCATAAAGAATACCATAAAAAAGAAAGAATTGTCAAGAAAAATCTGAAAACTAAAAAACAAAAAACCAGACCACTGATAAGAGTGGAATCTGGTTTACTAACAAGATTTTAAGGCAAATCATTTCCCGCCGCCAGGTAGATTTGGTACCATTCCTTGCGGGTCAAAGTAACTGTTGCTGCTTTTCCTGCTTCAAGGACATGCTGTGGCTTGGTCGTTCCGATGACCGCCTGCATCTTTCCTGGGTAGCGAAGGACCCAAGCGAGGGCGATAGCTGTCGGTGTGACTTGGTATTTTTTCGCCAAGTCATTGAGGACATGATTGAGAGCTGCAAACTCTTCTTTGCCCACAAAATTCCCCTTGAAATAACCATGCTGGAGGACAGACCAGGCCTGAATCACCGTATCAGTTAAGCGACAATACTCAAAGACACTACCATCTCGCACGGTGGCTTTTGGCCCTTCCATGTTGACATGAAAACCAGCTTCAAAGCTCGGTGTAAAGGCTGCACTTAACTGCAACTGGTTGACCTTGAGAGGTTGTTTGACAGCCATCTTAAGCAATTCCATCATCATGGGATTTTGATTGGACACCCCAAAATGACGGACCTTGCCCGCTTGCTCCAAGTGATCAAAAGCTTCCGCCACTTCTTCCGGCTCCATGAGGGCATCCGGTCGATGAAGGAGAAGACTATCTAAGCGCTCGATCTGGAGACGCTCAAGGATGCCATCAACGGAATCCAAAATATAGTCCTTGGAAAAATCAAAATAGGTAAAGCCGTCTTTGCGAATCCCACACTTGGACTGAATCCACATCTGGTCCCGAAGATCCGGACGGCGCTTGAGAACCTTCCCCAGCAGGACCTCACACTGGCCATCGCCATAGATATCTGCCAGGTCAAAGGTGTTGATCCCAATCGACAAGGCTGCCTCCACCAAGGCCTCCACCTCATCTTCACTCAACTGACTGATCCGCATCATCCCAAGGACAATCGTGGACAGACGCTCATTTTCAGCAAACTCAATATAGTTCATGTCCGCCTCCTTTTCTGTAGTTCTATTGTAGTGAAAAGGCTTGCAAAAGTCAATTTGCAATCAAAAAGAGAGTGGGACAGAAATCGGTCATTCGTTAGAATTCGATTTCGTCGTCCCACCTCCGCACAGTTGAGTAGGGCTGTAAAAGCTGATAAAATCAGCGTAGTAGAGTCCACTCAACCACTGCGTCTTGTTCGACATTCCAAAAACAATAAAGAGGCTAGGACTTTTGTCCCAGCCTCTTACAGGTTGAAGTAGAATGCCTCATTCGTCGTCATCCAACTCCACTTCTCCATGGATTCGGATGTATTCTTCATTTCTGTGGTCATCTTCTGCCCAAACTGGGTCTCTCACATCATCCATAAATGGAATTTCCTCCAGACTCAGCTCATTAGCCTGTTCATAACTCATCGATAGGATATCTTCATGCCGATTTTTAAATTCCTCCACACTTAACCAGCTCTCTTTGTCATCTTCGCTGATTTGACCCTCAATGGCAGTCGCAATTTCTATCGCCATAATATAGAAAGCACGTTTATCAACGGTTAGGAGTTCAAGGTGCTTAGTAGCGATTCTTAAACATTCACCTTTCTCACGAAAGTCCGACATCATAGCATCTTCGTAGTCTAGCTCTATATCTTCATATTTATGGGATAAAAAATCATATTTTATCCCTTCCTTAATCTGAACATTACTACATCTATTATCATGCATCCACTTATTTAATTTTAAGTGGATAGAAAGTTTCTCGATTGGTAAATCTAGATACCCTGCATACGACAAGTCAGGTTCTATTCCATCTTTTTCCCCAAACCACATTCTCTTTGCTAGTTTTAAGTAATCAAACGGGATTTCTTTTGTATAGTCACCTTTAATATAAATTCTCAATCTTCTTCCTCATCGTCATAAACACGTTCGCCATGGATAGCGATGTACTCTTCCCATCCCTTGTGTAAATCATCCCAAAGTGGTTCATCCACCGCCTCCATGACCTCAAGTTCCTCCAAACTAATATCAACCGCCTTATCGTAGCTCAATTGTAGCAGATTTGCATGTCTCATTTTGAATTCTTCAATACTCAGCCAAGTTTCTTTGTCGTCTTCACTGATTTGACCATCAATAGCAGAGGCTATTTCAATCGCCATAATATACATCGCACGCTTGTCAACCGTTAAAATATTTAGATGAGTGGAAATAATTCGTAAATAATCACCTTTCTCACGCCCATCGCTTTCATAAGAATTTTCTAGATCCAATGTCAAATTCTCATATTCAAATGTCTTCCAAGGGTTTATATTTTTATTAAAATATGCACTCTCCCACCGTTCGTCATTATGCTTAAATTTATCCAGTCGTAAATTTAAATGTAAATATTCATCCCAAGCATAGGAAAAATCGAGAGGAAGTCCTTTTCGCTCTTTAAACCACATCTTTTGAGCTATTTCTTTAAACTCATCATAAAAATCAGTTTTTGTATAATCGCCTTTTAAATATAATTTCATTCGTCCTCGTCGTCATAAATTCGTTCGCCATGGATTTTGATGTATTCTTCTCGAAGCCGTTCCTCCTCTTCCCAGAGAGGATCTCTTACTGGTACCATTGTCTTTAATTCTTCCAAACTAAGTTCAACCGCTTCATCATAAGTCAGTGAAAGAACATCCTTGTGATATTCCTTAAATTCTTCTACACTTAGCCAACTTTGCTTGCCGTCTTCGCTAATCTGACCATCAATGGCAGATGCTACTTCAATAGCCATAATGTATAAAGCACGTTTGTCAACCGTCAAAATATCTACATGAGTTGAGGCAATTCGAAGAAACTCCCCCTTTTCGCGGTCGTCGGAAATAAAGGCATGTTCAAATTCAAGTTCAATATCTTCATATTGCAAGGACAACCAAGGATTGCTCGGAATTATAAAAGGAGCCTTATCCCATCTTTCGTCAACTGAAGCCCATTTGTGTAACTCTGCTCCAAAATAAAAATCATCTTGCAGCATCTCATCATCACCAACGTTGGAGTAGCTTATTTTCTTGCTATTCCGTTCTTTAAACCACATCTTCCAAACTAGCTCTCTAGTAGTAAAGGTTATTTTTTTCGTAAAATCACTTTTGATATATAGTCTCATAAATCTGAGATATCGCCTCCATGTGCTAGTATATATTCTTTTCGACGATTGGCTTCTTCCTCCCAAAGAGGGTCGTCTACCACATCCATCGTTTGAATTTCAGTCAAACTTAGTTCATTTGCTTCTTCAAAAGTTAGAGATAGAATATCCTCATGTTTTCTTTTAAACTCCTCGATTGTCAACCAGCTAGCCTTATTATCCTCGCTAATTTGCCCGTCAATCACCTTTGCAATCTCAAGCGCCATAATGTACATGGCGCGTTTATCAACTGTTAAAACTTCTAGATGGGTGGTTAAAATACGGAGATAGTCTCCCTTTTCATTATAATCCGTAGCAAATGCATCTTCAAAATTAATTTCAATACATTCGTCAAGATGTGAAAAGAGTCTTCGTACTCCTTCCTTTAGGGGGACACTAGACCATCTCTTATCCGCAGTGCCTTTCCTCAAGGATAAATTTGAGAAAAAATCTTCTTGTAATGCATCATTGTTCCCAGCATTTGAGTATGAAATTTGCTCATCTTCTGGAAACCACATTTTACCAGCTAGTTCTAAATAACCATAAGGTACTCTTTTTGTATAATCACCTTTGATATAAATTCTCAATCTTCTTCCTCATCGTCATAAACACGTTCGCCATGCATTTTGATGTATTCCTCACGAAGTTGTTCTTCTTCATCCCACAAGGGATCTTCTAAAGGTCTCATACTTTTCAGTTCCTCCACACTGATATCGGTTGCTTGATCGTAGGTTAGTGATAAGATATCCTTGTGCAACTCCTTAAAAGTCTCTACATCCATCCAGGTTTGCTTGTCATCCTCGCTAATTTTTCCATCAATTGCACCAGCCACCTCGATTGCCATGATATACATAGCACGTTTATCAACCGTTAAAATATCTGTATGAGAGGTTGCGATACGTAGATAATCCCCACGTTCTCTCCCATCAGTAATAAAATCATTTTCAAATTCCAATTGAATATTTTCATATTCCAAAGACAACCAAGGATTGCTAGGAATTATAAAAGAAGCCTTCCCCCATCTTTCGTCAACTGAACCCCATTTGCGCAGCTCTACTCCAAAATAAAAATCATCTTGTAGCATCTCATCATCACCAACGTTTGAGAAACTCATTTGCTTACCTTTACGCTCTTTAAACCACATCTTCCATGTGACTTCTCTGTACCCAAATGGTACTCTTTTTGTATAATCACCTTTGATGTAGAGTCTCATTCGTTCTTTTCTCTATTCTCTTTATTCCCCTCCATCATATCATAATTTAATAAAAAATACATGTCAGCATGAAGGAATATCGTTTTAAATAGCCCACTGATAAATTTCAATGCATGCTAAAAGCCCTCAGCTGTAACTGAGGGCTTGTTTGATTAGCGATAGCTAAGAGCACGTTTGATAGTCTTCCATGGTCCGAGGTCATCGGTCTGGAGGATTAGGCTCGCATAGATACGGGCAATGAGCACTGTTCCCACAATGGTAAAGAGAACTGCAATTCCCAATGAACCCCAAGCTTCAAGACCAGTCGCGTAGCCATTGATGGTACGGAATGGCATGAAGAAGGTTGAGATAAAAGGAATGTAGGAACCGATCTTTAATAAGAAGACATCACCGGCACTTCCCAAGGTGGTTACCCCAAGGAAGCTAAAGATAACTAACATCATCAGTGGCGAAATCGCTTTTCCTGAATCTTCAGGTCGTGCAACTGTGGAACCTAAGAAGGCAGAGAGCACCACATACATAAAGATCCCAAGGATAATGAAGAAGACGGTATTAAGCGAGATCGCTTCTGCTAGGTGTTGGGTAATTGGAGAGTTTGGAGCGAGAATATCCTTGACAACTGGGATATCTGCTCTAAAGATCCAAACAGCTACTAACCCAACGACATAGACAAAAATATGGGTAAAAATCACTCCGAAGAGTCCGAGCATGCGTGCGAAGAAATAGTCGGTTGCTTTGATACTAGAGAAGACCACTTCCATGATCTTGGTTCCCTTTTCACTGGCCACTTCTTGGGCTGTGATACTAGAGTAGAAGATCAAAATCATATAAAGCAGCATTCCCAGACCACCTGCAACCATGGTTTGCACCATTTTCAAGCCTTCTTTTTTCTCGTCAATTTTTTCTTTGAGAGAAACCTGTTGAGACAAGGCTGTCAGCTGCTCTTTGCTTAGATTAGCACGCGCTAGATTGATTCCTTGTTGGACTTGGCTTAATTTCGCAGCGACAAGGGTTTTCAATTCTGTTTTCATGGCTTGGTCGCCCACATAAGTAGCTTCTAGCTGACCATCTTTTTCATCGACCGTTAGGTAAGCAGCTGCTTTCTCATCCTTGATAGCTTTTTTAGCTGCAGCTTCATCCTTGTAGTCCAAGGTCAAGCCATCAGTTCCTTTGAGACTTTCTTTGACAGCTGGAACTTCTGTCACCAAGGCCACCTGGTTTTTGGCATCTGTAGAAGAACCTGTCAGATAACCGATTCCAATGCTCAATCCTAAAAAGAGGAAGGGACCGAAGACCATGAAGAGGAAACTCCATGATTTCACTTGTCTGATATAGGTTTCTTTCATTACGACAAACATCTGTTTCATACTTCTACTCCTGATTCAAGTTTAAAGATCTCATCAATAGTTGGGGCTTGGTGGTCAAAGGTCGCAATGTAGTGGCCCTTGGTCAAGCGGTTAAATAATTCTGGACCAGCTGACGCATCATCCAAGATCAACTTCCAAGTCCCTTGCTTGGTCATGCTGACCTTGGTCACGTGTGGCAGAGCTTCTAGCTCTTCTTTGCTAAAGTCGTTAGAGACAAAGAGGCGGGTCTTGCCATAGCTATTCCGGACCTCTTGGACAGGCCCTGAAAGGACAACCGAACCATCACGGATCATTAGGATATCATCACACAACTCTTCGACGTTGGTCATGACGTGGTCAGAAAAGATAATGGTTGCCCCACGCTCTTTTTCTTCAAAGATGACCTGCTTGAGCACCTCTGTATTGACCGGATCCAATCCGCTAAATGGTTCATCTAATATGATCAATTTAGGCTCATGGATCAAAGTGATGATCAGTTGCACCTTCTGTTGGTTCCCTTTTGAGAGGCTCTTGATTTTATCAGTCAATTTCCCTTTTACTTGGAGTTTTTCCATCCAAATCGGTAATTTTTCCTTGACCTCGGCGGTGCTCATTCCTTTTAAGGCAGCCAAATAGCGGACCTGCTCAAAAATCGTAAGTTTTGGCATAAGACTGCGCTCTTCAGGCAAATAGCCAATTTCCTTGTAAGTCTCTTGTGTAATGGGTTTGCCACCTAGGCGAATCTCGCCGCTGTAGTCCAAAAAGCGCAGGATGCTGTGGAAAATAGTTGTTTTCCCGGCACCATTTTTCCCAACTAAGCCAAGGATATGCCCTTGTTGAGCTGTCAGATCTACTCCGAAGAGAACCTGCTTATTCCCAAAGCTTTTTTCTAAATGTCTAATTTCTAACATAGATGACTCCTTTACTCTTTATAATAACGTTTGGTAATTTTGTATTGTGAAATAAGGATATAAATATAGAGAATGGATACGACGAACAAAGCTAAGAGGATATCCGTTTTGAAGGCAACCCCAATGAGGAGGAGAGCAAGGAGAAGGCTCGGCAAGATATAATTGCTTAACTTAACCACCACTTCGAAATTTTCCTCGTAGCTAATCTGCTTTTCTGCTTCATCCATCATACTCATCATAAATTCACGCATTTCCTTGGCATCGGCATTGCGGGGAATCGGTTTCCCGTAAACCAAGTTAAAGGTCTTACGATAGAAGATACTCACTAGGAAAAATAGGACAATCAAAGCAAGAAAAAGATAGAGCATGGTAAAAGGTCCAAAGATAAAGGCCGTAGGTTTATCCAAATACATCAATTGAATATAAAAGATGATAACGAAAAAGTAGGGCAAGATCATGATGCCTTTAAAGATGGTCGCTAACCCATACAGTTTTTCCTTCTGGATGTCATAGTGATAGGCTTCATCATCGTCTTCTATTTGGAGCAACTTGTAATGAAGTTTTCTTACCCGCATCAATAAAGCCATCGTGATCAGAAACACGACCAGGAAAAAAACTACTGAGCCCAAAAGAAGCAGCTCTTTACTAAAGAAGGATTGGATTTCCAGGGGCTTTTCGGATCCAAACATTCCTGTCAAAAATCCGATAACTCCTCCTATCAAGCCGGAAACCGTAATGATTCCGACATTTCTCCAAAAACGGTAACGATCAGATCGTTCTTGTTGTTGCTTTTTCATTTTTATTCTTCTCCCTCTACTAGACTAAAAACATTCTCCACCGGTTCCTTGAAAATCTGGGCGATGGTGATCGCAATGATAACCGATGGGGTGTATTCCCCACGCTCCAAGAGACTGATGGACTGGCGCGAGACTCCTGCTAGCTTGGCTAGCTCGGATTGGTTGAGACCATCACGCGCCCTCAGCTCTTTCAGTCGATTTTTTAATATCATAATGACTACCTCAATTGTTGAATTAATTCAACATCTTCAATACGAACTAATTTTGTCACCCCATGTTGTTTATCGGTCTCACGACTCAATTTGACCCAATCTTCATCAAAATCAACAATTTCCCACTTAGTTCCAAAACCATTTACAGTAACCGTGGCCGTTTGGCCTTTTAATTCTTCTAAAAGTCTAGACATGTCTTGATTTCCTTTCACTTGTTTTTCTAATCTTTTAATACGTTTGTTCAACTTTTTTATCTTCTTTTCTGTGCTTGCATAAATGATAACCAGAAAAGGGATAAATAGAATCCATATAGCTCCCATAAGAATATCTCCTCTTCTTTCAACTAAAAACATTGTAACACTTCTTTTTCTTTTTGACAAGTATATTTGTCAAAAAAATAAAAATATTTGTCAAAAATAGCAGGATGGTTGACATAGATATTTTGAGGTAAGAAATAAAAGGCCCGCATTTGCGCACCTTTTAGCGATCCTTTTTCCATTGACAAGCTCTGTAAAAAATTTTTATAATATAGAAAATACGACTAAGGAGAACCTACATGACGATTCGTTTAGCGCAACCAAAAGATATTCCTGCTTTGATTGGTCTCTTAGAACAGATTCTTTCCGTTCACCACCAAGCTCGTCCCGATATTTTCAAGGAAAGTGGCGGAAAATATAGTGAAGAAGAGTTAGAACAGTTAATGGCGCAAGATCAGACACCGATTTTCGTCTATGAAAATGCGGATGGCCAGATCCTAGGACATCTCTTCGTCACCATTAAAGAAGTCTCTGACAATCCTGTGCTTCATCCGATAAAAAACCTCTTCATCGAGGACTTGTGTGTCGATCAAGCAACGCGTGGACAAAAAATTGGCGATCAACTTTATCAGTTTGCCCTTCGTTATGCAAAGGAAATCGGATGCTACAACATGACTCTCAATGTCTGGAATGACAATGAAGGAGCCCTTCGCTTCTATCAAAGACAAGGAATGAAGCCTCAAGAAACAGTCATGGAAACAATCTTATAAAACTAATTAAAAAACCGTTGATGCATCTCATCAACGGTTTTTCCTATACATATTTGTTACCGCACTTCTGCGTCTACTTTTTCTTCAAGTGATGCTTGGATTTTTTCCATGTAGCGTGCGACTTCTTCGTCGGTCAAGCTATCTTCTGGATTTTGGAAGGTCAAGCTGTAGGCCATTGACTTCATACCAAGTCCTAGTTTTTCACCTGAGAAGACGTCAAAGAGTTTGATGTCTGTCAAACGTTTCACGCCAGCTGCTTGAATCGCTTCAACCACTTCTTGGTGAGTCACTTCTGCTTTGAGGAGAAGGGCGATATCACGGCTGACAGCTGGGAATTTGGTGATTTCCACAAAGGCTGCGGCTGGTTGAAGAGCTGCTTCAATAGCAGATAAGTTCAATTCTGCCACATAAGTTTCTGGAATATCGTAAGCCTTAGCTGTTACAGGATGCACTTGCCCTAAGACCCCAAGCACTTGGTCACCAAGTAAGATTAAGGCTGTACGACCTGGGTGGAGACTCTTGATTTCTTGTGTTGCTGTATAAGTCACTTCAAGACCCAAGCGAGCAAAGAGGGCTTCCAAGATTCCCTTAGCATAGAAGAAGTCAACTGGAACAGCTGGAGTTTGGAAGTCTTTTTCAGCAACTAAACCTGTCAAAGCAAAGGCAAAGCTATTGATTTCATTTGGCAAGTCTTCTTTTGGATTACCAGTTTGTTCGAAAACTTTTCCGATCTCATAGAGAGCCAAATCTTTGTTCTTACGAGCAACATTATAAGCTACAGTATCCAAGATTCCTGAGATCATATTTTGACGGAGGACTGAACGATCCACAGTCATTGGCCACATGAGCTCTGTTAAATTGCTTGGCGCAGTCGCAAATTCAACGGCTTTTTCAGGAGTTGTTAAAGCATAAGTAATGATTTCAGTTAAGCCTGCTCCTTCAGCAATGGTCCGAACTTGACGACGGAGTTTTTGAGTCGCAGTCAATTCACCGGCTGTCCCATCATCTTTTGGAAGGGTTGCTGGTAATTTGTCATAACCATAAATCCGAGCAATTTCTTCAAAAAGATCCGCTTCGATAGTGATGTCCCAACGGCGACGAGGAACGCTCACTGTGAAGCTTTCTGCATTTCCAGAAAGGCCAAAACCAAGACGACGGAAGACATCTTCGACATCCGCATAGGAAAGCTCTGTTCCAAGGACACGGTTCACGTCTGCAAGAGTAGAAGAAACTTCCACATCCGAAGTATCCAACTGGCCTGCTGAAACGATGCCCTTACGCACTGTCGCACCAGCCAATTCAACAATCATACTTGCTGCTGCATCAAGGGCTTCATTAACGGTTGCCACATTGATGCCTTTTTCAAAGCGTGAAGATGATTCAGAGCGTAGGTTGAGACGACTACTTGTCTTACGGATAGATTTGCCATTGAAGACAGCAGCTTCAAGAACTACACGAGTAGACTTTTCAGAGATTTCTGTAGCCTCTCCACCCATGACACCTGCAAGGGCTACTGGTTTATCAGCAACCGTAATCACGAGGTCACTTGTTTCCAACTCACGCTCTTCCCCGTCCAAGGTCACCAATTTCTCACCTGCATGCGCTTCACGCACACGGATGTCATTTCCTTCAAAGGTATCCAGATCAAAGGCATGCATCGGCTGACCAAAGTAAAGCAAGATATAGTTGGTCACGTCGACGACATTGTTAATGGGACGAATGCCTTCGTTCATGAGGAGGTTTTGCAACCATTGTGGACTTGGTGCGATGGTTACGTTGTCCAAGATACGAGCTGCATAATAAGGAGCCTTGTCTGTGTCAATGCTGACAGAAAGAGCATCTGCTGCGGCTTGGTCTGTTTCGGTCAAGGTAAAGTCTTTGAAGTTCACAGCTTTATCATAAATCGCTGCTACTTCATGTGCTACCCCACGCATAGAAAGAGCATCTGCACGGTTTGGAGTGATAGAAAGCTCGATGATTTCATCATCCAAGTCGAGGTAAGAGAAGACTTCTTCTCCTGGGACAGCATCTTCTGGCAAGATTTGGATCCCATCTGCAAATTCTTTCGGTACAACAGAGTCAGAAATCCCTAATTCACCAAGTGAACAGATCATCCCGAGGGATTCCAAACCACGGATTTTCCCTTTTTTAATCTTGTAGTTATCTGCGATGCGAGCACCTGGAAGAGCCACCATAACCTTGATACCTGCTCGCACATTTGGTGCTCCACAGACGATTTGACGGGCTTCTTCTTCCCCCACATTAACTTGGCAGACATGAAGGTGTGTCTCTGGCACATCTTCACAAGACAAAACTTCTCCGACGACAATTTTTGAGAGACCAGCAGCAGGCGATTCCACACCTTCTACTTCGATCCCTGTAGTTGACATTTTTTCAGCCAACTCTTCTGATGGCACATCCACGTCCACCAATTGTTTTAACCATTTATATGATACTAACATTATTCTGATCGTAAGATCCCACTAGGTGAGATCTTCTCAATTCCTTTCTCTCAATTTGGACCCACAATTAAGCTTGCGGATTCTCCTTCAAATGCTTGCGTAGCAACCAGTCGGTATCCACAGCTTCCCCTGTGATAAAGTGGTGCTCGCTAAACCGTTCAAATCCGAATTGTTTGTAAAAGTTTTGGGCCTTAAAATTTCGTTCCCAAACACCCAGCCAGACCCAGTCAAATCCACGTTTTTGAGCCTCTTTTAAGGCAAAGGTAAACATTTCCTTGCCATAGCCCTTGCCATGATGTTCTTTTTTGACATAGATACGCTGGATTTCAAAAGCATTGTCCATCTCTACTGGCTCCGTTTGTGCCTTGCCCCAGTTAAACTTGAGGAAACCACAAATTTCCTGATGGTGATCAAGGACAAAATAGGTCTCTGATTCCGGGTCTGCTAGGTCCTTTTTGATTTGCTCTAGCGATAAAACCGTCTGGTAGTAATCTTCCATATCGGCATCAGAGTTGTAGGGACCAAAGGTATCCCCATAGGTTTCCACCTCTAATTCCCTTAAAATATGAAATTCTTTCGCCTTAACTTTTACTAACATAATTATTTAAACTGTTCTGAGAAGCGAACATCCCCTTGATAGAAGCCACGGATATCATTGATTCCGTAACGAAGCATGGCCACACGCTCTTGACCAAGTCCAAAGGCAAATCCTGAATAGATTGTTGGATCAATCCCACTCATCTCAAGGACGCGTGGGTGAACCATACCGGCTCCCATGATTTCAATCCAACCAGTTTTCTTACATACGTTACATCCCGCTCCACCACACTTGAAGCAAGAAACGTCCACTTCAACCGATGGCTCAGTGAATGGGAAGTAAGAAGGACGCAAACGGATTTGACGTTCTGCACCAAACATCTTTTGCACGATCAATTGAAGCGTTCCTTGAAGGTCGGCCATAGAAATGCTTTTCCCAACGACCAAGCCTTCGATTTGATGGAATTGGTGGCTGTGGGTCGCATCATCCGTATCCCGACGGAAAACCCGCCCTGGCGAGATCATCTTCAAAGGCCCCTTGCTAAAGTCATGCGCATCCATCGCCCGCGCCTGTACAGGTGAGGTATGGGTCCGAAGCAAGATTTCTTCTGTGATATAGAAGGTATCCTGCATATCCCGCGCTGGGTGATCTTTAGGCAGATTCATCCGTTCAAAGTTATAATAATCTTGCTCCACTTCAAAGCCGTCTACGACTTGATACCCCATCCCGATAAAGATATCTTCGATTTCTTCACTAGTTTGGGTCAAAATATGACGGTAACCACTAGCAACTGGACGACCTGGAAGGGTCACATCGATGCTTTCGCTCGCTAGTTTAGCTTGGACTTTCTTTTCTTCCAAGAGTTTGGCGGTTTCTTCAAAGGCAGCCGTCAAGACATCACGGGCTTCATTGACGTGTTTTCCAATAACCGGACGCATCTCAGCAGAGACATCCTTCATCCCTTTAAGAATTTCCGTCAGAGATCCTTTTTTCCCAAGAACAGAGACCCGTAGTTCTTGCATCTCTTTTTCATTTTCAGCAGAGATCTGCTTCAAGGCTGCCAGCGTTTCTTCTCGAAGCGCTTTTAGTTGTTCTTCAATCGTTGACATATTTCCTCCATCATGGTCCACCTACAGACATAGAAAAAAACCGCGTGCCTTCTCCTAATCGGAGCGTTGACACGCGGTACCATCCGTTTTTTATCTGTAAACCAGACCTTAATTTCTAAATCCTTGCGCAAGTGAATTCACCCAGCTTTCATGCAAAGAGCTTTCAGTCACGGCTCTTCTCCCTGTCGCACTTCCCTTGAGGTACTAGTCTTGCAGATTTCTATTCAATTACTATCTAGTTTATCAGATTTTTAGTTAAAAAACAAGTTAGATGAGACTAATTTCAATAGAATAAGGAACAGGACGCGATGCATTATCTATTTGCCTGGTCTGCTTCATCTGCTTTCCTTTTCAATAGAAGAGTTGCTGCTTGGTTAAAACCATCACACCAGTTATACCATTTTGCTTCATACTCATCTTGAGGTAAGATACGATGTTTTAAATCCAAGACAGAGTCTATCTTTCTTTCCTCGCAAGCTTGCGCATAGAGAGCATACAAGTCATCGCCACCATCTCTATCAAACTCAGCAGAAATCGTATCCCGACCTGCCAATAAAGCCTGATAAGCCCTGTGATGCCCGTCTGTAATCAAGAAGCGATTTCCAAAAGTAAGAATACTAATTGGATCCATATTGATGATTTCTGCCGACTGATCAAGCATCTGGATATCATGTAACTTCTTTTCTGATAAGTATAGTTGGGTCGGATGAAGATCCGTTAGCTTGACTTTCATTTCTTTCTCCTCAAAGATCCCGATTAAAAGACCTATCCAAGCCAAATTCTCCTGCCACTCTTGTGATTCGTTTTCTTTTTATTTAATGACTTGTCCAGCATCTTTCAAGACAGATTCTGGAATAGTAATGCCCAATTCATCTGCGACTTTTTTATTGATGACAGATTTTCCTTGGCTAAAGAT
>JAGZZN010000048.1 GCA_018377375.1 Streptococcus parasanguinis
TAAGCGACCGAAATCTTCCCAGTGAAGGTAGAGTTTAGGGAAAAGACGTTCTGCAGTTTGGACAAATTGATCGATAAAATCATAGTAACGATCACCACGCACACGTTCGTGGCGATTTCCCAAGTAATTAGGATTGTTACGCAATTCTTCACGGTTGGTACCTGCGTCAATGACCAAAGGAAGTACCATTGAAGGATCAATTCCTGCAGCTCCAGTATAGACCATCAATTTCCCAACAGAAATATCAACACCATTTGTACCCCAGTCACCAATACCGAGAATACCTTCTGCATCTGTCACAACAATAAGACGAATTTCACGGTCCCCTGCTGCATTTTTCAAAGTTGCTTCGATATTTTCAGGATGATTGATATCAAGATATGCGGCATATTGTGGATCTACAAAGAGATCGCTATACCCTTCAATGGTATCAGCAATAGTTGGATCATAGACAATTGGATTAAACTCTTCCAAATGTTGAGCAAATAGGTAGTAAAATAGAGTACGATTTGTATTAAAAATTTCCATTAGGAACAAACGTTTTTCCAAATCATTAACCTTTGTTTGCATTTGCGCATAAGTTTGCGCTGCTTGTTCTTCAATAGTTTGGACGTAAGGTGGCAGGAGGCCAATGAGACCTAGTTGCTTACGTTCCTCTAAAGTAAAGGCAGTTCCTTTATTGAGGAAAGGGTTGTTTAAAATATCATGTGCAGTCATCATGTGACCTCCTTATTTAGTTTATTCTATTATAACACTTTTTCTTTAAATGACACTTTGTTATCTATATGATACAATATGAATAAATCAGTCAATGAAAGTTCAGGCGATACAACCGAAAATGATGCGATTTCAAAAGATAACAAAATAATAGGCTTATCCATCACTTCCTAGATCGTCATAGTCATCTCTTAAAAAAGCCTGTTCCTTTCCACCTTTTAGAAGGTTATTCTCATCAAAAGATCCACTGTTTTCAGGTATTCTTTTTTCTACTTATGATGATCAATACCTATAAAAGCCATAGATAATAAATCCAAAATATGTTTGTTATAAGATACTTTGTTTTGTTTAAGGTGTTATTTTTGTCATTTAAAACTTGTATTCTGGTTACATGAAAACAAAACATTATTTACAACGGTATATAGCGCAAAAGGTCAAATATTTGCGAAAAAAACAAAACATGAGTCAAGAGGAGCTATCGGAACGGGCAGATCTTGGATTAAAATACATCAATCAATTGGAAAATCAAAACGTGAATCTGACCATTCACAGTCTTGAAAAAGTCATTTCTGCTCTTGAGTTAACGCCTGAAGAATTCTTCAATTTTAATTCACTTGAATCATCTTCAGATCCTAACGACAATCTTTCACTTAAGAGAGTAAATATGAAAATTAAGCAACTTCCAGTTGGAAAAAGGGAGAAGATCCTAACGATTTTCGAAGATCTTTTAGATAGCCTTTAATTGTCCTCTGACTCACCTCAGATTGTAACAAACAAAAAATCATATAGTCAAATTAGCTATCACGGATAATTTTTGCTTATCCATGTCTGTCTATTTAGAAGAGGGAGCCCAATGAATCTTAAGGACTTTTATTATTTTCTTGATCTTAGTCAACAGCAATCCTTTACTGGGGTTGCCCAAAAACACGGGATCAGTCAACCATCCGTTTCCTATGCGATTAAACGACTAGAAAAGGAATTTCACTGTCCATTAATCGCGCACGATCCTTCTCATCGTACTTTCAAATTGACGCCCCAAGGAGAAATCTTGCTACGACATATTCAAAAGGTCTTACCTGAGATTCAAGGGGTCAAAAAAGAGATCCTCCGGAGTCTCTCTCAATTCAATACGGTTGGTTTCCCACCAATCATCATTGACTATCTTGTCCGAAAACAACCCGCCTTTATCAGTAATGTTGCAGCTCTTCAAAGTATCCATCCTGTCCAAGAAGGATCTGTCGAACTTTTAGAAATGCTTTCCAAAGGGGAACTAGATGCTAGTTTTTTAGGGAGTTTGGAACCGATTAAAGATCATCGCTTCCAGGTAAGAGAAATAGCCAAACGAGATCTCTTCTATATCCTTCATCATAACCATCCACTAGCCTCCAAAAAAGTATTACAATTTTCAGACGTCATCGATGAAGATTTTATCATTCCAGATGAGCACTTTGTTCATTTAAAAGCCTTTGAACAGTTGAATGAGCGCTATCACCATGAGGCTACACCCTTCTTTCAGACGGATGATATTCAGCTTCTAAAACAACTCCTTCGTAAACAAGTGGGGATCAGTTTACTAGCAGATCTTGCACTAACAGATGGTGAAGAAGAACTGATCGCGATTCCGATGGCAGAAAGTGAACGGATTAGTTTTTACGTTTCACTAGTTGAACCGAAGGAAAGTAATCTCAAACCAGAGGTCATCCAATTCTTTGAAAAATTACTAAACTAATCGTAGTCTTTGTTCTTAGTGCTAATGCAGAAACATAAATAAAGTGACTAGCTAGTATTTTTTACGACTAAAAAATATAGTAGAAATGCCGATAAAATAAGGATTCCTGCAAATTTGTGGGAATCCTATTTTCTTTTGCACAGTTTGTATATTTAAATTATTTTGTGTATATTTTTCTCATTCAGCTTTTTATCAATAATTAGGGATATAAAAGTCGGTAAAACCCTTGATTATTATACCGTTGACAAGTTTTTCAAAAACCTGTATGATAGAAAAAAGTTTATTAAAAAGGGGACGTATTTTGAAAAAATATACTATTTCACGTAAACAAACTTTAACTTTGGCTTCCGTTGTTTTAGGAACGGTCTTCACAGGAACGACTATTGCTTCTGCTGATGACGTTGCACCTGCAACAACCCAAGCTGCTCCTGCAGCTACTACAGCAGCAAAATCACCTATCACTGCTGCAACAGAAGAAATCAACGCCAAAGCCAATACACCAGTTGTTCCTGCTGATAAAGCAAAAACTGGGGATGTCATCGCTGTGGACGTTAAAAAAACTGGCCCATCTGCTAAAACAGACGGTGCAGATACAACCACTACCTCAACAGCAACCATCAAAACGACTAGCTTAGCAGATCCAAACACACCTGTTGGCACTTCAAAACCAGTCTCTTCTACCAAGACAGCTACATCAACCAAAGAAACAGCTGACTACACTGAGACAACTACAGAAACTGTCAATAAAACAACTGTAGTCGAAGTGACAAAAGAAGCAGATATCGTCAATAAAAAAGAAGTTCAAGGAACATCAGACATCGTCTTTGTCATTGATAAATCAAGTTCGATGAATTCTCACATCAATGATACAATGAAGAATATCGAGACCTTTGTTCGCAATCTATCTGCCAAGAAAATTCAAGCTCGTATAGGATTAGCTGAATACGAAAGATCTAAAGAGGTTAAATACCATGATTTCGATGGATCTAAGTTCACAAGTGATCCAGAAAGCTTTATTTCCGCTCTGAACACTATCAAAACTGGTGGTAGTTATGAAAATACTACTGTTCCATTACACCATATTGCCACTTCAGCAGATTACAACTGGGGAACTGGAGCAAACAACCATCGCTTTGCTTTCGTCATTACAGACGAGCCAATCGATATGGATACTCCATTTAAGAATCCCCTCCCGACAAAAGAAGCAACACTGAAGGCCCTTCAAGATGCTGGTATTTCTTTGACCGTAGTTGGCGAAAAAGGTGACAAAAAAGACTTTGATCCATTGGTTAACGGGACAAATGGTCTTTACTTGGATATCCGCAAAGATTTCGGTGACTTGTTGAACGTTCAATTTGCTAACAAAGTCGTTGAAACCGTCCAAAAAGGTCGTGTCTTCAAAGTCCAAACAGACAAGTATGAGTTGATTTCAAAAACTCATCGTGTAGCGAAAACAAAACCACAAACACCTAGCATCCAAACGCCTGCAACACCGACTCCTACTCCTCAAAAACCGGCTGTTGTAACACCTGCGAAACCGACCGTATTCATACCAGCTAAAAACGAGCCTGTGAAAACGGAAGTTTATATCGCACCAGCAGCTCTTCCTCAAAAAGAAGCAAGCCTTCCAAATACAGGAAGCAAGACCTCAACTGCCTTGACAACTCTTGGCCTTGGTCTTCTCAGCATGAGTGCTGCCTTTGGCCTCTCTCGTAAAACAAAGAAAGACTAACATGAAAAGCCTAATCCATTGATTGGGCTTTTTATCACTAAAAATTTCCCCTTCGCTATTTTCATTAGAAAGCGGAAATCTTCAATTTCTAACAAAAGATTCTTGTCCTCCGCTATGATATAATGGGGACAGTACAAGGGAGGAAACCAATGTTACAAGAACTAGCCTTTACAGGCCAATGGAGACACTATCAAAAACGCGTTCTCGATAAGAGTGACGCTTTTATGGCGGATGGCCATCTACATTTGGTAGCAGCTCCTGGCTCTGGAAAAACAACCCTGGGAATCGAATTTATCAGACGCTTTGGCCAGCCAACCCTGATCTTGGCTCCTACGGTCACCATTCGTCAGCAATGGGTGGACCGGATTATCCAGGCATTCTTGAGTGATGAAAGCCAAGCGGAGCAATTGATCTCTCAGGACCTCAAACACCCTAAGCTGATTACAGTGGCTACCTATCAGGCCCTACACAGCGCCATGAACCAAGTCGTCGGTCAATCACAAGCTGAGGATACCGATGACCAGGCAGAGATTGAAACATTTGATTTCAAAGGCTTTGATATCTTTACTACTTTCCAAGCCATCTCACTCGGAACCCTTTGTTTGGATGAGTGTCATCACCTGCGTAATGAGTGGTGGAAGAGTTTGGAAGCCTTTCGTCAAGCCTTCCCTGACTTAAAGATGATCTCCCTTACTGCTACCCCTCCCTATGAAGGGGATCCTGCCCTTTGGGATCGCTATATCCGCATGTGTGGTGAGATCGATGAGGAAATCACCGTCCCCGAATTGGTCAAAGAAGACACCCTTTGTCCCCATCAAGACTATGTTTACTTTGCCTTTCCAACCAAGGAAGAGCAAGAGCAGTTGGACGCCTTTAGCCAACAAAAGAATGCTTTCTTGCAGCAACTGACTTCCGATCCCCTCTTTTGCCAATACCTCCAAAACTGCCAAGCCTTATCGGGTCAGATCAGCGATGATGAATTGCTCAATGATCCCCAGTATCTCTCTGCTACCCTGATCTTTCTTCGAAGCAAGGGAATCGTCTTTCCCAAACGTTTCCAGGACCTCTTAGGAGCCAAGAAACTACCTGCTTTCACCCTGGACTGGCTTGAAATTCTCCTGCAAGGTCTGCTCTTTCAGGTACCTCACTGGTACAATCTACCTGAGGAATACGAGAAGCAAGTCCTCCATGAACTAAAAGCAGCCAGCTTAATCGATCGAAAACAAGTTAAACTGGTCCGCAACAAAAAACAAGACCTCCTGCTCAATCAATCCCTCGGAAAACTCAATGCAGTCCGAGAAATTTTCAAGGCGGAATACCAGGCTCTTGGAAGCCGACTGCGCCAACTGGTCCTAACAGACTATATCCGCCAAGATTTTGAAGTTCATCTAGGAGATAAGGACGCCCAATTTACTCAATTGGGAGTGCTCTCTTATTTCGAATCTATTCGCAGGGAAAGCTTAGAGCAAGCAACTCCTCCTGCCATCGCTGTCTTGACCGGCAGTATCGTCATCATCCCGACGGTCGCTAAGCCAAGATTAGAAGACCTTCTAGGAGAGGATCGATTGACTTACCAAAGTGTCGGCCAATTATCTCCTGATGACTTTCTCAAGGTTCGCTTGGTTGGTTCTCAACATGATTTGGTGACAGCCGTGACCCAGCTCTTTCAAGAAGGGCTTATCCAAGTCGTCATTGGAACTAAGTCCCTTCTAGGAGAAGGCTGGGATGCTCCTTGCGTTAATTCCCTGATCCTAGCGAGCTTTGTCGGTAGCTTTATGCTCAGTAACCAAATGCGAGGCCGTGCCATCCGAGTGTGGCCTGAGGATCCAGACAAGACCAGTAACATCTGGCACCTGGTCTCCATCAATCTTTCCCTAAAGAAATGGTATGAAAAGTCCGATCTTGAAAAGGAAGAGATCGAGGCCATCACTGATCAACTGAAAGAATACAGTCCTGATCTGGAGCTCTTAGAAAGACGAATGAAGCAATTTTTAGGTCTCCACTACAAGGAACCCTTTATCGAATCCGGTATCGAACGTCTGGCTTTTGACAATATCCGCTATACAAAAAAACAGTTGCAAAAACTCAATGAAGAGACCTTAGAGCGCTCCACTCACCGCCAAGAGCTCCGAGACGGCTGGCAAAAAGCCTTGCCGATTCTGGAGAATATGGAGATTGTAAATGAGGTTCAAGTGGATAAACACTTCCTGCCCCTAGCCCTATTTTTTGACGCCAGGAAGCTAGCTCGTTGGCTAACGGCCGCCACTTTGACCGATGCTTTCGCCAACTTTATTTACTATTCACATAGAGGAGGATGGAATAAAGGGTCTCTTATTCTTCTATTCTTCCTAGCTGTTCTCGCTCTCCTTGCCTGGCTCCGCTACTATCTTTATAAGAGCCCTTATAAACGGCTAGAAGTCTTTGGTCAGGCTATCCACCAAGCTCTGCTCCTTTCTGGGCAGATTCAAACCCAGGAGACCCACATCCAAGTCGCACGAGACAGAAAGGATGCCATCAACACGCTGATTTATTTGAAAGGCGGAACCATGCGAGAGAAAGAAGTCTTTTCGCAAACCATGATCGAATTTTTCGCACCGATTGAAAATCAGCGCTATATCTTGAAAGCACAGGAAAAAGTGTCCGATCAAACAGAATATTTCGCCGTACCAAGCCTCTTTGACAAACGAAAAGAGGATGCCCAAGCCTTTGTGGAGCAAATCCGAAAGAGTATAGGCAAGTATGACCTCGTCTATACCCGAAGTGCCGAAGGTCGCGCTATTCTCCTTGACGCGCGCATCAAGGCCTTAGCTAACAAACAAGAGCGCACCTTCACGAAGAAACAAGTGATGTCGGATTTGAAATAAGATTTGTAAAAAAACCATATTCCTTTCTTATATAGGAATATGGTTTTTTTACGAATCATCTTTAGGATTGGTTATCTCAAGTTCCCCTATTTCCACAATCCACCCAAGATTTGCTTTTCGACCAAGGAAAGATCTTCATCGGTCACTTGTCCATCTGTCCCAAGGACATAGAGCTGACCAAAATAGGCAAGCAGCGGGCCAATCAGAATACGCAGGAATTGGGAAATAGTCAGATCCGAATTGATGCGAGGGTCCGCTTTCAGTTCTTGAAGAAGGTCACCAATTCTACCCTGAATGAAACTCCAAATATGTTCTTGCTCCTGCTTGATCTTTTCATTCGAAAACATCTCCTGTAACACGATTTTTAAGAGAGCTTGATTGGTTTTGAGGTAGTTCATTCGGTCGTAAACGAAATAGTGAATTTTCTCCTCTGTTGTTTGAAAATTTAAGAGTTGATCCAGAAAATTTCCCAGAAGACTAGGAAGGATCGGATGTAAAATAGCCGTCAGCAACTCATCTTTGGTCTGGAAATACTTGAAGAGAGTGGCTTGGCTAAGCCCGGCATGCTCCGCAATTTGAAGGGTTGAAGTCCCATTATACCCCTTGGTCGAGATCAAATCGACGGCTGCCTGCATAATTTTCTTCTTTCCTTTGGGATAGTCTGCTCCCTCTAGATACGCTTCAAACGACTCAAAAATACTCTCGTTCATGTCCTTCCTCACATCCTCTTATTATTTTTATACCTTACGATACCGACGCAATCCGACAATATTCAGCATTGTCAAAGCGACAAGGAAAAGCAGTAAAACACCGATATTTGGCAAAATATCCCCAAGGTTACGTCCGTAAAGAATAATCTGACTCATGGCATCACCTGAGTAGGTCAAAGGCAAGAACTTCCCAATTGTTTTTGCCCATTCTCCCATTGAATCAAGAGGAATGATTCCTGAGAAAAAGAGCTGCGGCATAATCACAAGAGGAATAAATTGCATCATTTGGAATTCTGATTTTGCCAAGGTGGACAAGAGAATTCCGAAGGCGAGTGCTACAAGAGCCAATACTACATTAACTATTATAACATTTAATAAACTTCCGACAACTTCAATATTCAACAACCAGATAGCTGCTAAAACAACAACCGCTGTTTGAAGAATAGCGATGATCCCATAAGACATCATGTAACCATAGACGATTTCAGAGCGTTTAACTGGAGTGGCTAATAAGCGATCTAGGGTGCCGCTGGTGCGTTCTTTCAACAGCGCCATCCCTGAAATCAAGAAAACAAAGAAGAAAACGACAAATCCAATCAAGACTGGAATCATACTGGCAAAGAAGCCTGTATCTTCATTCCCATACTCATAAGATTCCTTAATTTCTGGTGATTTTGCATCCAGTTTCAATTGAGGAAGGGCCTGTTTAACACGAGTTAATAGTTGATTGGTGCCTTCACTGGCGATACTGGTTCGCAATACTTGACGGGTCATAGCAGTTTTCGAAGCATCTGTATTGGCATAATCTACCAGATACTCCCCGTCTTTATAAGAAATGACGGCGTCGACTTTCTCATCAGCCAAGTCTTCTTTGGCTTGATCCATGTCTTTGTAAGTTTTCACACTGACATGGTCCATATCATCCATCTTCCTTACCAAACTAGTTGGTAGATCCCGTGTTGCAAGCTTGACGTTCACGGTTGTACTAGCCGAAAACATGAGGTTCATCAACCACATGATAAAGACTGGAGCCACAAACATCATGGCAAGGGTTCGTTTGTCACGAAGCAATTCTTTGATAACTTTTTTTGCAATGGCAAGGGTTCTCATCTTATTCTCCTTCTGCTTTCAAAAAGACTTCTTCAATACTTGACACACCATAATTTTCTTTGAGTTTTTTTGGTGTATCAAAGGCAATGATGTTTCCACCTAACAAGAGGCCAACCTTATCTGTCAACTCTGCTTCATCCATGACATGGGTGGTGACCAAAATGCCTACACCCTTGTCTCTAAGTGTGATTAATTCCTTCCAGATTTTCTTTCGAAGAGAAGGATCGATTCCAACCGTCGGTTCGTCCAAAATCAAGAGCTGAGGATTTCCTAAAAGCGCAATCGCCAGCGACAAGCGTCGTTTCATCCCTCCGGAATAACCAGATACGGCCTTATTTAAGTGATCTGTCAGATCTACCACCTGAGCCACATGGGCAATTTCTGTTGTTAAGTCTTTTTTGGAAAGGCCTTTTAGCTGACCGAAAAATTCCAAATTTTCTTGCCCTGACAAGGCCTCATATAAAGCATCAGACTGGGCCATATAGCCAATATCTCCCAGAATATGACGATTGGGCATGGTGCGGTCTAAGACTAAAGCGATACCGCTATCTGCCTTTTCCATTCCTAACATGGTTTTAATCATGGTTGATTTACCAGCACCAGAAGGACCGATTAGACCAATGATTTCCCCAGACTGTAATTCAAAACCAACGTGGTTTAACACCAGTTGTTGACCAAAAGATTTTTGTAAATCTTGTAAATGTAGCAATGTTTTCATATGCATCCTCCTAAGTGAGTGTTTACTCACTTTTTAAGTATGAGACTATTATAGTGAGTGAACACTCACTTGTCAAGTAGAAAATTTCATTTTTTTCAGAAAAATAAAAACACCAGATGAATACATCTGGTGTTGATAATGGAAATTTCTGCTGTTAAGCTTCTGTCTGCATCTACTCGCGATACTCTGAAATAGTCTGTCCGGTCCATTTTTTAAAGGCTCGTGAGAAGGAAGACACTTCGGAGTATCCTAGTAAATAGGCTACATCAACTGTTGTCATGTAATGACAATTTGCGTCACAATGAAATTGATTGGTCTACTCCCCTTCCTTCCATCATATACTGTCATTTTTCTGATATAATAAATTGTTCAAACATCGCAGAAAGGATAACCCATGTCAAATCTTATCAAACACAAACGGGTTGAGTATAGTGAACTCTTTTATGATCTGGTCTTTGTTTACGCTATTTCCAAAACCACTGCCCTTATCCATCATCTTCACCATGGAGTCTTATCATTAGATGCCATCTTTGGTTTCCTGATGACACTTCTGGTTTTGGTCAATTCTTGGATGATTCAGACCGTCTATACCAACCGCTATGGAAAGAATTCCCTTTTCAATATGACCGTCATGTTCATCAATATGGCAATGTTGCTCTTAATCTCAAACATGATTACCAATGACTGGCAGAGCTACTTTCATACCTTCTGCTGGACAGTGGGAACCCTGACCTTAACCCTATTTCTCCAATACTTAGTAGAGTATTTGCGTAAGTCTACTACTCCAGCCAATCGAAAAAGTATCAAGGGCTTTCTTTGGATGACAGGGCTCAGGACCTTGGCTATCTACATAGCTGCACTTCTTCCGATAGATTTTGGTATCTATGTCTATATGCTAGGGATTCTCTTGACCTTCGTCATGCCTATTATCTTAACTCGACATACAAGTCTTTTTCAGATTAATCTCCCCCACCTGATTGAACGCATCTCGCTTTTAGTTATCATCACTTTTGGTGAGATGATTATGGGCCTTGCAGATTTTTTTACACTTGAAAATTTCTCTATCCACTCTATCCTTTACTTTATCATCATGGTCAACCTCTTTATGAATTACTTTGGTAAGTTTGACCATGCCATTGATGAAGAAGGAAAGAATAAGGGAATCTTCCTAATTTATAGTCACTATCCAATTTTCATCGGCTTGATTATGGTGACTGTGTCTATGAGTTTCTTGGTCAATCCAGAAGTCCATCACCATTTTGCGACTGGCTTCTTCTATACGGGTATCGGCCTCTTTCAAGCTGCTATCCTTGCAAATGGCTATTTTAACAAGAGTCACCTCAAGTATGACAAGCTCTATTATGGTTTGCAAGCAGGGATGTTCCTTATCGGACTGGTTCTCTCCCTTCTTTTCTCAGCCAATCCAACCATTGTCATTACCATCGCAACCGTGATGACTTTAGCAATGGAAGTTCACTTTATCCATTTTTATATGACCCGAACCAAGAAATTTTCAAGTCCGGATTGGGAATTGTATTAAAAAATTCTAGTAGATATTTTCTACTAGAATTTTTTCGTTAGTCCAGTACAATCATAGCCTTAATCGTCTTACGTTCATCCATATCTTTATAGGCTTGATCAATCTCATCCAAGCTATAGCTATGAGTAAAGACGCGACCTGGGTTGATGTCGCCATCAAGTACAGCCTTGAGCAAGAACTGCTTGTCATAGGTAGTAACAGAGGCTGCCCCACCTGCCACCGAAATGTTTTGGGCAAAGGTCGAACCAAGGGCACGATTATTGTAATGAGGGACACCGACAAAACCTAAACGCCCACCATTATGAAGCACCCCAAGGGCTTGATCAACAGCTGCTGCGGTACCGACACATTCAAGGGCCGCATCTGCTCCGCCACCAAGGATTTCACGGACCTTGGCAATGCCTTCTTCACCACGCTCCGCTACGACTGCTGTCGCACCAAATTCCAAAGCCATCTGTTGGCGGTCTTCGTGGCGACTCATGAGGACAATTTGTGACGCTCCCCGCATCTTAGCTGCGATCACTGCACATTGACCAACGGCACCGTCCCCGATGACCACTACTTTGTCACCAGGCTTCACGTCTGCTACACGCGCCGCATGGTAGCCCGTCGGCATGACATCTGCCAGCGTCAAAAAAGATTTGAGCATGGCTTCTGTATAATCTGATGGTTGCCCTGGAATTTTGACAAGGGCCCAGTTGGCGTATTCGAAGCGCATGTACTCCGCTTGCACCCCATCAGACCAGTTGGTGCCGATATGACGGTCACACGTCCCATCGTAGCCAGCACGACAGGCATCACACTCCCCACAACCATGGGTGAAAGGTGCGATGACAAAGTCTCCTGGTTTGACCGTTGTAATAGCTTCTCCGATTTCTTCGACAATCCCAATGGCTTCGTGGCCACTATTTTGGTGGCCTGCTTCAATATCCGGATTGCGGTAGCTCCATAGATCGGATCCACAAACACAGGTGCGGACAATACGGAGAATAACATCATCTGGTGCTTCGATGTGTGGACGTTCTACTTCTACTAGACCCACTTGCCCAGCTTTTGTATAGACTGTTTTCTTCATAGGAACAACCTACTTTCTATTGCTTACTTATCTACAGTATACACTTTTTATCGAGCTTCTGCTCGTACCAACTCGTCATTAATGATGGTGATGATCATGCCCATGTTGTTGATCCACTTCCAGCTCTTCGATATTTCGCTTGTGGGCTCGGTGGGTTGCCAAGTCTTCATCGACCTCAATGGTGACGTTTTGAAAGCCACAGTCTTTGAGCAAGGTGCGAATAGACTCTTTACAGACCTCCATATGCTTGACATGCTCTAAACAAACATGGACAATGGCGTTTTTTTCCAGGCCATCCATGGTCCAAAGATTGAGCTGATTGATACTAGCCACATGGTCCAACTGCTCCAAATCACTCTTGACTTGCTGGATATCTACTCCTTCTGGCACGGCATCCAGGAAAATCCTGAGCGTGCTCCAAAAACGTGGAATGGCTTTGGACAGAATAAAGATGGAAATAGCAAGAGATAAGAGCGGATCCAGAATATACCAGTCGGTAAATCGGAGAACAATGGCCATTAGGATGACAGCCACCCAGCCCAGAGTATCTTCCAGAAAATGCAGGCTGAGAATGGATTCGTTCTTGGTTTGTCCTTTGCGAATGACGAAACTCGCTAGCACATTGATGCTGACGGCTATGATTCCAAGCCAGAGGATGCCCTCATCGTTGACAGGTTGTGGGTGAACCAATTTCGTTATATTTTCCAAAATAACCAGAACGGACCCTGTCATGAGAATCACAGCTGTTACCATGGCCCCTAAAAGGCTAAAGCGCTTGTAGCCCAAGGTATAGTGGCTGTCTTCTTCACGATTGGAAATACTCTCCAAAAAGGCGGAGATCCCAATAGCGATTGCATCCCCCAAGTCATGGACCGAATCCGCAAGGACTGCACTGGATCCAAAAATCCCTCCTGCAATAAACTCAACAATGGCATAACTCAAATTCAAGAAAAAAGCGATCCAGACCGCATGTTTTGTCTTCATAATCCTTAATCCTCTGATATAATAGATTCATGAACATCATGTTCATTATCTATTATCCACTACTATCAACAGAAAGGATAGGAGCAAACTGTTTAGGGTGTACGTTACTGAACAATTTGTTCAAATTGTCCATATGAATACTCAGGATCGTCGCATCACCAAAACTCGAAAAGCTATCTATCAAGCTTTCTTACACTTACTCAACCAAAAAGACTACGAGGCCATCACTGTTCAAGAAATCATAGACCTTGCTGATGTGGGGCGTTCGACCTTTTACAGCCATTACGAGAGTAAGGAACTCTTGCTAGATGAACTCTGTCAAAAGCTCTTTCACCATCTCTTTGAGCGTTCTGAACACCTCTCACCACAAGACTACCTGGCCCATATCTTTCAGCATTTCAAGAAAAATCAAGACCATGTGACCAGTCTCTTGCTCTCTAAAAACGATTATTTCATCCGACAACTGCGAAAAGAACTAGAACACGATGTCTACCCAATGGTAGCCGACGAACTCATCAAAGCCCATCCAACTCTCCCTCACTCTTACCTCAAACACTTGGTCGTCAGCCATTTCATCGAAACCCTCAGCTGGTGGTTGAAAAAAGGCAAAAATTATAGCGAACAAGAAGTGATCCAGTTTTATTTGGAGATACTGAAAGTGGGTTCGAACTAGAAAGGAGTATTTTCAATGACCAGCGTGCAATTTTACTTTCTATTTCCATCACTCTTCATGCTTCACGAACTGGAAGAAATCGTTTGGATGCCATCCTTTGTCAAAAAAATATCAATCCAGTATCCAAACAATCGAATCCTATCTTATTACACTCCTTTTGCTTTCAATGCCATTGTCTTGGAGCAATTTCTGATCCTAAT
>JAGZZN010000049.1 GCA_018377375.1 Streptococcus parasanguinis
AAATTCCTGCTGCTCCTACAATGGCAAAAATAATTGAGACAGTAGCGAGGCTTCCCACGGAAAATCGTTTTACAGCACGTGCGTAAAATAAATTACCAATAATTAAGACAATCATTCCTGGTAGAATGAGGAGTCCAGAAACCATTGAGGAGAAGTTTAAATAAGTTTGAAAATAAAGTCCTAGCACCAAAACAATACCATATAATGAAATGTTAACTACTAAACCTAACAGATTAGAGACAATAAACTTAGCATTTTTTAATAGTTGGTGGGGAACAATAGGTGCTTTACTTTTTTTATCGTGGACTACTAAACCAATAGTAAATAATATAAACAGGAGAAGAAACAATAAAAGATTTAGGTTACTATAGCCATATTGATTCCCTTCAACAAGGTAAATAACTAGACTTCCGATAGTTGCAACAAGAAATATATTACTGAAAATGTCAATTCTAGTCTTTGGATTGGCAATATTGTTTTTCACAAGAAGTAATATTGAAATTACTGTCAAAATTCCCAATGGAATATTGATTAAGAAAATACCCCTCCATCCGAAGTAGTTAATAATTAGTCCACCAATAAAAGAACCAGTACCGGTTGCAACAGAAATAATTGCTGTCCAAATTCCTAACATACGTGCTCTTTTAGTAGAATCAGGGTATGAAATGAATAAAAGTGCTAATGAACTAGGCATAAACAAAGAAGCACCGAAACCTTGAACGAATCTAAGTATGATTAATGTTTCAATATTTGGTGAAAAAGAGCACCCAAATGAGGCAAGTGTAAAAATTGTCATTCCAAATAATAAAATTCGTTTAGCACCATATTTTGTTGTTAGATTTCCTGAAAGTAGGAGTAAAGAGCCTAAAGCTAGTGTATAGGCGTTAATAATCCAAATGGATTGCTCTAATGAGACGCTCATAGCTGTTTCAATATGGGGAACAGCAAGAACCACTCCGGTTGTATCTAGGACCGCCATAATGTATCCTAGTGAAAGAATAAAAAGTAGATAAGCTGGCGCTTTTGTATTTGTTTTTTTCATCAAGCTTCCTCCGTTATTTCATCAAACCAATTTTCATTTATCAATCAAAAGCAATATATTTAACTTTCTGAAAATATTTTACTTGAGTATATCCAGTGCCAAAGTATCTTCCATCAACGCAACCGAGAATATCTTTGATACGGTCAAACTTAGTTGTAATATCCATAGTAATTTCCCCTTTCAAATGATATAATTAGCTTATCATGTAATAATTTCTGAAACAAGAAGGGAAAAAAAGTATAGTAACTATCAAAAAAGGAGGAAATGAATGGAGACTTGCAAGAAGCAATCTTTGAAAAAATCAATTTGTCCAGCAAGAAGGGTCTTGAATTTACTAAAAGGTAAATTTACTCTTGAGATCTTATCTGAAATTATTGATGGTAATATACATTATAGTAGTCTTTTGCGTAGTGTAGAAGGTATTAATCCTAGAATATTAGCTCAACGGTTGCATGATTTTGAGCAAGAAGGTATTTTATCAAGAAAAGTTTTACCGACATCGCCTCCACAGGTTGAATATAAAATGACAAAAAAAGGTATTGCTCTAAGAAGTATCGTTGAAGAAATGAAAAAATGGGAGCATACTTATGGTGCTTAGAGATTAGATTGAATTTACATAATTTATTACTAATATTTTTCTTTAAATAGATAATGTAATTATGAAAGATTTGGTGACCTTTTTAATCAAGGCAACGTCAATACTAGTAGTATGTACTGGAACTTTAACTTTTTACTAGGTTCAAAAGTTAAAGTTAAAATTTGATAGAATTTTTTTGATACTCTAATAAATTTAGAAATGAGATTAAAAGTAATAAAAACAAACGCCAAAAATGACGTTTGTCTTCAATATAAAAGAGAGGGTTAAACCTCTCCTTTTTGTTGGGCGATGCGAATATTATTGGGGACCAAACTGATTTTCTGGATCTCAGAAATCCGAATAATCGTGGACATACTCTTTTTAAAATTTTTCACGATCAGTTGTCGGCGTTCTTGGTCATATTTGACAATATCGCCTGTAAAACTCTTGTTTGAAAAAATAACATGTACCCCTTGTTTTTTTCGCAATGCTTGTTGAATGATTTCAATAATTCTCTCATCTTCTAATGGGGCAGGGGTACTGACTTTTCCATTGAAAAATTCATTTGCTCGGTCTTTAACGATCTCGAGAAATTTTTTCATAGCTAAATTCTCCATAACTTGATACAATATATTATAGATAATTTCAACGATTTTGTAAATGATTTACGAATATTAGAGATGAGAAGGCAAGAAAGGAGTCGTGAAATGGCAGAATTTTCATTCCAAATCGAAGAACATCTACTGGTCTTGTCAGAAAATGACAAGGGTTGGACCAAGGAATTGAACCGTGTAAGTTTTAACGGTGCTCCAGCTAAGTATGATATCCGGACCTGGAGTCCCGATCATACAAAGATGGGGAAAGGCATTACACTCACGAACGAAGAGTTTCAAGTTATGCTAGATGCATTTAAAAATTAAAATAAAAAAGAGGTCCTTCAAGGGCTTCTTTTTTGTTATAGTCTAAGGCTATATAGATGTCAAAGATATTAGATTATCCTAAACCCTTGTTTATCAAGTTTTAGACTGCTATAATGGTTGCATTGATGAATTAATGTAAAACTTATAGGAAAGAGGGAATCATATTGACACATACACATGCACCTTATCGTGTAGACCATGTTGGTTCATTTCTTCGTCCAGCCGCTTTGGTTCAAGCTCGTGAAGATTTCGCAGCTGGAAAAATCAGTCAGGCTGACTTAACAAAAGTAGAAGATCAGGCGATTCGTGACCTCGTTGAAAAAGAAATTGCTGCAGGTCTGAAGTCAGTAACAGATGGAGAATTCCGCCGAGCTTATTGGCATCTGGATTTCTTCTGGGGCTTTGGTGGCATTGATCATGTACAAGCTGCTCAAGGCTATCAATTCCATGATGAAACAACCAAGGCGGATTCAGCGCTTGTAGTTGGAAAAATCACAGGAGCCAATCATCCATTTGTAGAGCATTACAAGTTCTTGCGGGATCTTGTAGCAGATGTAGATGGTGTAGAGGCTAAATATACCATTCCAGCACCTGCGCAATTCTATTTTGAATTGATCCGTGATGCAGAACATGTAGAACAATTGAATACCATCTATCCTGATTTTGCGGCTGTTCGTGAAGACATCAAGCAAGCCTATCTTCAAGTGATTCAAGATTTGTATGATGCAGGTCTTCGAACTCTTCAAGTAGATGATTGTACTTGGGGTGTCTTGGTAGATGATAATTTCTTGACGGCTTGGGGAGCAGCTCAAGGCAAGTCAAAAGATGAGGTTCGCCGAGAACTCGCTGATCTCTTCTTGACCTTTAACAACGATGTCTACCAAAATGTTCCAGCTGGTTTGACCGTCAATACGCACGTTTGTCGTGGGAACTTCCATTCTACTTGGGCTTCATCAGGTGGCTATGCGCCGATTGCAAAAGAACTCCTTGGAGAAGAAGCCGTCAATGCTTACTTCCTAGAGTTTGATACTGATCGGGCTGGTGGTTTTGAACCACTTGCGGAAGTAACCCCTGGAAAAGGAGTGGTATTAGGCCTCTTGACATCTAAGAGTGGTCAACTGGAGAACAAGTACGAAGTGATTGCTCGTATTAAAGAAGCGAGTCAGTATGTACCGTTGGAAAATCTATACCTATCTACTCAGTGTGGCTTTGCTTCGACAGAAGAAGGAAACATTTTGACAGAAGAAGACCAATGGAAAAAAATCGGTTTGATTAAGGAAATTGTCGCTGAAGTTTGGGGCGAATAAGGAGGAAGAAACATGTCAGATTTACTAAGTATTTATAAAGAATTGCAAGCTAAAAAATGGGTGGACTTGAGCCACCAAATCAATGCGGAAAGTCCACACTTCCCAGCCCTTCCTGCCTTGCAGCAAGAAGATCTTTTCACATTAAAAGATGGTTTCCATGTTCAAAAATTTACAGTGGTTGGTCAATACGGAACGCATATTGATGCGCCGATTCACTTTGTAGAAGGGGGTCGTTGGTTGGATGAGATTGACCTCAAAGATCTCCTCTTGCCACTCTATGTTATCGACAAGTCTAAAGAAGTTGCAGCCAATCCAAACTTTATCTTGAGCAAACAAGATATCTTAGACTTTGAGGCAGAGCATGGACAAATTGCTGAGGGTGCTTTTGTTGCCTTCCGAAGTGATTGGTCAAAACGTTGGCCAGATCAAGATGCTATGCGCAATCTTGATGAAAATGGGGTTCAACAAAGTCCAGGATGGAGCCGTGAAGCCTTGGAATTCTTGATTCATGAACGCCATGTTAAGGCTGTGGGTCATGAAACCTTCGATACAGATGCAGGTATTCCAGCAGCAGAGCATGGCTTGGTCAATGAATACTACCTCTTGGAACAAAATATCTACCAAGTTGAAGTCTTGAACCAATTGGACCAAGTTCCAGCTGTAGGTGCTTTGATTTCGATTGCTTTCCCTCACTGGGACAAGGCAACTGGTTCACCTGTCCGTGCCATTGCCATCTTACCATAAACAAAGAAATAAGCTTGAAGTGTAACAACTTCAAGCTTATGTTTTATCTCATTGTCACGAATTCTTCGGATCCTGTTGGGTGAATGGCGACAGTTGCATCGAAATCGGCTTTTGTCGCTCCCATCTTGATAGCAACTGCAAATCCTTGGATCATTTCATCGACTCCGTAGCCAAGACCATGAAGGCCAACGACCTTTTCTTCGGGACCGGCAGTGATGAGTTTAAATTTTGCTTGCTGGCGGTGTTGGGTTACAGCAGTGTACATGGAAGCAAATTGAGAAGTATAGACTTTGATATTCTCTTTTCCATAAGTTTTCTGGGCTTCTTCCTCCGTTAGGCCAACGGTTCCGACAGCGGGGTGAGAAAAGACAACGGTCGGGATGTTTGTATAATCCATTTTGGCATTGACTTTTCCATTGAATAGTCGTTCAGAAAGAGTGCGTCCAGCTTTAATAGCGACAGGGGTTAATTCTTTTTCTCCTGTAACATCCCCAAGAGCATAGATTCCTGGAATAACTGTATTCTGGTATTCATCCACTGCAATGAATCCTTTTTCATTTAAGGTGACGCCTGTAGCTTCTAGATTGAGATCCTGGACGTTTGGTTTTCGCCCTGTTGCCCAGATAACATGATCTGCCACGTGGCTGGTCATATCCTCAAAATAAATCTTCACACGACCGTCTTCTAATTTTTCAAGCTTCATGGGAACCTTATGTTTGTGAAGCGGAAGGTTTTGTTTTTCCATTTCTTCCATTAAGCCATCGACAATGTAGGAATCAAAACTACGTAAAACCCGATCTCTTCGGATGAAGAGGTCTGTTTGGACTCCTAAATGGTGGAGCACACCAGCTAGTTCCACCGCGATGTAGCCAGCCCCGATAATGGCAACAGATGTAGGGAGTTCTTCCCAAGCAAAGACATCATCAGAAGTTTCGCCAAATTCAGCTCCAGGAACAGAAGGGATAAAAGGATGGGCACCGGTCGCAATCACGATATGCTTAGCCTTAATGGTTTCTCCATTTACCTCAACCGTATGAGCATCCACAAAACGGGCACGTCCTTCAATTCGTTCAACTCCATTTCGCTTGAAACTGCCATCATAGGAATTACGGGAACGATCAATATAGGCTTCGCGATTTTTTCTTAAGGTTGCAAAATCAAATCTTGTTTGTTCAGAAGTAAATCCATAGTCTGGTCCATAAGCGCGAATAGCTTCTGCAATTTGTGCACCATACCACATAATCTTTTTAGGCACACATCCTCTGTTGACACAGGTGCCACCCAATTGTTTTTCTTCAATGACAGCAGCGCGCGCTCCGTGCTCCCCAGCCCGGTTCATGGTAGCGATTCCTCCACTACCTCCACCAATTGAAATAATATCAAATTCTTTCATGTTTTCCTCCTAAATGGGATTTCAGTTTGATTGTAATATCAACTGTTACAAAAGTCAAGGGTTTAGCATGTTACCAAGCATTTAAATTTCATTTTGCCGTGTCAATTTTAGATAGAAAAGTAAGGAAATATGGTATACTATGGTATAGAATAAAACGCTTTCTTTGATGGAGAAAAACGATGAAGAAATTGAAAAAATGGCAACTATTTACAGCTGCAGGTGCAGCAATTGTGGTGATTGGAACAGGAAGTGTGATGATGTTTTCGCACCCAAATACACCTGATCAAGCAATCACGAAAGAAACTCCAATGGTGCAAACGGTCAAGGATGGATCGATCGCTTCTTCAGTCTTGTTAACTGGGAAAGTCACTGCCAACCAGGAACAGTATGTCTATTTTGATGGAACAAAAGGGGATTTGCAATCGATTTTGGTCAATGTAGGAGATCAAGTGACGGCCGGTCAGCCAATTGTTCAGTATAGCAGTACAGAGGCCCAAACAGCTTATGATGCAGCCGTTCGTGCTGTCAATAAGGCAGATCGTCAGTTAAATGACTTACTGACAAATGGTGTGACCATTGATACGACAGGTGATGAAGAAGCAGATGCCAAATCAGCTTCTCAGACCCAACGAACAGTTGATTCTCAAGCTAGCGATTTACGAGATGCCAAGTCGGATGCGGTCGATAATATGAACAAGGCTAAGGCTCTTCTGGATGCGACAACAGTTAGGAGTAATACAGATGGTACCGTGGTCGAAGTCAATAAAGATGTTTCAAAATCGACTACAGGGACCAACCAAACTCTGGTTCACATTGTGAGCAACGGGAATTTACAAGTCAAAGGGGAGTTGTCTGAATACAATTTGGCCAATATCTCTGAAGGTCAGGAAGTGGTCCTCACTTCCAAGGTTTATCCGGATAAAACCTGGACAGGCAAGATTTCTTATGTAGCCAACTATCCGACCGACGCGGGTCAAGCAGGTGCCAATGCAGCAGGTGGAACACAAGGAAGCGGTGGAGCCAAGTACCCATTTACAGTGGATATTACCAGTGAGATTGGAGAACTCAAACAAGGCTTTTCTGTCAATATTGAAGTCAAAAGTTCTACTCAACATCCCCTTGTTCCCGTGACAAGTGTCATGGCTGATGGGGATACGAGCTATGTATGGACGGTCGAAAATGGCAAGGCTAAGAAAGTAAAAGTGACGCTTGGTAACGCCGATGCTGAAAACCAGGAAATCTTGTCAGGCTTGAAGAAAGATGCTCAAGTTATTGTGAATCCTAATGAGAAACTGGAAGATGGAAAAGAGATCGGAAAATATGACAAAATTGATTGAACTAAAAGGAATCAATAAAACCTATAAAAACGGAGACCAAGAACTTCGTGTCTTAAAAGACATCGATTTAGAAGTCGAAGAGGGAGAATTTGTAGCCATTATGGGTCCATCTGGCTCAGGGAAATCGACCTTGATGAACGTCATTGGCTTGTTGGACCGCCCGACCAGTGGAGAGTATTTCCTAGAAGGTCAGGAGGTTGGAAATCTCAGTGAGAAAAAATTAGCACGTGTTCGAAATGAACAGATCGGTTTTGTCTTTCAACAATTCTTTCTTCTTTCCAAGCTCAATGCCTTTCAAAATGTAGAACTGCCTCTCATTTATGCGGGAGTTCATCCAGCTAAACGGAAGGAATTAGCTGAGCAGTACCTTGAAAAGGTAGAGCTCCATTCTCGCATGCACCATTTGCCTTCAGAACTCTCAGGAGGTCAAAGACAGCGGGTTGCGATTGCCCGAGCCCTTGTCAATCAGCCAGCCATCGTCTTAGCAGATGAGCCGACTGGTGCCCTAGATACCAAGACGGGGGAGCAAATAATGGACTTGTTAACCAAGTTAAACCAAGAAGGAAAAACCATTATCATGGTTACACACGAGCCAGAAATTGCAGCCTTTGCGCATCGTCGCATCGTCATTCGTGATGGAGTGATCTCCTCAGATAGCAAGCTGGAAAGGGGGACCTAATGCAAAATTGGAAATTTGCGATCAGCTCAATTATGAGCCATAAATTACGGTCTTTCTTGACCATGGTGGGGATCATTATTGGGGTCGCTTCTGTCGTTGTCATCATGGCTCTGGGAGATGGTATGAAAGCTGGTGTCACCAAGACCTTCACCAAGGACCAAGAGTATGTACAAATCTCTTATTCTCCCAACAAGAGTGGCTATGTGACTGGGATCAATATTGGTCCTTCTGATGATACTGGAGAAGGAGAAGGCGGAGGCGAAAGTGGCCCTGCAGCTGAAGACCGAGGGATGGCTGCTCCATCGGATATGGATGGGGAAAACGCTGAAGATATTGATGGTCAAGTCCAAGAAGCACCGCCAGTTGTGCAAGAATCTTGGGTTAAGGAATTAACCAAGATTCAAGGCATCGATGGTTACTATGTTAGCAATACCTCCAATGCAACCATTGCTTTTCAAAAGAAAAAAGCAGAAGGGGTAAACATCCAAGGGGTAAATGAAACCTATTTTTCTGTCAAAAAGGTTGAGCTCTTATCTGGGCGAAAATTAACCCCTTCAGACTATAGTAATTTCTCACGGGTAGTGCTCCTTGATGAAGGATTAGCTCAACAATTATTTGGAACGGAGAATCCACTGAATCAGGTGGTCTCTGTTGGGGACAACAATTATCGTGTCGTTGGAATTTTCAAGGATCCAAATGCAGGGACAGCCCTCTATGGAGCTTCTTCAGGTGGAAGTGCCTTGATGGCCAATACCCAGCTGGCTTCTGAATTTGGAACAGACGAGATTCAGAACATTGTCGTTCATGTTCCAAATGTGAAAGAAATCAAATCTGTTGGGATCGAAGCTGCTCAAAAACTAACAGAGCTTTCAGGTGTTCGCCAAGGAGAATTCCAAATCTTTAATTTGGATAGCATCCTAGAGGAAACCAATAAAGTAGTAGGAATTATGACGACAGTGATTGGTGCCATTGCTGGGATTTCCCTCTTAGTTGGTGGCATTGGAGTCATGAATATCATGTTGGTTTCTGTCACTGAGCGGACGAGAGAAATTGGTCTTCGCAAGGCTTTGGGAGCAACTCGGGGTAAGATTCTGGTTCAATTTTTGATTGAGTCGATGGTCTTAACCATCATTGGTGGACTGGTTGGACTTGGCCTTGCTTATGGTGTGAATAGCTTGATTACTACACTCGCAGCAGCCTCCCTAGAAGGACCACCGATTATTTCCTTAAATGTCGCCATCGGCAGTATTATTTTCTCTGCTTTTGTAGGCATCATCTTTGGAATTTTACCAGCGAATAAGGCTTCTAAGTTAAATCCGATCGAAGCCCTTCGTTATGAATAAAAAAATAGGAGCGTGTCAGGATGAATGGTTCAAGATTCTCCACGCTCCTTTTTGCTGCTGTTGTGGAATAGCTTGTCGAAATTTTTTAATCATCTCGTATTATACAAGTCAAGCTATTTAGGTAGTCAACGACGGTCTTCAGATGTTTTTGAGTATTCATTCAATAAGCTGCATTTTTTCTTCCATCTTATTTTTGTTTAATTGGTAAATATTAGTGAATTTCTGGTCTAAATATGATAGAATAGGGAAGAATAACTTAGGAGGTTCCAAATGACTACTGAACATATGGAAGAATTAAATGACCAGCAGATTGTCCGTCGTGAGAAAATGGCGGCCCTTCGTGAACAAGGAATCGATCCATTTGGGAAACGATTCGAACGTACTGCAAATTCAGGTCAATTAAAAGAAAAATATTCAGAATTAGATAAAGAACAACTCCACGACTTGAACGAAACAGCTATTATTGCCGGTCGTCTTGTAACAAAACGTGGAAAAGGAAAGGTTGGCTTTGCCCATCTTCAAGACCGTGAAGGTCAAATTCAGATCTACGTTCGTAAGGATGCTGTTGGAGAAGAAAACTACGAAATCTTCAAAAAAGCAGACCTTGGTGATTTCCTTGGTGTTGAAGGGGAAATCATGCGCACAGACATGGGTGAACTTTCCATCAAAGCAACTCATATCACTCACTTGTCAAAAGCCCTTCGTCCTTTGCCTGAAAAATTCCACGGACTTTCAGATGTTGAAACCATCTATCGCAAACGTTATTTGGATTTGATTTCAAACCGTGAAAGCTTCGAACGCTTTGTAACCCGTTCAAAAATCATCTCTGAAATCCGTCGTTATTTAGATGGTCAAGGATTCCTTGAAGTGGAAACACCAGTGCTTCACAATGAAGCTGGGGGTGCGGCTGCCAAACCATTTATCACTCACCACAATGCACAAAACATTGACATGGTGCTTCGTATCGCGACGGAGCTTCACTTGAAACGTTTGATTGTTGGTGGGATGGAATGCGTTTACGAAATCGGACGGATCTTCCGTAACGAAGGAATGGATGCCACTCACAACCCTGAGTTCACTTCGATCGAAGTCTACCAAGCTTACGCTGACTTCCACGATATCATGGACTTAACAGAAGGCATTATCCAACATGCTGCGAAAGCGGTCCATGGTGATGGTCCAATTGACTATCAAGGAACAGAAATCAAAATCAACGAACCATTCAAACGGGTTCACATGGTTGATGCGATCAAAGAAATCACAGGTGTTGACTTCTGGCAAGACATGACCTTTGAAGAAGCTGTAGCACTTGCAAACGAAAAACATGTGCCAGTTGAAAAACACTACACAGAAGTGGGACAAATTATCAATGCCTTCTTCGAAGAATTCGTTGAAGAAACTTTGACACAACCAACTTTTGTTTACGGTCACCCAGTAGCAGTATCTCCATTGGCTAAGAAAAATCCAGAAGACCCACGCTTCACTGACCGTTTCGAACTCTTCATTATGACCAAAGAGTATGCCAATGCCTTCACGGAATTGAATGATCCAATCGATCAATTGCAACGTTTTGAAGCGCAAGCGCGTGCCAAAGAATTGGGAGATGACGAAGCTACAGGCATCGACTATGACTATGTTGAAGCCCTTGAATATGGTATGCCACCAACAGGTGGACTTGGAATTGGTATTGACCGTCTCGTTATGTTGTTGACCAATGTAACAACGATTCGCGACGTTCTTCTCTTCCCAACTATGAAATAAGCTAAAAGAAAACACTGATCGCAAGATCAGTGTTTTTTAGTCTTCCATATAAGAGGTGTCGTTCCAAGTATCTAAGTGATAGTGCTCAAAATCATCTGTTGTCAGAATCGTCACGCTGGCATTATCTAGTCCGCCATTTTTGCGGAGTTCTCCTGTTTCATAACCAAGCAAGGTTCGAATAGAAGCTGTCAAATTAGCCCCATGTCCAACGATGAGAACAGTATCGAGTTCTTTTCCTTTCAAACTTTTTACAAAATCGCAGGTCCGTTTGGTTGTATCATAAACCGATTCCGCATCAAAAATTTCATTTTGGAAACGGGCTAGGTTATGTCGAAACGCTTCCATTTGTTGGGGATAAATGGACGTGATTGTAGCGATCTTAGCTCCTTCCAATTTTCCTAACTTCCACTCACGAAGAGCAGAAGTTAGTTGCAATTCTATAGGTTTCTCTAATTGATCAATGATGATCTGTGCAGTATGAACAGCCCGTGGAAGATCACTTGTATAGGCTGCATTAAATGGAACGCTAGCTAAGTGCTTTCCTAGTTTTTCAAGCTGATGAATAGAGGCTGGTAACAGCGGAGAATCGCCATTTGATCCCTGAAAACGTCCTTCTTCATTCCATTCTGTCCGTCCGTGTCGTATAAAATATAGTTTCACAATCTTGTCTCCTTCTTTGTCATTATTCTAAAATATCTGCAAAAGTCGCTTTAACGAAGTCTGCTAGAAGTTGTGGTTTGATTTGAATACTATGGCCGATTTCCCCGGCAGATACGATCATGGTCTCTATCTGAAGGGCTGATTCATCGATAAAGATTGGGAAAGGATGCTTTTGACGAATGCCCACGGGATTATTGGCACCATGAATATAACCTGTTGTTTTTTCGAGATCCTTTTGAGGAATCATTGCCACTTTCTTATTTCCTGATAATTTGGCCAATTTTTTCTCTGAAAGATGCTCCGTGATAGGAATGATCCCAATCACTGGACCCGTTTTATCACCTTTGAGAGCTAGGGTTTTGAAAATAGTAGAGCGATCAATCCCTTCTGGTAAGATCCCTTCTAAAGCGTTGATTTGTAAGCCTACGTGCTCAATTTTTGCTTTTGTTAAGATCTGCTCGACTAAGGTCTTTTTTACTTTATTTTTTTTTGCCATGGCTTTCTCCTTTTCTCTTTTTCTCTACAAAACCAGATTTCATTAGACCATTATAACATATAGTAGCAGCAATATTCTCTTCTCCTTAAAAATAGAAAACAGCAGAAAAAGTGAAGATCACTTGATCTGCTGTTTTAAGGCTATGAGGAAGAGTTATCTTTTTGTACCTTGAAAAGTTTCCGATAAATCGCTTCTTGGTCTTGCGTCGGAGCAATTTGGTTGAGATCCAAGTAGTGTGAGAATCCATTTAATTGCCCTTGAGAGGTATATTGATGCAAGTCGTATTCCGTGTTGGTATCTGGCGTGGCATTATAGTAGCCATCATCAAATCCATAAGTAGGAATCCAAAGAGCCGTAAATTTATCAGTGGAGATACTATGTTCTTCCATGAAGTAAGTTCCGATATAGAGTCCAATATTTTTTGCACCCAAAGCTTGTAGTTTTGCTCGGAAAGCTTCAACACCTGCGTTCATATCCTTCATGGTTTTTTCCTCAACGTCTAACCAATAGTAGGTCGGTTTGTAAGGAGAAGCAGCCTTGTAAAATTCCTCTGCTTCTTTTTCCATTTCTTTTTTATCCTTAGCAGCGACATAAGCATAGACTGCGACAGGGATATTTCGTTTTTGGAATTCTTGGATATGGGTTTTAAAAGATTTATCCAGACCATTTAAGTAGGTTGCCGCATTTTCCTTTTTAGCTTGAGCCCCACTATGGACACGAACGATCACACCTCCCACATTTTGGGAGAGGACATCGTAATCAATTTCACTAGGCAATTGCCAGCCTGAGATATCTATGATCGGGCGGCCAACCAGTTCTGGATTGATGTCTTCTTCTTTTTTAGAAGAAGAGCTTGCAGTAGTTGTTTTTCGAGGTGTATTGGAGTTCGGAATGGTTTTGGTTGTTTCTTGTCGCTCTCTGGCTTGCAGATCGGCAATCGTTCGTGAAAGAACGAGAAAAGAAATGATACCGATAAAAAAGACCAAGAGAACAACGGGTTTTATCCTTTTTCTCATACAGAAACATTTTACCGTAAAAAAAACGAAAAGGCAAAACTTAATGCTTAAAAGATGCTGATTTCAGCCATTATTTTCAAAAAAAAGGAATCTTTTCATCGAAAAAGGATAAAAATATATGAAAATAAGAAGAATGATTAGAATATTTCTTGAAAATAGGGAAGAAGCCGAATCTTTTCTGGCCTTTCCTTGGTTTTGCTTCTTAAAAATGATATAATGAAGGTTGAACATTAGAAATATGGTGAATTATGAAAATTGAAAAAAGACATCTTTTAAATTATTCCATCCTCATTCCCTATTTGATTTTATCCATTATTGGTTTGATTGTAGTCTATTCGACAACAAGTGCCTTGGCAATTCAAAGTGGAGTGAGTTCTACTCGGATGGTGCGGACACAGGGACTCTTTTTTATCCTTAGTCTCCTAACCATCGCCTTGATTTATAAATTTAGCTTAAAGTTTCTTCGAAATAAAAAAGTGCTGGCTTTTGTCATCTTTATTGAAGTGATTTTGTTGATTTTGTCTAGGTTTATCACGGATACGGTCAATGGAGCTCACGGTTGGTTGACAATTCCTGGAGGGTTCAGTATCCAGCCAGCGGAGTACCTCAAGGTGATCTTAGTCTGGTATCTAGCTTTGATCTTTTCTAAACGACAAGACGAGATACGCGATTATGATTATCAAGCCTTGACCCACAATGAATGGATTCCAAGGAATTTAAACGATTGGCGTTGGCTGACCTTGATTCTGATTGGAAT
>JAGZZN010000050.1 GCA_018377375.1 Streptococcus parasanguinis
ACGATGATTGTTTGCTTTGCCATGATGGAAATACCTCCAATAACTTTTTAACAGCTAAAGCACGATGCGATTGTGTATTTTTTTCTTCAAGTGTTAATTCCGCAGCAGCACGGCCCGTTTCCCCAACTAAGAAGAGTGGATCATAGCCAAACCCGTTTTCACCCTTAGGTTCAAAATTAATATACCCTGGCCAATCAGCTTCAACCACCAAGCTTTCCTTGCCTGGCCTTGCGACCACCAAGGTCGTATGGAACTGGGCTGAACGGTCTTTCAAGTCAAAGACCATGGCCAATTCGTGCAACAATTTCGCATTATTTTCCGCATCTGTCGCACCAACTCCCGCAAAGCGAGCGGACCAAACTCCTGGTAAGCCTCCCAAGATATCTACCTTCAAACCTGAATCATCCGCTAAAACTGTTTTCCCAGTTAGCTCTGCGATGGTTTCAGCTTTTAGGCGGGCATTCTCCTCAAAGGTCATCCCTGTTTCTTCGACTTCTGGAAGCTCTGGATACTGATTGAGGTTTTCCACTTCAAAGCCCAGCTTTTCAAACATGTTACGGAATTCTTTGGTTTTTCCCTCATTTCGAGTCGCAATAAGAATCGTATCTTTGACCTTGTCTTGACCCAAAAAGGCTTCCAAATCCAGCCCATCACTTGGCAAATGCAAATAGAGCAATTTCCCTTTTTCAACCAAGAGCAAGGCTCCTTGACGCTGAATAATTTCAAAAGATCTTCCCTTGACTTCATTCATGATTTCAGTCAAAAAGGTTAGGAAACGAAAGGCTGATCCATAGCGCATCACCGATAGATTGAGAGGAAATCCTTCAGGATCCTTGGCAAAGAGAAGTTCCAGCTGGTCTAAAAGAGTGGAAGCTTCCGCAGGAACTTGACTAAATTGGTTGTAGTCTGCATCTTCTCCCCATTGGGCAATATACCAATCTTGGGAATCTTTGTATTCAAATAGTTTGTCACTCATAAATTTACGTGCTCCACATTCACTGAACGTTCTAGCCATTTTTCGGCAATCGCTGCAAAGCTATTAGCATTTGCAGTGGTATAAAAGCGGTGGGTCTTCTCTAAGAGTTCGCGGCTCTTATTGAGCTCAAAATAGTTTAATAAGACGGAAATATCCCGAACACACTCCGCTCCACTATCAATCAATTTGACATCCGGTCCCATCACATTTTGAATAATCGGTTTTAACAGAGGATAATGGGTACATCCCAAGACTAAGGTATCAACCTTTCCAACTAGTGGTTTTAGGGTTTCGTAAACCACCTTTTTGGTCACACTGGATGCCAATTCGTTTGATTCCACTAAAGGAACAAACTTGGGACAAGCTAAACTGGTGACTTTCATATCTGGTGCCAGACTTTGAATCTTCTCTTTATAAATTCCAGAAGAAACTGTCATCGGTGTCCCAATGACCCCAATTTTTTGATGGGTCGTTGATTTAATGGCTGCAGAAGCTCCGGGCAAGATCACTCCTAAAACAGGAATATCAAGTTTTTCCTTGACTTCTTCCCAAACCACTGCAGTCGCTGTATTACAAGCTAAAACAATCATCTTGACATTTTTGGTCAGAAGGAAGTTCACCATCTGCCAAGTATACTCGCGAATTTGGTCTGCTGGTCTAGGACCATAAGGTGCACGCGCTGAATCTCCAATATAGACGACATCTTCGTGAGGAAGCTGACGGAGCAATTCGCGGACAACAGTCAGGCCCCCTACTCCAGAATCTAAAAAACCAATCGGTCGGTTATCCATATCTCTTCCTTCCAAAAGGAGGGACTAAGAAATTCCTCCAAGCCCCTCTCATTTATTATCGTGAGATTGCCCCACTCTTATTTTTTCTTGTTTTTCGCCATTGCTGATTTTTGTTGAGTCACAATTTGGCGATAGACTTGTTGAACTTTTGCTTCGCTTGGACGTTGTCCGCTGGCACCTAAAAGCGTACGGACTGCTTCAACATTCAAACGGGGGTTTGATGCAAATTCTTTTTCAAATTGACGACGAAGCAAGAACATTCCTGCAACCATCCCACCAAAGAAAGCTAAAATAATCAACAAAATTCCTAAAAAGAGATTCATACAATTTTCTCCGATCCATTATTTTTACATAACTATCATTATATCAGACAATCGCTTATTTTTCAATGTCAAAGCCGTAGAGTGTCGCAAGATAATCTTCTGGTTTTTCTGCTCGACGAATCAAACGGGCCTGCCCATCTTCTTGAAGCAAAACTTCTGCAGAACGCAATTTGGCATTGTACTGATACCCCATTGAAAATCCATGTGCTCCGGTATCATGGATCACGAGCAAATCTCCAATCTCCGTCACTGGTAATTCACGTTGTTTAGCAAATTTATCGTTATTTTCACAGAGACTTCCCACGACATCGACCACTTCAGTCGGTCCATCTGGACGATCCATATTGGTAATATGGTGATAAGCACCGTACATAGCCGGTCTCAGAAGGTTCACAGCTGAAGCATCGACACCCACATAGGTCCGGTAGGTTTTCTTTTTATGCGTCACTCTGGTTACCAAAAGACCGTGTGAAGCTAGCATAAAGCGACCAAGTTCGGTATAGATTTTCACATGACCAAGTCCTGCCGGTTTGAGAATCTCATCAAAAACGCGGTGCACGCCTTCCCCAATAATGGCAATATCATTTGGTTCTTGCTCTGGCTTGTAATTGACCCCAACTCCACCAGAGAGGTTGATGAAGCCCAAGTGGACACCTGTTTTCTCGACGACTTCTACTGCCAATTCAAAAAGTTGACGCGCTAGCTCTGGATAGTAGTCGTTGGATACAGTATTAGAAGCCAATAAAGCGTGAATGCCAAACTCTTCCACACCTAGTTCTTTCAACTCGATAAAGGCTTGGATCAATTGCTCCTTGGTCATTCCAAACTTGGCTTCTTCAGGATTGTCCATAATATCGGTTCCCAGTTCAAAAACTCCACCAGGATTATAGCGGCAAGAAATAACCTTGGGGATGCTGGTCACAGACTTCAAGAAAGCAATGTCTTCATAGGCGTCCAGATTGATAGTTGCCCCTAATTCTCTCGCATAGACAAATTCATCAGATGGCGTGTTGTTAGAAGAAAACATGATTTCTTTCCCACTAAAGCCCAGTTTATCCGCCATTAACAATTCCACGTAGCTGGCCGTGTCGACTCCACAGCCCTCTTCTTGCAAAATTTTTAGGATCGATGGGTTAGGAGTCGCCTTGATGGCAAAGTATTCCTTAAATCCTTCATTCCAAGCAAAAGCTTGATGGAGGGCACGAGCCGTTTCACGAATTCCTGCTTCATCATAGAGATGGAAAGGGGTAGGAAATTCTTGGGTCAGACTTTCTAATTGTTCACGGGTTACAAAAGGTGTTTTCATAAGCGCTCATTTCTATTCTTTAGTCACTATTAGTATAGCACAAGTCGGAAGACAAAAAAAGCCGAGGCAACTGCCCCAGCTCAATCTCTCTTTGATTAGTCGTTTCTTCCGAAGATACGAAGCAGACTGATAAAGAGGTTGATAAAGTCAAGATAAAGTTCCAAAGCCATTGCTACTGCCCAACCTGTAGCAGGTTGACCATTTGTTTGATCATAGACATAGCGAATCTTTTGGTTATCCCAAGCTGTCAATCCTGCAAAGAGGAAGACAGAGATAATACTCAAGATATAGTCCATGCCAGAACTTCTCAAGAACATGTTCACAACAGAAGCGATGATCACACCGATCAAGACTCCCATCAAGGCACGTCCCATTCCAGACAGGTCCTTTTTCACAACGCGTCCGATAGCTCCCATGACAATAAACATCAAGGCACTGACCAAGAAAGCCTTATAGACAGTCGCTTGCATGTAGCGAGCAATGATAAAACTCAACGTAAACCCATTCAAAGCTGAGTAGATCAAGAAGATTGGAAGAGCAGACGGGCTATTTTTAACAGCCTTCCCACTTGCAACAAAGACCAAGATCAATTCTACAACCACTGCTGCATAGTAGACCATTGGTGCTGTTGTCAAGATTTGAACGAAGAAATCTTGAAAGACTGTCATCATAAGACCAGAGACAAGGGCTGAAATCCCAACACCGATCCCAACTAATGAGTAGATTTTGTTATAAAAAGCATTCAATCCACTTTGTTCTTGGATTACTGAATCATTATACATATAAACAAGTTCCTTTCAAATTTGTTTATTACGATTTTAACATTTTTCGATGAAAAAATCTTCTTTTTGCCATCTTTTTACGCCAAGGTTCTGAAGCTTCCTTAACAGCCCAGTATTTGTCCACCATGGTCACTACAAAGGATTCTTTGTAGCGAGGCGGAGCAAGGGTAGCTCCCCACATGTGTTTAATGATGATATCTTCTTCCTTAGCATTAAGATCTGTAATCTTTCGCGCATTTCTCACGGCAATGCGTGGATGAATCCAGGCGTGACTCTTGGTAAACTTGGTCTCGCGCCAATCATAGTAAAAGAGGTCATGCAAGAGGCCACCCCGAGCCGTACTTTTGGCATCCCAACCAAATTTTTTAGCCAGTTTATAACTAGTATAGCTAACATGAATGGAATGCTCCAAACGATTGGAATGAATATGATGGGGGATGTCGGCTAATTTTTGAACCTTAGGGTGCTGGATCAACTGTCCCACATAGGTCATGTATTCTTTGTCACGATGATATTGCATCAGATCACCACCTTTCCTTGATAGGCTCTCCCAATAAGATTTCCACCAATTTCTTTTTTCAACTTAAGTATACTGCTTTTTCTCAAAAATTCCTTAAATGAAACATCAAAATTCCAGCAGCTACTGCAACATTCAAACTCTCAGCCCGACCCGGCATGGTAATATGAACAAGCTGGTCGGCTCGTGTAGCCATTTCTGGACTGATGCCCTTGCCTTCATTGCCCATAACCAGGATAAACTGATTAGTCTGTGGAAGCTGACGGTAATCGATGGAAGCTTCTGATAGCGTCGTTGCGAGGACCGCTAGATTGGATTGACTAGCTCGTTCAAACAGTTCTTCTCGGTCCATTTTCCAGATAGGAAGATGGAAATGACTGCCCTGCATGGATCGAAGAGTCTTGAGACTGTATAGATCTGCGGATGCTTTCGAAAGCATGACACCATCAAAGCCGGCTGCATCTGCTGTTCGAATCATGGTTCCCACATTACCTGGATCTTGGACATCCTCCAAATAGAGGTAACGACCTTGTAACTGATCTGGAAGTTCTGGCTGCTCTATAAGAATCTCTGCGACAATTCCTTGAGGGGTCTTCGAATCAGCCAAGAGACTCAAGATCTCCGAAGTCACGACAGTGACGTTTTGGATATTCTCTACGCGGTCTAAATAGGCTTCTAAAACAAAGACCTGACGAATGATCGCCTGATTTTCTAGTGCCTCTTCAAAGAGATGCCAACCTTCAATGAGATAGGAATCTGTCCGATATTTTTTTTGATGTAATTTTTTAGCATTTTTGATTACATTATTGGATTTAGACGTTATAATATTCATAGACCTATTATAGCACAAAGAAAAAGAAGAAATCATGCCTCAGATAGATTTCTTCGAGTCAAGGAGGATGCACATGCAAAAGGTAAAAATGATTGCCCAAGGACGGGTTCAAGGAGTTGGTTTTCGCTGGGGAGTCTGCAGTCTTGCTATAGAGATCGGTGGGATTACTGGCCGTGTCTGGAACAATGACGATGGGACGGTTGGTATTCTAGCTCAGGCAGAGTCTAGCAGTCAAATGGCCAAATTCATCCAAGAAATACGCAAAGGTCCCACGCCGTTTGCGCATGTGACTTATTTGGATGTTACGCTAGCAAACTTTGAAAACTATAAGGACTTCAAAATTTCAAATTAAGACTAGAGAACTATTGTGTATTTTCAAAAAAAACAGTAGAATAGAAAGGTAACATTTTAAAAAAGAAGGAACAATTTGTGAAAAAAAATAAACTTGCATTATTGGCATCGATGGGACTAGCTTCGCTCGTCTTCTTATCAGGATGCGTGAGTGTCGATCGGAAAACTGGAAATCCAACTGGATTGATCTGGAATCTTCTTGGCCGTCCAATGGGCGAAGCCATCAAATTCTTTGCCAACAACCTTGGCTTGGGCTTTGGGATCGGGATTATTATCGTCACCTTGATCGTGCGTTTAATCATCTTGCCACTTGGTTTGTACCAATCATGGAAGGCAACCTACCAATCTGAAAAGATGAACTACTTGAAGCCTATCCTTGGACCAATCCAAGAGCGCATGAAGAACGCTAGCACACAAGAAGAAAAGCTATTGGCGCAACAAGAATTAATGGCTGCTCAACGTGAAAATGGGGTCAGCATGTTTGGTGGAGTTGGATGTTTACCACTCTTGATCCAAATGCCATTCTTCTCTGCCCTTTTCTTTGCGGCTCAGCACACCAAAGGGGTAGCAGAAAGTAGTTTCCTTGGTATTGCTCTTGGAAAACCAAGCTTGCTCTTGACAGCTATCGTAGCGGTTCTCTACTATATCCAAAGTATGCTCTCTCTTCATGGGATTGAAGATGAAACCCAAAAGGAAAGTATGCGTAAAGCATCACTGATGAGCCCGATTATGATCGGTGTCTTCTCATTGATCTCTTCAGCCGGAGTGACTCTTTACTGGGTAGTCGGTGGGGTGATCCAAATTATCCAACAATTTGTCATCAACTACTTGATTCGTCCAAATCTTCGCAAACGGGTCGCTGAGGAATACAAAAACAATCCTCCAAAAGCGACTAGTCACCGTGTGAAAAAAGACGTTACACCAACTGCAACGACACAAATTCAACACAAACCAAAAAACAACCGCAATGCAGGAAAACAACGCAATAGAAAAACGCAATAGAAAGTAGTACAAACTTCTAAATTCTAGCGGAATTACTGAAGCACCTGAACCCTCTAGTTCAGGTGCTTTTTTAATCCCTTTCAATCAATCAACGAAAAATTTACACCCTCACAAGGGGATTAAGAGCACAAAAAAACAAGCCCTCTTTGAGAGCCTGCATTTTATAGTTACGCTGTTTTTTCTACGTTCAAAATTTTCACTTGGTAGCTTCCAGCTGGTGTTTCAACAGTGACCACATCACCTGTTTTTTTACCAATCAAAGCGTGACCGATTGGGCTTTCGTTCGAGATCTTCCCTGCAAAGGCATCTGCCCCTGCTGAACCGACGATGCTGTATACTTCTTCATCTGTTTCGCCAACTTCTTGAACTGTAACGGTTTTTCCGATCGCTACTTCGTCTACTGCAACAGCGTCACTATCGACGATTTCCGCATAACGGATTTTTGTTTCCAAACTAGAGATTTGACCTTCCACAAAAGCTTGCTCATCTTTTGCTGCTTCGTACTCAGAGTTTTCTGAGAGGTCACCGTATGAGCGAGCGATCTTGATCCGTTCTACCACTTCAGGTCGACGGACCAATTTCAATTCTTCTAATTCTAGTTCTAATTTTTCTTTTTCTGCTAGGGTCATTGGGTATGTTTTTTCTGCCATTATTCTTCTCTTTCTATTATTTGAATGAAAAAGCTGTGGACGCGCCACATGCTTTTTCTAGTTTGAACTTGCTTGTGTCAATTTACTATTGACGTGTTCTTCTACATTTTTATTGTGTTCTTCGTATGTCTTAGCGAAGAAGACTTCACCATTTTCGACATTTGCGACAAAATACAAGTAGTCTGTCTTGCTTGGGTTCACCGCCGCTTCGATCGCTGATACTCCAGGGTTATCCACTGGACCAGGCATCAAACCGGTATTCTTATAAATATTATAAGGTGAATCCAGCTCTGTATCGATCGTTGCATCTTCTTTCAAGGTCGTCTTTTGACCAAGCTTCCCTTCGGCATAAAGAATTGCAATATTACTTTGCAAAGGCATGTCTTGGTTCAGGCGGTTATAGAAGACACTTGCGATGTCTTTGCGGTCTTGATCCGTCGCCCCTTCTTTTTCAACCAAGGAAGCAAGGGTCAATACTTCGTTTACATTGATGTTCTTGCTCTCAAGTGTTTCATAATACGGGGTTAAGTTTTGATCCATGGCCGCCAGCATCTGATCGATCATTTCTTTCACTGTGGTATCTTTCCCATAGTTATAAGTTGCTGGGAAAAGATAACCTTCCAAACGATAGCGAACACCAGAATCCTTACTTGGCAGGTTAGCCAAGAGCTTAGGATATTTGGCCACCATCTTCTCAATAAAGGCATCATCTTGGACAGCCTTCAAGAAATCTTCTTTCTTAAATGGAGTCTTTCCTGCCTTCTTACTAGAGACATCTGCTGTGATAGCCGTCGCAATCTGATCGATCGTATAGCCTTCTGGAATCGTCACCTTTCCAAGAACTGGAGCCTGAGGAGTTTTGGTCCCCTCTTCCTGCAGTTTTTGGATGATGGTTTCTAAATCCATGCTCTTTTGAAGGTTGAAATAACCGGATTTGAAATTGCTATAGTTCTTGAACTTGGTATAGTAGTTAAAGAACTGACCATTTTTCACGAGTCCTTTTTTCTCAAGGATCGCGCCAATCTCACGATTACTTGAACCCGCTGGAATCTCAACCGTCACGAATTCTGTTGCATTTTTATCCATTGGCTTGACAGCTGAATGGATATAGGTCGCTGCAAAGATCCCTGTAGCCACGATCACAATCAGCAAAAGGCTGACCACTGTCCGCACAATTCGCTTAGCGATTTTATTTTGTTTCTTTTGTTTTTGTTGGCGCTGGTTACGAGAAGAGCGCGATAAGCTTTCCTCTACCGGTTCCTGACTTGGTTCTTTTGGAGCAGGCTTTGTGAGCTCACTCTTTTCTTCTACAATAGGAGTCGCCTTTTCTGGCTCCACTGGTATTTCTGTGGAAGCCACAACAGCTTCTTCTTTTGGAGGTGGTGTTGCTTCTTCCTCCTCTTTCAGTGAAGAAGGGGTTTCAATGCTTCGATCAGGTAGATCATACTCTTTTTCGATCTTTAGAAGTTGCTCATTTGCCTCTTCTAAATCTCTGAGGATCTGCTCTTTGAAGCTTAATAACTTCTCACTGTCTTGTGATTTATCAGTCAAATAATTGACCTCCCTCATCATAATCCTTAATATTATATCTTAAAAGATTTAGAAAAGCAATACAAATCGCCTTTCTTCTTCAAAATACCTATTTAATCAAGGTTTTCATTTTCCCAGACCAGATTGTACCAAACTTCACCCGCATATTGGGATTTCGAAAGACCTTCATTGGTGAATCCTTGCTTCTCGTAATAAGGAATCAAATAATCATGACAGGTCAGATTGATCCCTTGACGATGATCTTTCACCGCAATCTCTTTGAGCGCATCAAGCAAGAGGGTTCCAACCCCTAGTCCTTGGGCTTCTTTGGCAATGGATAGACTCGTGATGGAAATAAAACCCTGTTCTAGATGGCTTAGATCTTCAACCTTTGAAAAAGAGGAATCGATCAAATAGCGCTCCGGTCTAACAGGTCCTTCTAAGTACCCTAAAATCTGACCTTGGCACTCTGCTACAAGAAAAGTCGCTTGAATCTTTTCAATGTGTTCTTTTAAAATCTCACGCGCAATCGCTTCTTCTTCTGAAAAATTCTCAAGCTCAATGCGCTCGATAGCGTCCAAATCCTGCAGCTCTGCTTGTCTAATGTGAATTTTTTCTTTCATCATTTACTCTTTCTATCGTACCCAAACCATATGGACACCTTGATCAGACTCAGCTTCATCTCGAAATCCTTGCTGGGCAAAGTAAGAAAGTAAATCTTCTGAACAATCGATCCAAATGGCTTTCTTTTCCTTTTGAACAGCTAGATCTTTTAAAGCAGCAATCAGAATCGCACCATATCCTTGACCTTGAAAAGTTGGTCTCACTGCTAATCGCAATACGATGAGGTCCCCCTTTACATGCTGGTCTTCTGTCGCCAACAAGTAAGCCACAGTATCGCCACCCTGCTCTGCAAGCAAAGAAATGGCTTCCTTCGAACCTAGCGCTTCCTCAAGAGTGGCCCTGTGCTTCTTTCCTTCATTGTCATGAAGTTCTTCTTCTAGCAATAACAGCTGTTCTTGATCAGCTGGGGTGATTGATCGAATCATCATCCTGCTCTCCTCATTTCATGATTCTTCAGCGGACAGATAAATTTGAGTCTGGAACCAATCGATTCCAGACTCAATCATCTCTTATTGTACACTATGTGTCAAACTAGATAATAAACGCTCAAATGAGTATTCATAGGTTTGAATATCTCCTGCTCCCATAAAGACATAGACTGCATTGTCATGGTCAAGAAGAGGAGAAACATTCTCAGCTGTAATAATCGCTGAACGTTTGACAATTTTTGCTTCCAAGTCTTCAACTTTCACATCGCCGTGATCGACTTCCCGTGCAGAACCATAGATCTGTGCCAAGTAAACAGCATCTGCTTGATTCAAGGCTTCAGCAAATTCATCCAACAAGGCAATGGTCCGTGTAAAGGTATGTGGTTGGAAAATCGCCACAATCTCTTTACTTGGGTATTTTTGACGGGCTGCATCCAAGGTTGCAATAATTTCCGTTGGATGGTGCGCAAAGTCATCGATGATCACTGTTCCATTGACTACTTTTTCAGTAAAGCGACGTTTCACTCCAGCAAAGGTCTTCAAATGCTCGCGGACTAAATCTAAATCAAATCCTGCAATGTAAAGCAAACCAATGACTGCTGTGGCATTCATGATGTTGTGGCGACCAAAAGTTGGGATATGGAATTGCCCCAAATCTTCTCCACGGAAATGAACGTTGAAGGTTGAACCAGTCGTTGAACGAAGCAAGTTGCTTGCCACAAAATCGTTCGTCTCCTTATCAAAACCATAGTAATAAATTGGTGCTGATGAGGTAATCCGACGCAATTCTTTGTCTTCTCCGTAGATGAAGAGGCCTTTGCTGATTTGTTTGGCATAATCGTTAAAAGCATTAAAGACATCTTCCAAGCTCGTGAAATAGTCTGGATGGTCGAAGTCAATATTGGTGATGATGCTGTATTCAGGATGGTAAGGCATAAAGTGGCGTTCATACTCATCTGATTCAAAGACAAAGTATTTGGCTGCTGCAGAGCCACGACCTGTCCCGTCACCAATCAAATAACTGGTGTCAGTGATATTTGATAAGACATGCGAAAGCATCCCTGTTGTCGAAGTTTTCCCGTGTGCTCCGGCAACCCCCATACTGACGAAGTCACGCATAAATTCACCAAGGAATTCATGGTAGCGTTTATAGGTTAGGCCATGCTCATCTGCATAAGCGATTTCCACATTGTTATCTGGACGGAAAGCATTCCCGGCAATGAGGATCTTGTCGCCTTCCAAATTTTTCACATCAAATGGATAAATTTGAATTCCTGCTTGTTCCAAGCCACGTTGCGTAAAGTAATACTTCTCAACATCTGACCCTTGAACTGTATGTCCCATTTGGTGAAGCATGAGGGCTAAAGCACTCATCCCTGCTCCTTTAATTCCAATAAAATGGTATGTATTAGACATGTTTTCTCCTTATTCTTGATCTAGATGGGTTAAATCCAATTCTTGTTTGATCGGCTGTGGTTTCAACTTGTGCTGATCTTTATTGTATATTTGGCTAGTCTTTAAGAAATCATAATTGTTTTTCTTTTCAGTCGGTTCTGCCACTTCTGGTTCTCCTGCAGATTCGAACTCTGCAAGGATCAACTGATCTTGTCGCAATCGTTTGCTATATTTCAATAACTCGCCTGGGTTTTCCTTTTGGAAGGGAGCTGTTGGCTGACCAGGTTTCCGTTCTGAAATAAACGGTTTTTTCCGCTTACTTGTAGTAGCTGCTGGATCCGTTGTCAGATAGGGAGCTGTGCGTTTCTTTTTCAGATCTTCACGCGCACGCTCTCTCGCTTCCTCTGCATAACGATTGGCAGGGCTTTTTTTATCAATCGGCTCTTTAAAATCAGGTTTTCTTACTGGCCGTCTTTTCGGTAGGGGCTCTTCTAGTGGTTGATGGTAAGGATGCTTAGGTTTGGTATTTTCAGCAATCGGTTGCCATTCCAAAAAATTTTTATCCACATAGTCGCCTGTAATGTTACTAATCAAATCTGTTTCATCGTACAGGTTCATGTGGGGCATCTCTGTTAACATCAACTCATTATCCCCTACTTGAGGAAAATATTTTTCTGTCATGCTTTCTTCCTTTCGACACTCCATTAATTATAAACTATTCACAGAATTTTTCAAGCTATTCTGACTGAATTCCAAGAATCTCACGAATTTCCTCAACCGATAAACTGGATCGTGTTTCCGTTCCATCTAAAATCGTTGAGACCAAGTGTCTTTTGGAATCTTGTAGTTCTTGGATTTTTTCTTCGATCGTACCACGAGTAATCATGCGGTAAACTTCAACATTTTGTTCCTGACCCATTCGATGGGCACGTCCAATAGCCTGGTCTTCCACTGCAGGATTCCACCACAAATCGACTAAGATGACCGTATCGGCACCAGTGAGGTTCAATCCAACCCCTCCAGCCTTCAGAGAAATGAGAAAAGCATGGCGCTCACCTGCATTAAAAGCATTGGTCATTTCTTGTCGATCTTTAGCGGGAGTAGAACCTGTGATTTTAAAGGAGGTCATGCCAAGCTGGTCAATTTCCTGCTCTAGGATATCCAGCATGCCTCTAAATTGAGAGAAGATCAAAACCCGGTGTTCACCATCCTTGATTTGACCCAAAAGATCTCGAAGGCTCTCCAATTTCCCACTATCTCCCTGATAGTCTTCCATAAAGAGGGCGGGGGTATCACAGATTTGGCGAAGGCGCATGAGACCCGAGAGAATTTCCACCTTGCTCCGATTTAGTTCTTCCTCACTAGAGGTTCGAACTCGATCTTGAATTTGTTTTAATTGAGCCAAATAGATCGTTTTTTGGCTTTCGTCCAGCTCATTGTGATAGGTTGTTTCAATCAAGTCCGGTAATTCTTGGAGCACTTCATTTTTTTTCCGTCTCAGGACAAAAGGTTTGACAAATCGCGCAATAGTCTCAGGACTCAACTTTTGAAATTCTTTTTTAGCTGGAAACAGACCAGGAAGAACAATTTGGAAAATGGACCAAAGCTCTCCTACATGGTTCTCAATCGGTGTCCCAGATAGCGCAAATATATGCGGCACCTCAAAGCCACGTAAGTGTTGAGCAATCTTGGTTTGGGCATTTTTCATGACCTGAGCTTCATCTAGAATTAGGTATTCATATTGATTTTTCTGGTATTCCTCCACATCCTGACGGAAAGAGGCGTAACTCGTAATGACTACCTGAGGATTGGTTGCAATGAGTTCATCGCGATGTTGCTTGAGGCCGTAGACGACTGCCACTTCCATCTGAGGAGCAAATTTTGAAAATTCTTGTTTCCAGTTGTAGATGAGACTGGACGGAGCTAGAATTAAGATTTTAGTTTCTTTTTTTGCAACACTGGTCAAAAAGGAAATGGTCTGCAGGGTTTTCCCAAGCCCCATATCATCCGCTAAAATACCACCAAAACCATAATGATTTAGCATGGAGAACCATTTGACCCCTGTCTCTTGGTAATCCCTCAGGGTCGCTTGGATTGTCATCTGAGGGAGTTTGAAGTCTTCTGGATGAGTCAAATCATGAGCTAAATTTCGAAATTCTTCTGAAAAATGAACATTGTCTTGATCTGCCAACAAATCAGATAGCTGATAAGCAGCAATCCGGCGGGCTTGTAGTTTCCCACCCTTGCTCATTTTCGCTCGCAGATCTGCTAAGGCTCGACTGATCTTCTTGGTTTCTTCATCAAAAACAAGGACCTTCCCTGTATGGCTGACAAAATAATCTTCTTAGGTTATTCGTTGCCGAA